>CAZUHN010000149.1:0-1836 GCA_964620535.1 uncultured Nitrospinaceae bacterium | reverse complement strand
AATTTTCCTGATCTGTGGCTTTCCATCATCGGGTTTTCCTCCCCCTACCCGCCCGGCCGCCCTACGCGCGCCAGGCCTTTCTCCTCCAGCGGGAAGGGCTTATCTTTCATATGATCATTCTAGCACGCACCAGGGGCGGGGCCTTCCCCTCCCGCAACATGGCGGATGCCGCCTGAACGCACCTTTGCCCGGATTCCCATGAGGACATTTCACGGACAGGGAACCGGAACCCCTTGGCTCTCGGGTCTTGGTGTGAAGACGCTGTTCATCGAGCGAGGCAGCCCATGGGAGAACGGCCACGTGGAATCATTCATCGGGAAGATGCGAGATGAGCTTCTGAATCGGGAAATCTTCGATACGCTGGATGAGGCGAAAATGCTGGTCAGCCGGTGGCGGCGGACCTACAATCAGCTAAGACCTCACAGCGCGCTCGGCTACGGGCCGCCGGCACCCGAGACGATAGAGCCATGGCCTCCGGGCTACGTTCCGCTCTGCCCTCCGGCCATGACTACAGGACTAACATAGGGAATGGTACCACTATCAGGGCATGTCAGTTTTCAAACCCGATTTTTCCATGCAAAATCGGCAATCGTTTTTCATGGCACTTTTGAGAAGGGAGTCCGCAATGAAAGTGGCGTACGTCTTCGCAACGTCCGGCCATACGGCCAGCTACAAATTGGGAAAGATGATCCTGCCTCAGCTCGAAGCCAAGATGCACGGAGTCGAAGTCATCGGGATGATGTTTTTTGACGACAACAACTTTATTCTCCGTAAAGGAGATCCTATCGGCGAAAAACTTTCCAAGGTCGCCGGGGAGCAGAATATCCTGCTCATGATGTGCGACCAGTGTGCGCTCGAACGCGGCCTCGCCACCGGTGTGCCCGGCAACTGCAAGGTGAGCGGGACGGTCGACAACGTCCTCGCTGGATGCTTTCCGGACCTCTATGATGCCCTCTCGGACAACCCGCCTGATCAGGTGATCACACTCTGAAAAAGACGTCATCCTCCAACGGGGTATAGGCGCTCGATCTCGAGCCGGATGGGGTGGCGCTTTTCGCGCGCCATAGCTTCCAGGTACTCGTCCACCTCAGACGCTGCCGAAGTAAGCTGTCTGCTGAAAAATATTTTCTCCGGAAACAACTGACCTTCTATAAAGAACGAGGCGTTAAGCTTGGTCGAATCGATCCGGCAAGCCGTTTTACTCTGGTGGCCCTGCCTAGCCTTTTCGACTGGAAGGGCGCGTTGGCCATCGTTCAGCCAAATACCCTCATCCGCTGGCACCGCGAAGGCTTCAGGATGTTTTGGCGATGGAAGTCGAGAATGGAAGGCTCACCATTTCTGAAGAGATCAAGGCGCTGATTCGGCGAATGGCCCGGGAGAATCCGTTGTGGAGGGAGGAACGGATAGCGAATGAGCTGCTTCTCAAGCTGAGCATCCGGATGGCAACGCTCTCCATTTCTCAAAACACGAACAATTTACCCTTCCCCGGGCGGTACCTCCTGTCAAGCGTCTTTTTCAGGACGCTCCACGGCTTCGGCTTCCACTCCCGCGCCAGCCTCTGCGCCTCTGCAATCTGATCTCGGCTCATCAGCCGAGAAACAATTCCCCGGTTCTTGACGGCTTCTTTGTGCCCTCGGGATGCCGCGAGATTGAACCACTTGTGCGCTTCCGCGTAGTCCTTAGGCACGCCCCGGCCCCTTTTGTACATGAGCCCCAGGTTGTACTGGGCCTTGGCATTTCCCTGCCAGGCCGCGAATCGGTACCACTTCACCGCCTCCGCGTAGTCCTGCGGCACACCCCGGCCAAGGTCGTACATGACCCCCAAGTTAGACTGGG
>CAZUHN010000148.1:0-7899 GCA_964620535.1 uncultured Nitrospinaceae bacterium | reverse complement strand
GAACCAGTGACTTCCGCCGTGTGAGGGCGGCGCTCTTCCGCTGAGCTAACGGCCCGCAGCCCACGGCTTTAGCACAGCCCCGGGAAAGAGGTCAATATTTCCGAAGGGAGGGGGAGCGCGGAAGGTTTCCGGGGACGCCGAGAGATCAGGCGATCGGGTTTACGCCGGGCGCGCAGATTCGCTAAGATGCCCCCCGTCCGGGCTTTATCCCCGGCGCGCCGCCGAGTTTTCCATTTTACCGCAAGCTCGAATTCGAGAAGAACCGTCTTCGCGAAGGAGAGGATCGATGCCGGAGCTCTCCCACAATGGGGTGCAATATCATCTGGAGGAGCGGGACTCGGAACTCTACGGTTTCGGGGTAGATGTTTTCATGCTGGAGAAGGACGGCGCCCGGCCGAAGGAGCCCATCGCCTTCATTCCGGGTCGCGACCTCGACTCAGCCAGCATGCTCACTCAGCAATGGTTCAAGCTTGCCTTCCCGAAGAAGATGCCCGTGAAGAAGAAAGGGAAGTAAGTAACGGAAGCGGTTTTGCCCCCGGCTCCCGCCGGAGGGGAGGATTGGCGAGGTTCCCATCCTCGATATCGCCCCGCGTGCACCTGTCTGCGTCTTTTACTTCGTGAGTTCCGGGTCGGGCTTTCGCTCCTTGGGGATCGGAGACTCGTAGGTGAATTCGCGCGTTTTTTCCTCGAACTCCGCCCGTACCTTTTTCAGCACCTCCGGGTCCAGGGTGAGCTCGAGGGCCGCCGTCGCCAGCGATTTCGCTCCCACGATCATTCCCTTCTCACCCAGGGTGTTCCCGTACTGCTGGGCGGCGCGCCAGCTGTGCACCGGGGTGCCGGGCGCGTGGCAGGTGATGTAGAGCCATCCGAAGGGGGCCAGCCAGCTCACATCCCCCAGGTCGTTGCTCGCCCGGATGTCTTCGGGATCGAGAGGAGAGACTTCCTCCGAGAGCGGCGCATCGAAGCCGAGGCCGTGCGCGAATTTCTTCTCCTCCTCGGTGAAGCGGGGGGCGCCCACGGCTTCGAGGTTTCTTTGGAGGCACTGCACGATGCCCTGGTTGGTGAGGGCTTCGTACACCGCGGTGACCCGGGTCATCTTCATCTCGGTCCCGGAGGCCAGCGCCCCCGCCTTGGCGCAGTTCATCACACGCTCCACCAACTCCTTCACTTGCGCGCGCTTGGCGGACCGGACGAAGTACCAGACCTTGGCGTAGGAAGGGACCACGTTGGGCGCAACCCCCCCGCTCTTGATGACGTAGTGGATGCGGGCGTCCTCGGTCATGTGCTCGCGCAGCATGTTGACGCCGTAGTTCATGACCTCTACCGCGTCCAGGGCGCTTCGCCCCTCCCAGGGGTCGAAGGCGGCGTGGGCGGTCTTACCGAAGAACTCGAAGATCATGGAATCGAGGGCGTTGGAACTTCCCCCGAGGGTGCGGGACTGGTCGAGCGGATGCCAGGCCATGACGGCGTCGAGCCCTTCGAAGGCGCCGTCCCGCGCCATGTAGACTTTGCCTTCGACGGTCTCCTCAGCGGGGCAGCCGTAGCAGACGATCCGCCCCGGGCGGTTCGCCTCCCGGAGAGCGCGGGCCGCCGCGACGGCGGCGAATATCGTCCCGGTGCCGAGGAGGTTGTGCCCGCAGCCGTGTCCAGTCTGGTCCGGAGTTTCTCCGCAGTTGGGAAGGGCGTCGTACTCGGCCAACAGGCCCACGGCGGGTCCCCCCTCGCCCCAGCGGGCGATGAAGGCTGTAGTAAGGTCCCCCACCCCCCTTTGGACCTCAAAACCCTCTTCCTCGAGCGCGTCGGCGAGCAGCTTCGAGGACTTGTACTCCTCGAGGGCGGTCTCGGCGTAGCCCCAGATTTCGCGAGCGATCTCCTCGGCCCTGGGCAGTCGGGTGTCGATGAACTCCGCCGCCTTCCGCTTGATTGCTTCCATGTCCTGCGCTCCTTTCCCCTGCGCCCGCCCGGTGGGTTGCCGAACGCGCGTTAGAACTTTCCCCCGGTGGCTACTCTTCTTTCTCCTTCAACCGCGCCTCCCGCACCCGGGCGACGGCGGCCTGCACATCGTCGATGACGTCCGCCCCCCAGAAGATCTTCCCCTCCACGATGAAAGAGGGGATGCCGTAAATCCCGGCGGCCTTGCCCTGGGCGCGCTGGCTGTGCAGGGAGCCGAGGTAGCGCTTCTCGGCGATGACCTTCTTGATCTTCTCCCCGTCGAGTCCCTCCTCAGCGCCTAGTCGGGCGAGCACCTCGGGGCTCTCGAGGTCGAGGTTCTTGACCCAGCGCGCCCGGTAGATGCGGTTGCGGAAGGATTTGTAGTCTCCTTTGTCCCGCGCGTAGAAGGTGGCGAGGTGGGCGTTCGTGGTCCGGTAGTCTGGCCCCGCCAGCCGGATGGGGACGCCGTACTTCTCGGCGAGGGGCTTGTGCTGGGTTTCGTATCTTTCCCGCTTTTGTTCCTCGGAGTAGCCGGCGAAGGGCTGGCCCGGGGGGCGGCCCTCCCAACTCACCCACTCCACCGATACATCCGGCTCCCGCTCCAGGAGGGGGGTGCCACCTACGGTGGCGACATAGCAAAAGGGTCAGGTGTAGTCGGAGTATTTCATCACGATGATAGGCTCTGGCGTATCGCTCACGCGGTGGCCTCCTCGGTTTTGCCGGAATCGGCAAATTGCTGAATTTCCCTAATGTTCTTTATTCCCTTTTATCCCGATTTGGTGCATTTTTCAAAGTATAGGATTGCGCCGGGAAATTCCAGGCCGGAAGTTGATGATTCGGCGGGAGGCTTCTCTGTTGGGCGCGCAAACCGAGCAGATCGCAGTTGGCGGGACCCGGGGCGGTTCAGGTAAAGGGATGGGAAGCGGGCGGAAGGGAGAATCGGGCAACAGGTGGTATTGCAGGGTCATGGTGGGAGGGAGCAGGCCTGCCTCCCGATGACGCCGAGGTTGGGGATCTCGTCTCTTCCCTTGAGATTGTGCTTGTTTGTCGCCGTGATGAACTCCATCCCAAGATTATTGGTGAGCATGTAGGTGATATCCACCTTGGGGACGAGGTCGGTCGATACCCCAACCTTGCCCGTCGTGAGATCGAGCTTGAACCCCTCGCTACTGTCGTCGGGGTTGAGGGAGATCCTCCGGACGCGCACAAGCCAATCGCCCTTTCCCACCGCGGCAAAGGAAGAGGAGCTGGCGAGAGCGAGAGCGCCTAGAAGCAAGATGGCAGTCAATACGTGTCTCGGTGCGATGCGCATCATGATTTCTCCTGGTTGGTTCCCCGGCCGATTCCCGGCATCGGGCGTTTAGGCTCTCGCCTTCCTTCCCTCCGAGCGGGTCGATGGCTGGAGTTTCTTCGTTCCAGTATTATTTGGCCGGGGAACTCCATAAGCGATAATGAAATAAACGTAAATTCCAATTTAAATAGTGGGTTCAAGGCTTATAAGTCAAATAGTACAACAATGAGTTCATTATATTAACCTATGTATTTAATTAATTTCATATTCATATGAAATGAGGGCATATCTCCTAGATGGCCCGGGAGGGCGGGGGGGGGATTTCGTCGCATTCTCACTGGGGACATGCCGGGAGGGGGGGGTGAAATTGCACCGGAGGAGCTGCGCCGGGGAGCCAGTTGCCTGAGCTTTCCGATACAATTTCGGCGATTCGCTTTTGACAATAGATTTAGGAAGTTCGTGGTCATCGGGCGGATGAATCGGTTCATCGCTTTATCCCTGGCGGCCGTGTGGAAGGTTTGCCTCAAATCGAAGGTCCTCGTATGGCGGTGCGCCCCACCAACCTGCTCTTAATCATGTCGGACGAGCACAACCCCAAAGCGCTCGGCTGCTACGGCCATCCCTTGGTGAAAACCCCCCACATCGACCGGCTGGCGGCCGCCGGCACCCGGTTCGATTCCGCTTATACGAATTGCCCGATTTGCGTTCCCGCCCGGGCCAGCTTCGCCACGGGCCGCTATATTCATGAGACTGGCAATTGGGACTTCGCCTTCCCTTACGATGGGCGCGTACAGGGGTGGGGGCACCGCCTTCAGGCGACGGGCCACCGGGTCACCTCTATCGGAAAACTCCACTATCGCAAACCCACCGATCCGACGGGCATCGACGAGCAGATCGTTCCCATGCATGTACTGGGCGGCGCAGGCGATTTGCAGGGATCGATCCGGGATGTATTTCCGGAAAAACCCCAGAGCAAGGATCTTGCGGCGCGGGTCGGCCCCGGGAATACTTCGTACCTTGATTACGACCGTACCATCACCCGGCTCGCCTGCCGGTGGCTGGAGAGCAAGGCCCCGAAATTCGGAGGGCGCCCCTGGCTGCTTTTTGTCTCCTTTGTGTGTCCGCACTACCCTTTCATCTCCCCTCCAGAGTTTTTTGAGTTGTACCCCCTGCATCGGATCCCCCCACCCAAGCGCCGAAAGGATCCTCGGCCCTTTCACCCTTGGTGGGAAGCGTTCGAGAATTCCTACGCCTTTGACCGCTTCTTCGAGGACGATGAACGGCGACGGACCGCAATCTCGGCCTATTACGGTCTGTGTAGTTTCATGGACGAAAACGTGGGAAAAATCCTACGCGTTCTGGAGGACGCCGGCCTCGAGGAGAGCACCCGGGTGGCCTACGTCAGCGACCACGGAGACAACCTGGGCGCGCGGGGGCTGTGGGGAAAATCCACAATGTACGAGGAATCGGCCGGCGTCCCCCTCGTCCTCTCGGGGGCGGAGGTTCCCCGCGGCAGGGTGGTCTCGACCCCCGTCTCGCTGATTGATTTCTATCCCACTATCTTGGAGTGCGTGGGGGAACCGCCCGGTCCGGACGACCGGGTCCTCCCGGCGGAGTCATTGTTCGGGATCGCCCGCGGCCCGGATGACCCTGCCCGGGTTGTCTTCAGCGAGTATCACGCCGCGGGGTCGAAGAGCGGGGTGTTCATGCTCCGCCGGGGCCGGTTCAAGTACATCCACTACCTGGGTTTTCCGCCCGAGCTTTTCGACCTCGATGCGGACCCGGAGGAGTTGAGTGACCTCGCCGCGCACTCCGGCCACCAGGACATGTTGAGGGAGTTTGAGGCCATCCTTCGGGGGATGCTCGACCCCGAGGCCGTGGACCGGCGGGCAAAAGAGGACCAGTCTGCGATGATTGCACGCCACGGGGGCCGGGAGGCGGTGCTCAAAGCCAAGAGTCCTATCGCGACACCCGCGCCCGCCGTGGATCTACGTTTCACCTCGGAATGATCTGCGGGTTCGAGGGGCGTCAAGGAGGGGCAGGCCTTACATGGAATTCACCCTTTTGGGCACAGGATCGCCACCGCCTACCCCCGGCCGGTGCGGCTTTGCGGACGGCGCCGTCCTGGGCGGGCGGCCCCATCCTCTGAGGGGGCCGCCCGCCGCGGGTGCGGGACGCTGCCGGCAGGGGAGATACCGCCCCGAGTAGGGGGAATTTCCCCAGCGAGGAATGCGTTTTCCTTTATTTGGGGGTTTTCCCAGGGACCGGATTCGCGCCCCGCAATAAACGCGCGCCATAGAGAAGGTGGGAGGAAGGGGTTTCCGCGAGGTGATTTGCGGCACGTCAAGGTGAGCCCGCCCGGGCGGCCTGCAAAGGCCGCCCTCTTATTGGGTTCCGGTTCGAAAAGTCTCTTAGCCTTTTTGCACGTTCGTCGCCTGAAGCCCCTTCGCCCCTTCAGTGATTTCGAACGTGACTTTATCCCCCTCCTGAAGGGACTTGAATCCCTCCCCCGCGATGGCGGAGAAGTGGACGAACACGTCGTCACCGTCTTCCCGCGAAATGAACCCGAACCCCTTTGAGTCGTTGAACCACTTTACTGTACCTTCTGCCACTTTATTTCTCCTGATGAAGCAATATGGAGAGCGCCTTTCTAAAATGCGATGCGCGGCTCCCAAGGATGTCTGCCGCCTGCGCCTGTCGCACACGGCCAAGGTGATAGTAGCATCGGAGGCCGCTCCGGGCAAGGCGGGTAAATGCCCGCCCGGAACACGATGAATGAAGGAGAGCCGTTTCCCGGAGGAGGCATAGACCGCTGCGCCCGGCCCATTTCGCTGATCGGATTTCGCCTCCATATTAATTTGGGGAAGCCGGGTATTGTGTGAAAGCATATTTTCTGCGCGTCCTTCTCGCCCGGCACGCGGACCCCAAAGAGCGGGCCGACGTGACGGGCCCCGGCTTCGATGACATCGGCTCTCTCAAGGGCGCCCGGTAGGCGCATGGCCCCGATGGAGGGGAGGGCCGAGTAGGATCCTCCCTCACACAACCTCGGCCCGGTCGAAGTCGATATCGGTGATGCCGCCGGGGTCGGCCCAGATGCCGCGGTCCCGGCAGTGGGCGACGGTGCGCTGGATCTCTTCTTCTTCTCCCTCGAATTCGCAGACCTGCCAGCCGGACTCGCCCGAGACGTCCCCCCGGATGATGTTGATGGTGATCTTGGAATTCTGACCGATCTCCCAGAGGACGGGAAGGCGCACCTGATCCTTGGTGAAACTGAGGACGAAGCGGCGCGTCCCCGCCGGTATGGGGCAGGCGTCGATCCCGATCGGCCCGCCGGCCTCGAGGCGGCGGAGAAAATCGCTCACGATGGCGGTGAGCTGCCCGTACTGGACGAGGAAGGCGTCGTGCCCGTAGGAGGACTCGACGTTGTGCAATTCAACCTCCCGCCCCAGACGCCCGAGGGCCTCGGCGATCTCGATGCTGCAGTGCGGCGGGTAGAGCCAGTCCGAGAGGAAGCAGACGAGGAGGCACTTCGCCCGCATGCGTGCAAGGGCGGCCTCGAGCGAGGAGTGGCCGAGGGTGGCGTCGTAGAGGTCCATCATACGGGAGAGGTAGATGTAGGAGTTGGCGTCGAAGCGGTCCACGAAGTTTCCGCCCTGGTGGTCGAGGTAGCTCTCGATCTCAAAGCGGGCGGTCACGTTTTCCAGCAGCTTCCCCTCGTCCCGGACGCGGCGGCCGAACTTCTCCCACATGATGTCGCTGCTCAGGTAGGTGATGTGGCCGATCATGCGGGCGGCGCTCAGGCCCTCGCGGGGGCCGTCCCCGGGGGGGTAGTCCCCCCCGCGCCACTTGCCGTCGGCCATGATGGCGCAGCGGCCGATCTTGTCCCATGCGATGGCCATCGGGTTGAGGCGGGCGGCCCCGGCGATGGGCATGACGGAGTCGCAGAAGTCCGGGTACCGCAAGCCCCACTCGAGGGCCTGCATCCCGGCCATGGAGCCGCCCACGGCGGTGACGAGTCGCTTGACCCCGAGGGTGTCGAGGAGTTGCTTCTGGAGATCGACGGTGTCCTCCACCGTGACGACGGGAAAGGTCATGCCGTAGGGTTTTCCAGTTTCGGGGTCGGCTGAGGGGGGGCCGGTGGTCCCGGCGCAGCCGCCGAGGTTGTTGGAGCAGACGACAAAGTATTTTTCTGTGTCGAGGGCCTTGCCGGGGCCGATCATGGGGTCCCACCACCCGGGGCGGGGGTCGGCGGGGCCGTGCCGGCCGGCGGCGTGTGCGTCTCCGGTGAGGGCGTGGATGACGAGGATGGCGTTATCCCCGGCCGGGTTCGGCGCGCCGTAGGTCTCGTAGGCCACGGTGACGCCCGGAAGGACGCGGCCCGATCGGGTCTCAAAGGGCGCGGGGAGTTTGAGGTGCTTTGTTTCGGTCAGGCCGACCGAGTCGGGCTGGGCGCTCAAATGGAATTTCTCCCTCGGTTGCGATGCGGGAGGGGGCGTTCCCCTCATATTTCCCCCGGCAGGGGGCATGTTGCCGTGTTTTGCCCCATCATGCCCCCCGGCGCAAGTTATTTCGTGGGGAGCGTCCTCCTTTTTCGCCCGCACTGACTGTCGCCTTCCCAGTCCGGGAGTCCATGCCGCAAGTCATTTCGCGGGGCAGTTTTGTTTTTTACACCCGGT
>CAZUHN010000147.1:0-2074 GCA_964620535.1 uncultured Nitrospinaceae bacterium | reverse complement strand
CAGAGCGGAGAACAGCAGCGGGGGCATGCCGGCGGAGTTAAGGACAAGGAGGGCGATCACTGAGAAGCCCCCCGTTACGGTCAACAGGAGCTCGATCTTGAGTAGGGTCGTGACCGGATGTCTCACGAAGCGCCCTTCCGCCAGCAAAGAGCCGATCCCCATGGAGAGCATGTAGAGCCCGATGGTGATGCTGTAGCGCAGCACCGTATTGCCCAGAAAAGCGGAGAGGGATTGACCCAGCAGTAGCTCGTAGGCGATGCTGCAAAATGCCAGGATGAAGGTAAAGGTATAGATCATCGTGTCACCATAAGGGCGCAATATGAGTCACCGGGCCGACAAATGCAAGCGCACCGGAACATCAAAAAGGACTTCCCTTCCACTCGAAGTTAAGTAGCGGTAGCAGGCTGGTATAGTCGTCGGTCCATAGCCGCACGTGGTCGTGGCTCTCGTCATAGGCCTTGGCGGCGTTTGCCAGAGGGGTCAACATGAGAAAATCCATATCCCATGAGAGGAGCATCCATTCGGCACCCCAGTCCCCATTGGGTCCGGAGGGATTGTCGATTCTGATAGCCTCCAGGTCGAGATGGTCCGCTAGGTGTCTGATCACGGGTTCGAATTTAAGATGGTCTGTGGAAATCAGCAGCGCGATGACGCCATCGGGCTTGAGATGGCGCAGGTAGGTCTCGAAGGCCTCCACCGTCAACAGGTGCACGGGAATGGCGTCGCCGGAGAAGGCGTCGAGAAGTAGGATGTCGAACTCCTGGGGCGAGTCCCGCTCCATGGACAGGCGGGCGTCTCCCATGACGATCTCGATCTCCGCCGGCGAGTCCTTCAGATAGGTGAAATACGACTCGGCCAGACGCCGGACCTCCGGGTTGATCTCGTAGATCCTCATCCGATCGCCCGCGCGGGCGAAGGCCGTCAGGGTGCCCACTCCGAGGCCGACCAGACCGATGCGCCGCCCGCGCGGGCGCGGGAAGTACCGCAGTGCCAGGCCGGCGCCGCTGCTTTTGGAATAGTAGCCTGTTGCCAGGTGGCGCTTGTCCGGATCCGTGAATTGGGTTCCGTGGCGAATCCGGCCATGACGCAGAAGAAGCTGCTCTTCGGGGGAGCCGGCGAAGAGCTGCCGCACCGTGAGGACGCCGTAAAAGTTCCGTGTCCGCACAATGGCTGACTCCAGCGGTTCCTGAGCG
The DNA here is from genome assembly GCA_964620535.1 of uncultured Nitrospinaceae bacterium. Lineage (GTDB taxonomy): Bacteria > UBA8248 > UBA8248 > UBA8248 > UBA8248 > CAZUHN01. The sequence goes on along the minus strand of CAZUHN010000147.1, from coordinate 881 downwards.
TGGTCAACATACAGCGCCGCAATGATCACATAGGCGGTGATCAGCGGGAGCGCGCCCCAGGAGACGCGTTTGCAGTGGAACCAGGAGCTTTGATCCGCGTAGAGGGCAATAAAACACAGTGCGCCGGTGCTCAGCAGACCGACGTGGAGTTCCAGATAATCGAAGAAGATCAAGGGTGCCACGAGCGTGACGAACACACCGCCCAGGGCGCCGCCTAGGGCGATCATCAGGTAGTAGGATGTTGAATACCTGGGATTGGGCTTCAAGCGGCTGAGCTCGCCGTGGCAGACCATGCAGCAGACGAATAGTACCACGGAGAAGGCCACGATTTGCCAGAGGACGTTTGTCTCCTCTCTCGCCGAGAGCATCCAGAGGACAGCGATGAGTGCCGGGAGAAGAGCCGACACGTATATTGAGCGGGCGTACCAGCGCTCGCCCTCGAAGCTCAGAATGAAGGTCAGGAGGTACAAAGACAGCGGCAGCACCCAGAGAAAGGGGAGAACGACTAGGTCCATAGTGATCTGATTGGTGACCGCCAGCAGCACCACGGCCGCACAGGCCGGGAGCGCCAGCCAGAGGGCGTACGTGCCGGCGGTGGGGCGCGGGTGCGTTCCCCCGGCCGGGTCGACCTCGCCCCGCGAGGCCGAAGCCGTTGCGCCGCGCCGCCAGGTCGCCCATACGCAGATCATGGAGGCGGCGGCGAAGAACCCGAAACCGATGGCCCAGAAAGAGGACTGCGCGCTCCTGGAGGAAAGCGGCTCGAACACAAAGGGATAGCTCAGCAGGGCGAGCAGGGAAGCGGTGTTGGACAGGGCGTAGAGGCGGTAGGACGAGGATCCCGGAAAATCACGACTGAACCAGGCCTGTATCAACGGTGTTGT
>CAZUHN010000146.1:0-2906 GCA_964620535.1 uncultured Nitrospinaceae bacterium | reverse complement strand
GCTTTCCGGCCCCACCTTCAGTAGGCCCATTGAATCGATGCAAGCGACGCTTCCCCCGCCGGCCCCCGCTTCGATTAGGTCAATGCAGGGTGTCCGGATGGGTAGGCCGCTTCCTTTTTTGGATCTGTTGACCCGGGCGATCTCAAACCGAAAGGAGATGTTGGGCTCGCCATCCTCGATGATGCAGGTTTTCGCTGTGGTGCCCCCCATATCGAAGGCGATGATGTCTGAGTAGCCGCAGAGTTTACCGAAATAAGCTGCGGAGAGGGTCCCCGCCGCTGGGCCGGACTCAAACATCCGTATGGGGTTTGCCGCCGCCACGCTCGCTGTGCTGATTCCGCCGTTCGAGAGCATGATGTAGAGGGAAACGTCGTCGAGGTTAGTTTCCAGGTCCTTCAGATAACGGGAGATGATGGGTTGGATGTAGGCGTTCGCCACGGTAGTCGAGGTCCGTTCGTACTCACGAATCTCAGGGCATACGCTTGAAGAGATGCTGTAATAAATGTTCGGAAATAACTCAGCGATTGTTTCGCCTACGGCTTCTTCATGTTCGGGATTGATGTAGGAATGGAGGAGGCAAACCGCGATCGAGGCCGTTCCTTTATCCACAAGGTCTTGGATGGTGACTTTCACCTCCTGCATGCTGAGAGGCTGGAGGATGTCTCCTTGGGCGGAGATCCGCTCTGTGAGTTCACGGCGGAGCGGGCTTGGCACCAAAGGCTCAGGGAAGTCGGGATGAAGGTCGTAAATATCGTAGCGGGATTCTCGTCCGAGCAGGAGGAGATCTTGAAAGCCCTTGGTGGTGAGAAGTCCGGTATTGCCCCCTTTTCTTTCGATTATGGCATTGGTAGCGAGGGTCGTGGCATGGATGGCGTTCGAGAGATCGCGGAAGCGTATCCCTTCTTCATCGATAAGGGCCCGCAGACCGGCCAGCGCCCCAATGGAAGGGTCGTTGGGGGTGGTCAGGTATTTTCCCACCGCCGTTTTACCGCTGGCAGGATTATAGATGACGATATCGGTGAAGGTGCCCCCGATATCTATGGCGGCGTACAGAGGTCGCCTGGAGCGCGAAGAGGCTACGGATTTGACCATTCTGGATTGTGAAATTCAGGGGTCCTTCACCCCGTTGTAAAATGAAAATCGACGGGAATCGAATGAAATTAGATAAGAATAAATAGATCAATTGGCGATAGATCAAAATGGGGAACACGAATCCACATAAGTATGCGAAAAACATTTAGTTGTCAATTCCGGGCCGCTGGGCTAAAAGATAACAAATTGATAAATATATAGTTATTCTATTTTCCGTAGCCGGATTGAATAATGAAATTAACAAAATGCAACTAGGGGAAAACAGTTTATCATTTTTATTCAATATGTTACATATCACGGACCCTTTAACCTGGACTTCCCATATAGATCCACAATTTTTCCGCCATCGAGGCTCCTTTTGAGTTGCATTTCAAAGGGTTGACCTTTCCCCTCGCCCGTTGGTGGAGAACACCCAATGAGTGAAGCCCCAAAGAGGCCTCTTCGGCTCGATTTCGACCGCCGTCTGAAGCTCATGTTCCGAGGCGCAACCATTAACTACGGACGCAGGCTTGCCCGCCTTTCGGGAGCTGGATGAGGGCCTGGGAGTGGCACTATTGTGATATATTGGCTTTATCCAAGGAACCAAATGGGAAATGTTGGTTTGTATAATGATTCATATAAATTTCAGCAAAAAATACGTGCGGGCGGCATTTTAATTGTCGGTACGCTAGCGCATTTCTTGATACTGAAGCGCCAAGAAATCGAGAGGGAATAAACCGTGAACGAGCGGGCCACAGCCGACCCAAATATCCCATTTAAAATGCTGGAACTGCGAGGCATCAGCAAGTCCTTCCCGGGGGTCAAGGCGCTCTCGCAGATTGACTTCGATGTGGAAGCGGGTGAAGCGCATGTTCTCCTCGGCGAGAACGGGGCGGGCAAGTCCACTCTGATCAAGGTTATCGCGGGCGTCATCCAAAAAGACGAAGGGGAAGTGCGGCTCGGCGGGAACCCCATCGAGATGGTTAACCCCGCCTTCGCCCGGGAGATGGGCATCAGCGTGATCTATCAGGAGCACAACCTGATCCCCCATCTCGACGTATGCAACAACGTCTTTCTGGGCCGGACGGCCGTCCGAAACGACGCCTGGGGAGGGTTTCTCAAGTGGAAAGACACCGCCAGGATGCTAGATGAATGTGGACGCCTGCTGGGTGAGCTCGGGATCGACATTGATCCGAAGGCCTTGGTGAGGGACCTCGCCGTCTCCGACAGACAACTGGTCGAGATCGCGCGGGCCCTTTCTCTCAATCCCAAGATCATGCTGATGGACGAGCCGACCTCGTCCCTGGGAAGCGAGGAGAAGGAAAGGTTGTTCGGCATCATCGAAACCCTGAAGAATCGAGGGATTGGGATCGTCTATGTGTCCCACATCCTAGAGGAAGTTTTCGGGGTCGGCGACCGCGTCACCGTGCTGCGGGACGGGAGAAAGATCTCGACAACCGGGATCAAGGACGTAACCGTCGACGACCTGATCCATTTGATGACCGGGAGGTCTTTCAAGGAACGGTACCCTAAGATTTCCGGAAACGTCACCGATGCGGTCCTCGAAGTAAGGGGATTGACGAAAAAGGGCGTTTTCCGCGATATCAGCTTCACCTTAAAAAAGGGGGAGATTCTCGGGTTTGCGGGACTTGTCGGTGCCCGTCGGACGGACCTCGCGCGCGCTCTCGTCGGAGTGGACAAGGTCGACGAAGGGAGCATCCTGGTAGAGGGCAAGACCGTTTGGATCCGCTCGCCGCAGGACGCCATCCGGCTGGGGTGACCTGCCCCCGATAGTGGTACCACTCCTTATGTTAGTCCTGCAGCCACCTCCGGAA
>CAZUHN010000145.1:0-9612 GCA_964620535.1 uncultured Nitrospinaceae bacterium | reverse complement strand
AGACCATCGAGGTGGTCCGGACCCGGGCCCGCCCCCTTGGGATCAAAGTCATCGTGGGCGACCGCCGGGGAGAGATGTTTGAAAAAGACCCGTTCGGAGTGCTGCTCCAGTACCCGGCGGTGGACGGTGGGATTTTCGATTTCGCCGGAACCGTGTGCGAGGCGCACGGCCGGAAGGCGGCCGTCATCGTGGCGGCAGACCTCTTGAGTATGACGCTTTTGAAGCCTCCGGGTGAATTCGGCGCCGACGTGGTGGTCGGCAGCTCCCAGCGATTCGGCGTTCCTCTCGGATTCGGCGGCCCACACGCGGCGTTCCTGGCGACCCGGAAGGCGTACCGGCGCTCCATGCCGGGCCGGGTGGTCGGCGTTTCCATCGATACCGGGGGGAAGCCCGCGCTCCGGCTCGCGCTCCAGACCCGCGAGCAGCACATCCGCCGGGAGAAGGCGACGAGCAACATCTGCACGGCCCAAGTGCTCCTGGCCGTCATGGCGGGCATGTACGCCGTTTACCACGGACCCGGGAGGCTGAGGACAATCGCTGGGCGGGTTCACCGCCTCGCGTCCATCCTGGCGGAGGGACTGGTCCGGCTCGGGTACCGGCTCAAGAGCGAGGCCTTTTTCGACACCCTCACGGTGGAGACCGGGAAAGGCGAAGCGGCCCGAATCTGCGAGAGGGCGGTGGAAAGGGGGATCAACCTGCGGCACGAAGACGGGGAGGCCATCGGCATCTCGCTCGATGAAACCACCCTGCCGGAGGATGTGGAAAACGTGTGGGCGGCCTTCTCGGTCAAGTCGGAGGCCGGGTTCACGGTGGTCGAGTTGGACAAGACCGCGGGGAGCCGCATTCCCGAAACGCTCCGAAGGACCAGCCCGTTTCTCACCCATCCGGTTTTCAACAGCTACCACTCCGAGACCGAGATGCTCCGCTACATGCAACGCCTCCAAGACAAGGACATCTCCCTAACCCGGTCCATGATCCCCCTCGGATCCTGCACCATGAAGCTCAACGCAACCACCGAGATGATCCCCGTGACTTGGAGGGGATTTAGCGGGATCCATCCGTTTGCTCCCTCCGAGCAGATCGAAGGATACAAACAACTCATCGGCGATCTCGAGGACATGCTGGCCGACATCACGGGGTTCGACGCGGTTTCCCTCCAGTCGAACTCCGGAGCGCAGGGAGAGTACGCGGGCCTGCTCGTCATCCGGCAGTATCACGAAAGCCGCGGGCAGGGGCATCGGAATGTCTGTCTGATCCCGAACTCCGCCCACGGAACGAACCCGGCGAGCGCCGCCATGGTAGGCATGAAGGTGGTCGTCACCGCCTGCGACTCGGAGGGCAACGTGGACGTGAGCGATCTGCGGGCGAAGGCGGAGGCGCACGCCGATAATCTGGCCGCCCTGATGATCACCTACCCTTCCACCCACGGCGTTTTCGAGGAGGCGATCACGGAGGTCTGCGATATCGTCCACCGGAGGGGGGGGCAGGTATACATGGACGGGGCGAATCTGAACGCGCTGGTGGGAATCTGCCGTCCGGGTGAGTTCGGCCCCGACGTCTCCCACCTCAATCTGCACAAGACCTTCAGCATCCCCCACGGGGGCGGCGGGCCCGGGATGGGCCCCATCGGGGTGAAGAAGCATCTGGCGGACTTTCTTCCCCGGCATCCCGTGGTTCCGGGAGCGGGACCCGAAGGGGGCATTTCGGCGGTCTCCTCGGCCCCTTGGGGGAGCGCGGGGATCCTGCCGATCTCTTGGTCCTTCATCGCCATGATGGGGCGAGAGGGACTGAAAAAGGCGACGCAGGTCGCCATCCTCAACGCCAACTACATCGCCGCCACCCTTTCCCCCCACTACCCCGTTCTCTACAAAGGGGCGAACGGCATGGTCGCGCACGAGTGCATCATCGACCTGCGCCCCCTGCAGGAATCCTCGGGCGCCTCCGCGGAGGATGTGTCGAAGCGGCTCATGGATTATGGGTTCCACGCCCCTACCATGTCTTTCCCGGTCGCGGGCACGCTGATGATTGAACCGACCGAGAGCGAATCCAAGGCCGAGCTTGACCGCTTTTGCGGGGCCATGACCCAGATCCGCGAAGAGATTCGTGAGGTCGAGCGGGAGGGGAGAGAGTCGGGGAACAACCTCCTCAAGAACGCGCCGCACACCGCGGCCGACCTCGCGCGACCGGACTGGCCCTATGCTTATTCGCGGGAAAGGGCGGTGTTTCCCCTCCCGTGGGTCCGGAAGAACAAGTACTGGCCCCCCGTGAAACGTGTGGACAACCCCTACGGGGACCGGAATTTGGTTTGTTCCTGCCCACCGATCGAGAGCTACGCCGAGGCTGAGGATACGATCCGGGCCATTTCCTGAAAGTTCGCCACAGGTGAGTTCAGAAGTGCAGGCGAAAAATCCAGAAGCCCAAACGAAAGAGAATCCCGCTCCGGATGAACGGGAGAAGCGGTTTGCCGCCCGCTATCTGGATACGGGCAAGGAGCCCGGCGCCTGGAACATGGCCGTGGACGAGGTGCTGCTTGCGGCCTGCCGCGCCCGTCTTGCCGAGGGGTCCGGGGGCGAGGAAATCCCCCCTGTTTTGCGGATGTACGCATGGTCCCCCGCGGCCCTCTCCCTGGGCCGGGCGCAATCGGCGGAGCGCGATGTGCGGTTGGACCGTCTCCGGGAGAAGGAGGTGGATTTGTGCCGCCGCCTCACAGGAGGGCGCGCTGTTCTTCACGATAGGGAGATCACTTATTCTTTCGTGGGCTCGGAAAAATTCCTCGGGAAGTCGATCGGGGAGAGCTACCGCCGCCTGAGCGAAGGGCTCGCCGCCGGGCTGCGGCGCCTGGGGGCCGCAGCCGAGATCGAACCGCCGGGCGGAAACCGCTACACTTCGCACCCTTCGTGCTTCGCGACCTCTTCGCTCTGCGAGCTTTCCATCCGGGGCCGGAAGGTTGTGGGTAGCGCGCAGTGCCGGGAGGGGGGGGCCGTGCTGCAGCACGGGAGCGTTCTCCTGCGCTCGCCCGGCGGGCGGTTCGCCTCCTTTCTCCGGCCCCGGGGGGCGGGGGGAAACGGAGTCATCCTTCCCCCCGATCACGCTGCCGGGCTCTGCGAGGCGTTGGGGCGTGAGGTCACCTTCGCCGAGGCGGCCGCCGCCATCCGGGCGGGGATGGCAGAGGCGCTCTCACTCGATTTCCGTGAAGCGCCTCTTCGCCCGGATGAGCGTGCCGCCGCGGCGAATCTCGTCCGGGCGCGGTACGGGAACGACGGCTGGACTTTTTCCCGGCAACGGCCGGGGGCGCGATTCGCACTTCTTGACACCTTGCGCTGCGACGACCTATCGTTTTCTTAGTATGCGGGCGTAATTCAGGGGTAGAATGTCAGCTTCCCAAGCTGGACGTCGTGGGTTCGAATCCCATCGCCCGCTCCAGCTTTTCCCAAGCACATTCCGCCCGCCTGCAGATCGTCCCCATCGAAAGGGGCCGGATCATGTCTCTCTCCCCCCCCGCCGGCGAGGAAAACGCCCTCGCCGCGGACTTTCATCTGCACTCGAACGCATCAGACGGTTGTGATTCACCTCGCCGCGTGATGACGCGGGCGCGGGAGGCGGGGTTGAAGGCGATCTCCCTCACCGACCACGACACCGTGGCCGGCCTGGGGGAGGCGCGGGCCGAGGCGGAACGCTTGGGGCTGGAATTCATCGACGGAGTCGAACTCACCTCCAGTCATGAAGGCCGCTTGATCCATATCCTCGGCCATTTTATCTGTCCCGAGAATTCCCGGCTCCGGGAGCGAATCTCGAAATGCATGGGAGACCGCCGCGTCCGGATGGACCAGATGCTGGAAAAATTGGATTCACTGGGAATTTCAATAGATTCGGCGGACTTTTACCGAACCTACGGCGATACCAGCATCGGCCGAGGGCAACTCAGCGCGTACATGGTGAAAAAGGGAATTGTGCACTCAACGCGCGAAGTCTTTGAGCGTTTTTTGGAGGAGGAGGCCCCCGCCTACGTACCGCTCGAGACGCTTGTCCCGCTGGAGGTGGTGGAGCTGATCCGCGGAGCGGGGGGGACGGCAACCATTGCGCATCCCTTGCTGAGCGATGCCGATAATCTGATCCCCGCCCTCGTCTCCGGTGGCCTTTCCGCCATCGAGGTGGAGCATCCCGCCCAGGACGAGGATGCGAGGGGGCGTTACCGCGCCCTCGCGGAGAGGTACGGCCTGATCCCCTTGGGGGGGTCGGATTGCCACGGCGCGGTGCCGGGCCCCAAGCGGATGGGGAGCGTTAGGCTTCCGCTTCACTTGGTGGAGGTGTTGCGGGCCCGGCGGCCTGCGGCCGTGCGCTGAACGCGGCCGCGCGCCGTACAGCCGATGGCCCTTTGGCCCGAGAGAATGGAGCCTCATGGCGCTTCGCGATCAGTTTATTCGGAGATGGCTGATCCTCCGTGCGCTCGAGGACGGAGGCTTGCGGAGCATCGAGGAGTTGCTGGACCTCCTTGCGGCGGCGCCGGACGCAATATCCGGCCACCGATGGAGCTATCGTACCCTTCGCCGCGATCTTTCCTACCTCATTCAGACGGGTTTTCCCTTGGAGGGGATGCGCAAAGGACGCAAGATGCGGTATCGTTTATCTGAAGGGTTTTTGGCTTCATCGCTTGAGCCTTTCAGCCCCTCGGAGTGGGCGGCGCTCTACTTTGCCCTGTCGGTGTTGCGAAATACGCCGAGAAGCCCCTTCAGGGAGCCTCCCCTGGGAGGGTGCATGGGCGGGCTGTTCGCGAAACTGCGCAAGTTCGTACCAGATATCCTTCAGGCGTATGCGGAGGAAATCGAACCCCGGTACGCGGGTGTGATCGGCGCCCTCCGGGAGCAGGGCAGGATTCGGCAGGTGGGAGAGGCCTTGGAGAAGGCTATCGCCGGGGGGCGGCCCGCCCACATCCTGGCCGCGCCTCCCGGCGAGGTCCGCCGCCGCTGGTTCCGGGTGGACCCGTATCTGCTCCGATTCCACGGCGGAGGCTACCACCTGCTGGGGCGGGACGCCGCGAGCGGGTCGTTGGAGGTATGGTCGGTTCGGGGGATCGATGGGGTGCGGCCGGCCGGCGGGGCCGCCCAGCTTCCCCTCGGGCTGGAGCTGGAAACCCTTCTCGCCGAGCGGTTGAATGCGTCCCGGGTCCGGGAGCCCGAAGCGCGCGTCCGGTTCCGCGCAGGGGCGGCGGGGGGTGAGATCGCCGCTTTTCTGGAGGTGGCCTTCGGGCCGGCGCGTGTATTCCGCAAGGGCCGCCGGGGGCCGGTGGAGGTGGGGGTCCGGACGGGCGACCTCAAAGCGTTTCGCCGGTGGATGCTGGCCTTCGGCGCGGACGCGGAGGTTGTTTCTCCAAAGGAGCTTCGGCATGAAGTTATCCAGGATTTGGAGAACGCTTTGAAGAAATATCAAAAGGGCGTCTACCGCCCGGAACGGTCGTGATCGGGTTCATACCGCCGACAGGGAGTGTTGTGTATGCGTCTTCGAAAAGAGATGATCGAACGCATATCGGCCAAGGTGGTCGAACGTCTACTCGGCCGCGAGCTGGTTGAGACGGAAATGCCCGAGGCTGAGTTGGTAGCGAAGATCAATCGCCTCATCGAGGAAGACCTCTTGGTCGAAGACCGTCTCAACGATGAGGTGAAAGAAATTCTTCGGGATCACCAAGACGAAATGGACCATGAGAACGTCGACTACAGCCGCATGTTCTCCATGGTGAAAACGAGGCTCGCGCGCGAGCGCAACCTCGTTCTGTAGGGGCATCACGCGCCTGCGCCGGTGACCCCCCCCCTCCCCCGAGGCGGGCGGACGAAGGAGGCGGAAAACCGTGAGGCTCGGCCGCGAACGAATCAACTACCTGACCAACCTTATAGTGAAGAGCCTGAAAGAATCCGATGAGATTCATTTCCAGGGCGAGGACCACGACGTCCGGATCAACGTCGTTCGCACCATCACCAACGAACTGTTGATCGACGACGAGATCGACGAGGAGGTTCGCCGCATCCTCAGCACCTACTCTAACCGTCTGGTGGAGGGGACTAGGGACTGGGAGATCCTCTATTACAAGCATTACGAGCAAGAGACCCAAAGGCGCGGCCTCTGAGGCGGCGTCCCCGCCCCGTTCCTCTGGCAGGGGAGGAGAGGGTTTGCTGCGCGTCGGCCTGACAGGGGGGATCGCCAGCGGCAAGAGCACGGTGAGCCGGATGCTGGCCGAAAAGGGGATCCCGGTCATCGACGCCGATGCGATTGCGCGCGAGGTGGTCGAGCCGGGAAGCGAGGGGCTTGCCGAGGTCGCCGGGGCGTTCGGGCCCGGTGTACTCACCCCGGAGGGGCGCTTGGACCGGGATCGGTTGGGCGAGTGGGTTTTTTCCGAAGGGGCGGAGAGGCGAAAGCTCGAATCAATCCTCCACCCCCGCATCATCGCCGAGCAGGATCGCCGGTTGAACGGCCTGGAGAGGCGGGGCGAGGCCCCCTTCGCGGTGGTGGACGCGGCGCTCATGGTCGAGTCGGGGGGATACCGAAGGTTCGATGTTCTCGTGGTGGTTGACTGTCTAGAAATGCAACAAATTGAGCGGCTTCGAGCGAGAAACGGCCTCGATGCCGCCGCCGCCGCCGCCCGCATCAAGGCCCAAATGCCCCTTTCCGAAAAAGTGAAACTGGCCGACCGGGTGATCGATAACGGCGGGAGCGTCCTAGAAACCCGGGCGCAGGTGGACAGCCTGGCCGAATGGTTGAGCCGAATGGTTTGAAAGGAAAGGTCGAAAACCCCGAAAATAGGGTTTGACAAGTTTTTGGAAACCCTCTAGATTTTATTGTGGCTCTGTTGGACAATCCCAGTTCGACACATCGCCCACACTCCCAGTTGGATTTGCTTGAGTCGCGAAATCGGATTTCCCGAACGGGCCAATCGAAAGAGATAGGCATCAATAACGGCTTTATTTTCGGCCCCGCCTTGTTAATAGCCGGACGAAAAGCGACCCCTGTTTCCGAACTCCATTATCCAGCCGGTATGTTTATCTCTCGCCCTGAAGCCCAACGGTTGAATCGGTAATCAGCGAAGCGGAAGGAAAATCAACTTAACGAACCCGCGAATGGATATTCCAAACGCGAATCCTGTAGTGAAACTGCGGAATCATTTCACTTCGCCGCCTGAGGCGAGTACTAATCGCCTCCCCGCGGAGGGACCAGAAACAGGAGTGCCTGCCTGGGCGCGGTTCTGTTCCCCGGACGGCGAAGAAGAGCCCACCTGGCCCGTCGAGGCCAAATAGGAGAAGGAAGTAATGCCGACAGCAACGAAGGAAAAGGAACTCAATCTTGCGGACCTGAAGCGCAAGACCGTCACTGAACTGACCGACATTTTGAAGCAATTGAACATCGAGGGAGCGAGCGGGCTTCGCAAGCAGGACCTGATCTACAAGATCCTCGAGGCCCAGACCGACAAAGAGCGAAACGGGGAGATCCTGGGCGAGGGCGTCCTCGAAATTCTCCCCGACGGATTCGGCTTCCTCCGTTCCGTCGATTACAATTATCTTCCCGGCCCGGATGATATCTACGTCTCCCCCAGCCAGATTCGCCGCTTCGACCTCCGCACGGGCGACACCATCAGCGGCCAGATCCGCCAGCCCAAGGAGGGCGAGCGCTACTTTGCCCTCCTCAAGGTTGAGCAGATCAATTTCGAGCCCCCCGAGGCGAGTAAGGACAAGGTTCTCTTCGACAACCTCACCCCGCTTTATCCGGACCGCCGGATCATCCTCGAGATGGTCGGAGGAGACGCTAGCTCGCGTATCATGGACCTGATGACCCCCATCGGGTTCGGACAGCGCGGCCTCATCGTCGCCGCTCCCCGCACGGGAAAGACGATGATGCTCCAGTCAATCGCCAGGAGCGTTGCGATGAACCATCCCGAAGCGCACCTCATTGTTTTGCTTATCGATGAGCGTCCCGAAGAGGTGACCGACATGGAGCGCTCGGTGCGCGGCGAGGTGGTCAGCTCCACCTTCGACGAGCCGGCGCAGCGCCACGTCCAGGTGGCCGACATGGTCATCGATAAGGCCAAGAGGCTGGTCGAGCACAAAAAGGACGTCGTCATCCTCCTTGATTCCATCACCCGACTGGCCCGCGCGCACAACACCATCATCTCGCCGAGCGGAAAGATCCTCTCCGGCGGCGTCGACTCCAACGCCCTCCAGCGGCCGAAGCGGTTTTTCGGCGCCGCGCGCAACCTGGAAGAGGGCGGTAGCCTTACCATCCTGGCCACGGCCCTCGTCGAGACGGGCAGCCGGATGGACGATGTGATCTTCGAGGAGTTCAAGGGCACCGGCAACATGGAAGTGCACCTCGACCGGAAGCTCTCCGACAAACGCGTGTTCCCCTCGATCGACATCAACAAGTCGGGCACCCGGAAGGAAGAACTTCTCATTACTCCTCCCGAGCTCAACCGGGTGTGGGTGCTCCGCAAGGTGCTCCAGCCCCTCGGCGTGATAGATTCAATGGAGCTGCTCCTGGAGAAGATCAACGAGGCCGATACGAACGAAAAGTTCCTGGCCTCAATGAACAACTAAAACATAGCGCCCCCCCAATCTTTTCCTGCGCGGTCCAGGTTTCGCCACCGGACTCGAAAAATCCGCGAAGAACGGCCCCAGGCTGGACAAGGCAAGGTCCATTCCGATATAAATCCCCCTTCCCCGGGGGGAATGCCATTTGGCCGCCTCCCTGCTCTCCACGAAGCCGGATTTGAACGGAGTTTCGGCCGATGAAAACCGGGATTCACCCAGAAGTCTTCGACGCGGTGGTGACCTGCAGCGGTTGCGGGACCGCCTATGCCCTGCTCTCCACGAAGCCGGAGATGCGGGTGGAGATATGCTCGAATTGTCATCCTTTTTACACCGGCCAGGGAGCCCGCATCGTCGATACCGAGGGGCGGGTCGAGAAGTTCGTCAAGAAGTTTGAAGGGAAAAAGACCCGCGTCTCCAAGCGCAAGCGCAAGCAGGAGGCGGCCGAGGTCGAAAAGGCGGCGCTAATCGAGCGGGAGGCCCAGGCCGCCGCCGCGAAAAAGGCCGCCGCCGAAGAGGCGCGCGAGAAACGCGCCGAAGAGAGGTCGGCCCGCCAGAGGGCCCAGGAAGAAAAAACCGCCGAGGCGGACGCAAAGTCCCCGAAAGGTGCCCCCCCCGAGGAACCTTCCCCCGCCCCCCCGGCCGCTGCGGTCCCACCCGCCGCGGAAGCGGGCGATGGCGAAGAGGCGGCAGGCACTCCCGCGCCCACCGAATCGTAAGGGCTCCCGGCGTCCGCCGGAAAAGGAGCCTCTTCGGCCATGTTCGAAAAACTCGCGCAGATCGTACAGAAGCAAAAAACCCTGGAAGAGCACCTCGCCGATCCTGGCCTGCTCAAGGATCCCCAAACCCTTCAGAAGCTGGGCCGCGAACACAAAGAGGTCACCGAGATTGTCAAGGTGTACCAGGAATGGCGCGGGCGCAAACAGGCCTTGGAGGAAACGCGCTCCCTCCTCGATGAGCCCGATCCGGAGATGCAGGATCTCGCCCGGGACGAGATCGAGGAGCACGAGTCCCGCATCGGCGATTTGGAAGAGCGCCTGCGGCG
>CAZUHN010000144.1:0-7510 GCA_964620535.1 uncultured Nitrospinaceae bacterium | reverse complement strand
TGCTTGAGCTGGGTGTTCTCTTGCCGAAGGTCTGAAACCTCACTGGAGCTGGCTTCTCTCGCTGTGTCTCCCGTCAGGCGCTTCTTGCCGGCTTCGAGAAACTCCTTGCTCCAGCGGTAGTACAAATTGGCCGGGATGCCTTCCTTGCGGCAAAGCGCTGCGATGCTCTCCTCGCCTCGCAGCCCACCCAGAACGATGCGAATCTTCTCCTCGGCCGAGTACTTCTTGCGGGTCTTGCGACGGATGTCATTGACGATCTTTTCAGAGGACACTTCCTTGCTCATCTCACGCTCCTTACAAAGATGAACTGGTCAGAAAGTGTCTCTTAGCGTATCACCCCAAATGGTCCACTAGGTTCTGAACCCATACAGGCGAGAAAATGCTTGATTTCAGGTAGAATTACTAACTCGCCATGCACAGGACCATATCAGGCGTTCAATCCCTCGATGTGGGAATCTTCGCTCTTCGCGCGGACCATGAAGCTCAGCTCGGTCATGCCCTCTTCGGAGTGGAGCGTGTGCTTCACGCCGGCGGGCGTGAGAACGAGGTCACCGGCCTCCACCTCGAATTCCTGGTCCCCGACGACCGCCGTGCCCCGGCCCGTCAAGATGAACCAGTACTCCTCCTCCTCGTGGGAATGGAGAGGCACGTTGTCCGGACCGATCTTGCCGACCACCACGTGGTTCATCGTGGCGCTTTCTTGCAGCTCGTAAATGACATGCTCGTGGGGGGCGAGCCCCTTCTCGGCATCGCGCCGAAACACGACGTGCATCGCCACTTCCTCCCGATCAGCCCTTCGGGCCGTCAAATGGTGAATCCACCATCCACCGAAATGGTCGCCCCCGTGGTCCAGTCCGACTCGGCGGAGGCGAGATAGGTGACCACACCCGCCAGATCGGCAGGGCGCCCGAAACGGCCCAGCGGCGTCTGGCCGACCATCTGGGCGTGGATCTCCTCGTCTTGTAGAAGCTTGTAGTTCAGGTCCGTCTCGACCACCCCGGGCAGCACCGCGTTGACGCAGATCCCATCGGGAGCGAGGGCCTGGGCCAGCGTCTTGGTCAGCAGATGCGCGGCCGCCTTGCTCGAGGCGTAGACCGCCACGCCCGGATCGGGGCGCAGGACCGTGGCCGATATAATATTGATGATCTTCCCTCCGCCGCCCTGCTTGCGCATCTGCCGGGCGGCCGCCTGGGCCATGAAAAAGGGCCCCTTGAAGTTGACGCCCAGGACTCTGTCCAAGGTCTCTTCGTCGACGTCGAGGAAATCGCCCGCGTCGAAGGCCCCGGCGTTGTTCACGACCACGTCGACCCGGCCCATCCGGGAAACCGCCTCTTCCATCAATCGGTCCACCTCCTCCTTTCGGGAGATGTCGGCGCAAATCGCCCAGGCCCTCCCTCCTCCTCTCTCAATCTCCTCCACCACCTCGTCCGCCTTGGCCTGGTGGGCAACGTAGTTCACGATCAGTTGGGCACCCTCCCGAGCCAAGCCGAGGGCGATGCCCCTGCCGATCCCTCGGGAGCCCCCAGTCACAACAGCCGCGCGACCCTCAAGTCTCATCTTCTCTCACCCCCCGGAACTCCCATAAGGCACCCTGGAAATTGCCCTTGGTTGCATGTGTCACGAAACCCTCTAAAGAGCGTGTCAACTCCAAAGCTTGACATCGAGGGTAAATTGACATTAAGTTCTTTTTACTATATTAAGGGTGAATTGCCATTAAAATCTTTTTATTCTGCTTTTGACCGCTTCCGCTTCCCCTTCGGGGTCGAACCGTCGGCGAAGGAGGCAATCTTGCCCCGATTTTATGCCTGTGGGCCGACCTCGTCGAGCGGTTCCGAAGGGAATGGCGAATGAAACTCAAAGGACAATCGATCCTCGTGACCGGAGGCTCGCGCGGAATCGGACGCGGCGTGGCCGTTGGCCTTGCCCGCGAGGGGGCGGACGTCGCGGTCAACTACGTGGAGCGGGCGGACGCGGCCGAGGAGGTGGTGAAGGAGATCGAATCCCTCGGAAGGAGGGCGCTTGCCGTCAAGGCGAACGTCTCCAAGCGAGACGAAGTCAATGCCATGGTGAAGACCATCGTCGACGCGTGGGGGAGGATCGACGTTTTGGTCAACAACGCCGGGGTCATCGTTTTCAAGGACTTCTTCGACACGACCGAGGAAGACTGGGATTGGATCCACTCGACCAACTTGAAGGGCTCCTTTCTCGTCACCCAGACTGTCGCGAAGGAGATGGTGAAGGCGGGGGGCGGTCGGATCGTCTTCGTCAACTCTGAGGCGGGCATCAAGGCCCACCCGGTCATCAGCGCCTACAACGCCTCGAAGGGCGGTCAACTCATGCTGATGAGGTCGGTCGCCCTGGCGCTCGCCCCCCATAAGATTCGGGTGAACTCGGTCCTGCCTTTCTGCGTCCCGACCGATCAGAACGCCGAGCGAATGAGCGATCCCAAGATGGTAGAGGCCATTATCGACGCCACCCCCCTGGGACGGCTTGGTACTCCTGAGGATGTCCTGCATGCAATCGTCTACCTCGTCTCAGAGGATTCGAGTTGGATGACGGGCGCCTCGATTTCGCTTGATGGCGGGTTCACCATCACCTGAGCCGAAAGGACGAAGGGCGCGGCTCCACGGCGAGCTCTCATGGAGGAGGCCCTATGCAGCGGCTCCCGCTTGATCAGGCGATCGGCTACCTGTTGAGCAAGGACCTCCCTCCGGCACTGGGAGTACAGCCGGGCGAGTCCTTCATCGTCGAGACCGAGGACAACGTCGAGGGCGGGCTTCGAAGCGAGGATCGCCTGCCCACCGTGGAGAATGTGCCGGGGCTTGCGTACACTCCTGCCAGGGCGAACCCGGTGGCGGGACCTATTTACGTCGAAGGCGCGAAGAAAGGGGATACCCTCGCGGTCCACATCGACCGGGTCGTGCCGGACATGCAGGGGGTGACTTTCTTCGGTATCGGCATCGGACCCCTCGACTTTTCGCCGAAGTGGCCCGAGCTCGGAAAACCTTTCACCAAAATCATCCGCCACGCGAATGGCCCGAGCGGCACGACGCGGGACGGCAGAGCGCTGTTCAGCGACAAGGTGAGCTGGGATCTCGAGCCGTTCATCGGAACCATCGCGACGGCGCCTGAATGGGAGGCGGAGTCCTCGGTGCTCGGCCAGGGGCTCTTCGGGGGCAACATGGACGTGCGCGACATCAAGGAGGGCAACACCCTTTTCCTCAACTGTTTCGCCGAGGGCGGCCTCCTCTTCGTCGGAGACGTCCATGCCTCCCAATCCGACACCGAATGGTACGCCGCCGCCAACGAGTGCCGCGCTGAACTGGAGCTTCGGTGTGAAGTGATCGAGAACAAGCAGATCCCGAACCCACGCATCGAGACGCCCGACTCCATCATCCAGCTTTGCAGCGACAAGCCGCTTGAGGCCGCCGTCAACCGGGCCATGACCGATCTCGTGGATTGGATTGTGACGGACTACGGCTTGGACGTGAAGGACGCCTACATGTTCATGTCGATTTGTCCGGACGTGAGGATCCGCATTTACCAGATGTGTCCGATCGGGCGGCTCCGCTTCACCGTGGGGGCCGAGATCGCGAAGCGTCACCTCGTCTAAAGGAAGGGAACGCCATGCCCACTATCGTGGTTAACCTGACGGAAGGTCGGACGGACGACCAGAAGCGCGAGATCATCAAGGAGATCACGAATATTTTCGTCCGCCAAGGGGTCCCCTCCAAGGGGGTCACCGTGATCCTGAACGAGATGTCCGAGATGCACTATGGGATAGACGGAGAAGCGGTGGCGGACAAGTTCAAGAGTCCCGAGGATGTCGCGGCCTACTTCGGAACGTAAGGGTGGATGGGGAGGCGAGCGTGGATTTCAGCGGCAAAGTAGCCCTCGTCACCGGAGGCTCCCGCGGAATGGGGCGGGAAGTCGCAATCTGCCTCGGGCGAGAGGGAGCGGACGTGGCCATCAACTACGCATCAGACGCCGCCTCTGCCGAGGAGGTGGTGGCCCAAATCAAGGCGATGGGCCGCCGTGCCCTCGCGGTCCAGGCGGACATCCGGGATCGCGCCGCCGTCGAGGCGATGGCCGCGAGGACGCGGGAGGAGCTCGGGACCGTCTCGGTCCTCATCCTGAGCGCGGGTCAGCTCATCGTCCGCGATTTCCTCGAGACGAGCGAGGAGGATTGGGACCTCATGTGGGATATCCACATGAAGGGGAGCTTCCTCGTGACGCAGGCCGTGGCCCGCCAAATGCGGGAAGCGGGCGGGGGGAGCATCGTCATCGTCACCTCCAGCACCGCGGACAAGGTCGCCGACCCCGGCATCGCGGCCTACGCTTCCTCGAAGGCGGGGCAGACGATGTACGCCAAATCCCTCGCCTTCGCCTTGGCCGGCGAGAACATCCGCGTCAACGTCGTTCTTCCGGGCTCGACCCGCACCGATATGATTGCCTCGTGGGTTGAAGATCCCGAAGTGGAGAAAAAGCTCATCGAACCCATCCCGATGAAGCGCCTCGGGACGGTGGAGGACGTCGCCGCTGCTTGCCTTTTCCTCGCCTCGGACCAGGCCTCGTTCATCACCGGCGCCACCGTCGCCGTCGACGGGGGCTATACACTCGCATGAATAAAGGGTTCAGCGTGAACCGGCGAATGGAGAGCCAGGTGGTCCTCGTGACCGGCTCCTCCCGGGGCATCGGCCGCGGCATCGCGAACGACCTCGCCAAGGAGGGGGCCAAGATCGCGGTCAACTACGTTCATCAGGAGGACAAGGCCCGGGAGATCGTCGAGGAGATCGAAGCGGCCGGCGGCCAGGCCATCGCCTGTCAGGCCAACGTCTCCGACAAGGAGCAGGTCGACGCCATGGTGGTCAAGATCGTTGAGGCCTTTGGCCGCATCGACCTTCTGGTGAACAACGCCGGCGTCGTCGTCTTCAAGGAGTTCTTCGATTTCACCGAGGAGGACTGGGACTACACCTGCGACACGAACGTCAAGGGCGTTTTTCTCACGAGCCAGGCCGTGGCCCGGGAGATGGTGAAGACCGGCGGGGGCAACATCGTGGGAGTGGCCTCCATCTCAGGCAAGAAAGTGACCTCCCATACGCAGACCGCCTACTGTGCCTCCAAGGGCGGCTATCATATGTTGATCAAGTGCATGGCGGTGGCACTGGCCCCGTATAAAATCCGCGTGAACGCCGTGCTCCCGGGTGGCATCCCCACGGACCAGAACATCGAGTTCCTCCAGGTCCCCGATATCCGCGATTACTTCGTCGGCCGAACGCCGGTCGGCCGGCTGGGCACGCCGGAGGACGTTTCGGGCGCAATCAAGTACTTCGTCTCCGAGGAGGCGGGCTGGGTGACAGGCTCCCTCCTCGTCATGGACGGGGGATATATCCTCCAGTAAGTGGTATTCTTCGCAGACGGTGATGAGGGCAGATGAAAATAGCGGGCGTCCACCACTCCACGATCGGCGTGAGCGACCTCGAATGCTCGCTCGCCTTCTATCGTGACCTCCTGGGCCTACGGGAGGTTCGCGTCTGGGAGGAGGCTGACGCCCAACTCGATCTGATCGTCGGGCTGGAGGACGCCCGATTGCGGATCGCGCACCTCGACACGGGGGCGGGCGTGGTGGAGCTGATCGAATACGCTCATCCCAAGGGGAGACCGATCTCGCCCGAGTTCCGCCAGTGCGACATCGGCCCCACCCACCTTGCCTTCCTGGTCGAGGACATCGAGGCGCTCCACGATAAGTTGAGGGGCGCGGGCGTGCGGTTCAGTTCCCCCCCGCAGGAGCGTCCCAACGGCTGGAAGGCGACATATTTCTTCGATCCGGACGGGACGACGCTCGAGCTTCTCCAGGAGCCGTAGGGATGCGCCCGCTGGGACTCGCCGGGCGGGCCGCAACGGCTTGGTGCTGGCCGGATAGAAGTTGGTTTTGTGGGGGAGAACTCGCTTGGAGAAAGAGGCAGTTCCCGTAGAGTCCTGGAAGAAGAGGAGGAGCCATATGGAGGAGTCCTCAAACGCCTCGTGAAAGCCAAAGCGAGAAACTTTCTCAAACTACAGGGGAGGAGAATTGAGATGATTTCCCGAAGGATTTTATGCCTCATCAGCGTGTTCGTTTTCGCCCTCGGCCTGGTCGCGGGCGTGGGAGTGGCGGCGGCAAAAGGCAAGGATCTCGTCATCGGCTACGCGAGCCCTCTGACGGGTCGAGCGGCCAAGTATGGGGCCTCCCAGAAGCGGGGGGCGACCATGGCCATCGATGAGATCAACGCGAAGGGCGGCGTGAACGGCGTCAAGCTCAAGCTCGTCTGGGAAGACTCGAAATGCATCCCGGTCGAAGGGGTCAACGCCGCCGAGCGGCTGGTCGTGAAGCACAAGGTCGACATCCTCATGGGGGAGACCTGCAGCTCCACGACGCTGGCCATACTGAAGGTCATCGAGGAGCACAAGATCCCCTTGGTGGTCCAGACCTCCACGGCACCCGCCATCACCGCCTGCAACGCGCCCACCAAGGGATATGTCTTCCGCATAGTGCCCACCAATGACCTCTTGGCGGAACAGCTGGCGGAGTATATTCTGGACCAGAAAAAGTTGAAGAAAGTCGCCGCCGTCACCGACGTGAGCAACGATTGGAGCGTTACGTTGCGCGATGCCTTCGTCAAGGAGGCGAAGAAGCGAGGCGTCAAACTCATTGCCAGCGAGTCGGTCCAGGGGCGCGAGACCGACTTTTTCGCCGTGCTGAACAAAGTCAATGCCAAGAGGCCCGAGGCATTGTTCTTCAACGTGATGATCGATCAGGGCCCCCCCATGGTGCGGCAGGCGCACGAGATCGGCCTGAGGACCCAGTTGTTCTCGGCTCAGGGGCTCAGCACACCCGACATGGAGCGGGGCGCCGGAAAGGAAGCCGAAGGCATGGTGGCATTGGCCTTCTACCACCCGTCCAATCCGGACGCGCTTTCGAAGAAGTTCACCCGCGCTTTCGCGAAGCGCTATTCGGGGAAGCAGGCCGATCACTATGACGTCCAGCCGTATGATGCGATATTCGTCATCGCCGATGCCCTTAAGCGGGCAGGCGGGGACAAATCCAAGCTCCGGCAGGCGCTGAAGGAGACGAAGAATTTTAAGGGGATCCTCAGCAAGATCACGTTCGACGAGTGTGGCCAGGCCCCCGGGAAGATGATGAAGATCCAGTTCCGGGGCGGCAAGATGGTTCCCATGGTCGAGTAGCCCGCAAAACGGCAGGACTGAAGGCCAGTTGTACTTCTCCTCGGGCCGCCGGCCCGGCACGTGTGCGGCTCCGAGCGGCCGGCGGCCCGGGAGATTCGCGAGAGAAGGGGTTGATCCCTCTCCCCTTTCCTATTTGTGGGGGCCAGGGAACCCCGTTTCCGTCGAAACGAGGAGTTTCCCTCTCGGGCGCCCTCTTGACCGCCCGCGCCGCACCCAGAGAAAGGCCCATGTGGGAATTCCTTAACTACCTCATGAACGGCATAGTGAGCGGCAGCGCCTACGTGAT
>CAZUHN010000143.1:0-2430 GCA_964620535.1 uncultured Nitrospinaceae bacterium | reverse complement strand
GCTCAGCTGGATAGAGCGTCTGACTACGGATCAGAAGGTCGGGGGTTCAAATCCTCCCAGGCGCGCCAAGGATCAATAAATTATGGACGGTAATTTTCCACCCATAATTTATTGAAACCATACGGCTACAATGAAAGAGTTTTCCAGAACAACTCACATAACTCCTTGACAGGCTAGTAAGTATATACCCGCATTTCCTATATCGATCCGTGGTTTTTCCAATATTTCGTTTCCTGTTGGTTTAATATTCAACGGATTAACCGTTCCTCCTGCCCGTTGGCGGAGAACGCCCAATGGGTGAAACTTCAAAGAGGCCTCTTCGGCTCGATTTCGACCGCCGCCTGAAGCTGGAGTTCCGGGGAACAACAGTCACATCGGATGCGGGGTTGCTCGCCTTCCGCAAACTCGATGAATACCCTTGAGACTGACTGAGATGGCGGCCTCCAGGCTCACGGAGGATCGAAGCGGCTCGGTTCGAGACCGAGGTGCTCGCTAGCGAGGAGAACCTGAAGGCACTGGCCAGCCTCTCGGGCTTTTGGGTGGACCGGAACCACGAGCGCACGAGGATCCGGGCGCTTGTTTTAGGCATAGACAGTTCGAGTAAGATTTCGCGGCCCTTCATCCCAAAAGCGAATTCTCTTGCCCCTAGATTTTCTATCAGAATGCGGCTCTCTTCAATCAGATAGCCGGCCAGCTTCTGGTGGTCATACAGAATCCAGTCGGCTACGACGGCAACGAGGAACCCCAGCGGGCGGAAAACCCAATTCTGGGACATCGCCTCCCGCTGCGAGAAGTGCGGCGCCGCCATCGCGCCCCAGGCCATACTGGGGCGGATCAACGGCATTCTGTGAGAGGACGACCCCGCCTTCTCCGCCATGTCGAAATACTGGGTCGATTTCCAGCAAACGATTTTCTCACAGCCGATGCCGAATGAGGCTTCGGAGCCTGCCTATTGGTCCTCCACGCTTCCGGCGATGGACCCGGAAGTGCCGGGCCTTCCGGTGAGGACGAAGGGGTGGCCGTTTCGCTGGCGCCAGGAGGTCGGCACCGCCGGAATCGTCACCTTTATTTGTTCCGTTTTCCGGGGCCATTTTGGATCTGCGGTTAATACTGCAATCTGAAGAAAATTTAGGCCCACCTATCTTTCTCCGGGGACGCCGCTCGCATCCAACCCTTTGCCCTGACCCAAAAGCTGGAAAGCTTCCTTTGGCGGGTGCAACGATCATCGACGGCGGTGAGCCGGGACCCGAATCATGCTAATATGTTGGTTATGAATGACGGCGTCTGGGAAATGTTGATCAAGGGCTTTTCCCAAAACGCGGAAGAGCATTCTTCAACCCCGAACGTATCGTTCCGCCATTTTCCGTCCAAATTCAATCCCCTTCCAGGAGGTGTTCCATGAACCAGCGCGCCGACTTCCGTAAATTTTACCGGGATGCCCACGCCGTCGATCTTTTAAGCGAACGGGAGGGAATCCTCATCGGCCTCGCGATCGCCATCGCGCGCAACTGCCAACCCTGAGTGAACCATCGCCTGGCGGAAGCTGGGAAGAGGGGGCTCTCCGAAGATCTCCTGGATGCAACTTTCGATCTCACCGCCGCTGTGACGGCGGGAATCGCTCAGAGCATGAACCAGCGCTACAAAAGACTCGGGGAAAATGGACCCGGAAAAATATAAAATGCGAGGGCAAGGGTTGAGACATGAGCGCTCCGCCCCGCACCTTTCACGGTTGCAAACACCAAGAAAATTTGTCCTTGGAACGTTCACTGACTGGGGAACCGTGAAATGAAGATCAGTATCCCGCAGGAAGGCTTGGGGACAAGTCCATCGAGGCGTTGCGCCCGCCGCCCCGGAGAAGACGCCCCGGGGCGGTGGTGAATGATCTATGAGGCGGGCCTCAATTCATCTTTTCCTTTTTCAGTACGAGCTTTGAAGCCCCCCTCGAGAAGCTGTGCCTGACTCCTCCGTCGTCGTCGAAGATCGCGACGCCGAAGAGAAATCTTCTTTGTTGCCGGTGCTGAGTTTCCGGTGCATCTCGACCGTCCACGTGCCGTTCTTCCAGACGCCGCCCGCGTCGATGTCGCCGCGGCAGCCGGGCGAACACCTAGCGCGGCGCCACGGTTCATTCGGCCGCGCCTCCCGCGTAGGTCTTGGCGCCCGTCTTGAGGAGAACGGGCCCGCCCTTGCACGCGCCGACGAGCTTGGGCTGCCCCTTCTTTTTATCGAAGTTGCCGCTGTAGCCTAACGTGCCCCCCAAAACCGTTCCAGGTTGGATGTTAGGATTTTCGGTAAGCTTTCGACATGGGTTATCAAGCCAAAGGGGGGATTTTCATGCCCCAGGAGGCGTCGCACCGCAGAGCAGATCGTCGGCAAGCTGGGAGAGGCGGAAGTTCTTCTCTCCCAGGGTCAGGCCACACCTGAAGTCTGCAA
>CAZUHN010000142.1:0-2891 GCA_964620535.1 uncultured Nitrospinaceae bacterium | reverse complement strand
CCCCTGTCTCCCGATCCAAGGCGGCGAGACTCGCGGCGCCAGCGGCGCCGATGGCGATATGGTAAGAGGCCCGCAAGGGATGTCACCCCCGAAATGGGTTCCGCCGGGCAGGCGGGTTAAGGCCCGGATATCAGATCACCGGTTGCTCAAGAACTCGTATTCGGCGCCGCCAGATCTCGTGGCAGAGAAGCGTCCAGAGCTTCTTGTGATGATCTGCGCGTCCGCGCCAATGTTCCTGGAGAAGTTCCTCGACATAGTCTCGGTGGAAGAGCTGGCCGTTCGCGGTGGAATCCAAAAGTTGATCCGCCACATCCTCTCGAAGCTCATTCCTGATCCATCGGGCCACGGGAACGCCAAAGCCCATCTTCCGGCGGCCTAAAATGGCACGCGGCACCATCTCCGTCAAGGCATATCGCTTGAGGAAATATTTCGTCGAAAGCCCCTTCCCCTTGAGCCGCAGGGGCAAGCGGGCGGCGAATTCCGCCAACTGATGATCGAGGAAGGGGCCCCGTGCCTCGAGCCCGTGGGCCATGCTGGTAATGTCGGCTTTGACCAAGAGGTCGTCGGGCAAGTAGCTCATGACGTCTGTGTGAAGGAGCCAGTCCAGCAACTCTCCTTTGGCTTCAGGAAGGTTCGACATTAATGTTTCGAGATGGGACGTACGTCCGTTCTTCGACCATTGCTCTCTCAAGTTCTCTTCCCGGTAAAGCCGGCCCTTTTCCTCCTCGGTGAAGGTAGACATGATTTGGGCGTATTGACTTGCCACGGGAAGTCCCGCAGAGGCCAGCCAACGGCGAAGCCGCTCCCGCCAACTCTTGGTCTCTCCTCCCCCTGCCAGGTGACGGCCGCCCAGGCGCAGAATCTTCATCGCCAACGGCCATCGCCTCAAACACTGGCTGAGCCGCACGGCCGCGTACCGGTCATAGCCGGCAAACATCTCGTCCCCGCCGTCTCCGGTCAGGACCACCTTCACCTTTTGGCGAGCCAACTGCGACACATAGAAGGTCGGAATGGCCGAGGAGTCGGCGAAGGGTTCGCCGAAGTGGGAGACCAGTAGCTCTATAACGTCGACCGCGTCAGGGCGAACCGTGAGTTCATGGTGCTCCGTCTGAAAGCGCTCCGCGATCTGTCTGCCGTAAGCGGTCTCGTCGAACTCTGGCTCGGGAAAGCCGATCGTGAATGTTCTGACTGGGCGACGGCTGGCCTCGGTCATGACAGCGACCACAGCTGCCGAGTCGATCCCGCCGCTCAAGAAGGCTCCGACAGGCACGTCTCCCACCATCCGGATCCGCGTGGCCTCTACGAATATCCTGTGGAATTCCAGCACCGCATCCTCGGACGACATCTCCAGCTTGGGTCCGTAGCGAAGCTCCCAGTAGGGCCGCAAGGAGCATTTCCCTTTCTCCCAGACGAGCAGGTGTGCGGGTGGAAGCTTGAAAATCCCTTTGAATGCGGAAAAGGGACAGGGTATGCATTGGTAGGAGAAATAATGGTCGAGCGCGGCCCAGTCCGGCTCCCGGCTCAGACGTGGATCCTGGAACAATGCGCCGAGGCCAGATCCGAAAACCAGTCCATTATCCGGAAGTGAGGCATAAAACAAGGGTTTCTGACCCAGTCGGTCGCGGGCGAGCATGAGCTTTTCCCGTTGCACATCCCACAAGGCGAAGGAGAACATCCCCCGGAGCTTGGAGACCATCTCTTCACCCTCTTCTTCGTAAAGGTGGACCAGAACCTCGGTGTCGGTGGCAGAGTGGAAAACGTGGCCCCGGCTCTCCAGGCCGGTCCGCAACTCCGGGAAGTTGTAAATCTCGCCGTTGAGGACGACCCAGACCGTTCCGTCCTCGTTCCCCAAGGGCTGGCGCCCCGCCTCGCTCAAGTCGATGATGCTGAGGCGGCGATGCCCGAGGGCCGTGGACGCCCGCTGCCCCTGGAACACCCGGTGGCCCTCCGCGTCGGGCCCCCGGTGCTCCATCGTGCCCTGCATGGACCTCAAGAGTGAAAGGTCGGTAGGGGCCGCGCCGCTCTCGTCCCAATCAACGAATCCGCAAATCCCGCACATGATATCGACCTATTCGACGGGTAAATCGCCTACTTCGAGATTCAAACGCTCGCCTTCGTACTCCAGCTTACCCCATTTCGGGAATCGCACGCGTACTCGGGTGATTTAAAATTGCCGCATTGCCTTGAACGAATGCATGTCAAAATGCGCAACTAAACCGCGGTTTACCAACGTTCACGAGAGGCCTAAAATACGTCAGGGGCCGGAATGGAACTTGACACAGAGGCGATAAATTCTTGAGTATAAACTACTTTAACTTTATCTTCTGAAGCCTTTGGACATAAAGGGCGAATGGTGAAAAAGGTATTTCACGGGTCAAGATGGGTCCGCGGGGGAGGCCTTACGGCATTGGCCCTCCTGGTATCCTTCGCCTTCCTGCCCCCCGCCGTCCTGCTCGTAGGGGGAAAACCCGCAGATTACTTCTACCGCGAGATCTCCTATTCCGTCATTCTGGATCAGATGGACCTTTCTGCGTCCTCGGATGCCGAGAAAGCCCAGCGCATCTTCGATTTCGTCTTTCGGCATTACTTTTCCGCACCCTTCGGTCAGGCGCACAGCCAAAGGAAGAGATCAGGGGAAATCATCTCCCAGCGCCACCCGGTCGAAACCATGGTGAATGGGTTCGGGGAGTGTTCGATCTCGTCGATGGCACTGGCGACACTGGTCTCGCGTTCGGGCGTCCCGGCGCAAGTCGTTCAACTTTTCGGCAGAACGCCGCTGTCCACGCACACGGTGGCCGCCGTTCTATTGAATGGGCAATGGAGGATCTTCGATCCTGTGTTCGGCCTCGTTTTCCGTGAAGAGAAAACGGGAGAGATCGCCATCTTCGACG
>CAZUHN010000141.1:0-20971 GCA_964620535.1 uncultured Nitrospinaceae bacterium | reverse complement strand
GACATTTCCCGTTTGTTTGCTTGAATAGGGGCTTTCTAGCCTCAAATGGCTATTTCAGGGCACAATTCTTATCCGGGCCGCCGACTCCGAAGCCCAAACACCTCCTCCATGCCAGGACAACAGTCCATCCTCTTCAAACATTTTGACGCTTCCCGGACATACTTCTCCTCTTGACTGGCCCTCCCTCGCTGACACTCCTACGGTCATGCGGGATGGACCACCGGAGGAAGCCGCCCGATGAGGGCCACGAACGGATGCTGAATGTTCTTGCCCGGGCGGCTTTCCATCAATTTATCGGCGGCCATCAGGCGGGAGGGAATATGCCGGTCACAGAGTCTTGGCGGCAAAGCTTTCTTTCATGAAACGCTGCAAACGCGAGCAGGAAAGTATGGCGATAAGCATTGCGCCGCCGACGGCGGCGAAGGGCAAAAGGTAGCTTCCGGTAATGTCGAAGGCGAATCCTGCGAAGACGGGCCCCACGGTTCCTCCCAGGGCGAAAGAAATTTCCAGGAATCCCATGATCACCCCGAGCGAGGGGCCTTCGAACAGATCTCCGGCGAGCGAGGCGAAAATGGTGGCGATTCCGCCGATTCCGACTCCGTACATTAGCGCCATCGAGTATCCGGCCAGGTATCCTCCCCCCAGAAAGGGAATCATCATCAGGAGAATGGTTCCCATCAGGGCGAGGCCTGCAGTTAGCGCTCCGGCGTGCGCCCTTCCGATGATGTCGCTGAGCCATCCGGAAAAGACGCTGCCCATCGTGCGCAGGATGCCGGTGGCGCCGAAAATAAGAGCCGCCGCGGCCGACCCGAAACCCACATCGACAAGATGAATCTGCATTTGGCTGAAAACGGTGGTTACGTTCAATCCGATGATGAAGCCGAGGAGGATGAGCAGCCAGAAGCTTTCCTTTCCCTTGACGGCGGAAAAGACCACGCGCACCCCTTTTCGCGTTTTTGATGATTCCTTCGGATTCGCTTCCACCGTTTCCGGAGGGAGAGGAAGGCCGTCGCGCGCCTGCCCGACGTCCTCCGGCCGGTCGCGGAGAAAGAGGAAGTTGGCGGTTCCGAGAACGGCCAGGATGTAAAGCCCGAATATGAGATAGGCATGTCGCCAGCCCCAAAGGGCAATCATCCGTTCGATAGCGGGGATCAGGATGAAGAGGGCGATGCCCACTCCGGAGAAAGCGATTCCATAGGCCCGGCCGCGTTTGTGAAGAAACCACCGGGGCATGATTGCGCCGTGGTTGGAGAATCCGCTCATTGCCAGGCCGGGAGCGATGACGAGGCCGGTAAGAAGATATACGTGCCAGATCGAGGTGACGAAGTAGCCCGCCGCCAAACCGGCTCCGATGAAAATCGACCCCCACGGCATGATTGCCCGGGGGCCTTTTTTCTCGAGCATCGAGCCGAAGATGGGGCAGAAAAATGCGTAAACTCCTAGGCTGGCCGAAAGGGCGCCTCCGAGGGCGGCCCGGCTCCAGCCGAACTCTTCGATGAGGGAAATCTGGAAAACGCCGAAGGCGAAAATCGAGGTGTTGTGCGAGGAGAGTGTCACAAAAGTGAGGGCAACGATGATCCAGCCGTAGTAAAAACGGGGGGCGTTGCCCTGCGGACCGTTCACGCAGAGGTTCTTTGATTGCGGAAGGGCAGGGCATTTCGATCGGAAAAACAGAGGCGCCGCGACGGGAAAACGGGCTTTGGCGGATGTTTCAGACAGGAATCTGAAACCCTATGGTTCATCGGATGCTCCGGCGAGTGGAAAAAGTTTGGCGGCGCGCTTTCGGCCCCTATGGCGCCAACAGGGGGCCAAGGCCCGCGAGATCGGATTTTCCCTCGATTTCCTGGAGATACAATTTCAGCTCTTCCGCTTTTTCCGGGCCCAGGCCCGTCCCCGCGTTCCGGATGAATTTCCCGGACAACTCTTCCGTCGTCATGGGGTTTTCAGCGGTCCCCTTGGGGTGTTCGACAAATGTTTGAAAAGCGCCCTCATCCGTCAGGATTTCCACTTCGACCGCCGTTTTCGAGGGGATGAGAGCCCCGTTGCTGGCGGGGCCCTGAAATTTCTCGTCCCCTATCAGTTCGACCTTTCGGGCCACCTCCCGCACGGCGGCGTCATTCAGCATTTCTTCGTACAAGGTGCTCGGCGAGACGGTGCCATGGCATATCGTAACCCCGACGCAGAATGGGTTGCTGTATTGCGCCTGCTCCAGGGAGGAGGGCTCGGGGTTGTTGAGTTTCGACGCGCCGGGGGAACATCTGACGGCTATTTTCTGTATTTTATCTTTTTCGATTTCATGTTTTTCGCACAGCTCCAGAACGCCGTCGATGGTGGCGTGGGTCTGGCGGCAACAAGAATAGGGTTTGAAGTAGCTGGAAAGCATGACGCGTGAATCTTGAAGATTCGAAAAATAGGAGGGGTCGAAAAAGTCGCCGTTATCCAAAACGTTTTGGATTCCGGTAAAACCTCGCCGCGCCAGATCGGCGGCGGCGGCACCCGTGAAAGACGCCCAGCCGATGGATTCCTTTGCCATGGACATCTCGGTGACGAAGCTGAGATTGAACGCCATATCGCGGGACACGCCCTCTCCGGGCGGGTTGGAGCCGAAGGCGGCGACGACGCCGAGGACTTCAGACATCGGCTCGGGTTCGAGCCCCAGTAGCTTTCCGGAGGCGATGGCCGCCCCGTAATATCCCCAATTTCCCGTCACGTTGGTGAAGACGGTGGCGGGATTTCTCGCCCCTCCGATTCGGACCCCGGTTTCATAGGCGACGATGATCGCCGCGAGGAGTTCCTCCCCGCTCGCCCCGGTCTTTTGCGCCGCCGCCAGGGCCGCCGGAACGACGACTGCGGCGGGGTGTCCCCCGATGTGGCCGGTGGCCCGATCAGAGCCGTTTGCGACCGCCTTATCGCGGTGTCCATCGTCCATGTCGAGAGAGCAGGCCAGGGCGGCGTTGGCCCAGGTAGCCCCTTTGACGGAAAGACTGCGCTTCTGTCCCCATACGGAAGAAGGGCCGTCCCGGAATGTATCCAGGGCGAATTCAACGGCGCATCGGCCGGCCTTCGTCCGGTTTCCGGCAATGCCGACGCCGGCGGTGTCCATCAGGCAGATTTTCGCCTTCTCGATGACCTCGGGGCGAAAGTCCTCCAATTTCGCGTTGGCGATAAATGCGGCGACATCCCTGGTGACGGACATGGCTTTCTCCCAAAAATCCGGACGCGGTCCGGGAAGGAGGACCCGAAACGGCCCTTCAATTACAATATGCAATCATTTTGAAGGGAAATATATCATTTCGGGGCGCGCCGGGGGGAATGGTAACGGGTCCCCTCATTGCGGCCGCGCATCTGGATTTTCCGATCGAATTTACTCCCTGGCAAGGGGGCGATGCCTTCGGGGTCGGACTCGGCGTCAAGATCGTGCGGATTCTGAGCCGTTTCGAATTTTACTATAATCCTCCTGAGCAGCATGAACGCGGTCCTCCAATCCTACGCAGGCGGGGACGCTTCGCTCTGGTGAAAGGGAGGCGATTCGTACTATAAATTGGGTTCCCGATAACCCCGGATTCGATTATTATTGATAAAAGGTTTGCCATTGAAAATTTCTCGCGTTGAAATATTCACCGCTCACCTTCCTATTGATCGTGAAATCTCCCGCTTCGGCGGAAAAATTTCTCATTTGGAAGAGTTGTACATCAAGTTGACGGGGGAGGACGGCGCTGCGGGCTGGGGCGTGGCGCGCGGGAACGCGGTCCATATTTCCGGGGAGACGCTAGCGGGAATGGAATATGTATTCAAAGAGCTGTTGGCCCCCCTCGTCGTCGGAAAGGAGCTCCGCGATCGGGCGGCGATCGTCAGCCTCGTTCATCGGACCGTGGAGGGAAACAGCGGTGCGAAATCCGCGCTCGACATCGCGTTGCACGACCTCGCGGCGCGGGCGGCGGGGGTGCCTCTTTATCTGTGGTTCGGCGGAAAGCGACTCCCAGATGTGAGGGGGTCCGCGTGCATCTCCTTTTGCTCCCCGGGTGAGGCGGCGGAGCGGGCGCGCGAATACACGGGGCAGGGCTTCGCGAACCTGATGATTCGCGCCGGCGGAGATCCTTTCGGCAAAGACCTGGAGCGGGTGAAGGCGGTGCGGGACGCGGCGGGGGAGGGGATTTCCCTCGCGGTGGATTCCGGGCAGGCCTGGACCACAAAACAGGCCGTCGGGCGACTCCGGATGCTGGAGGCGTTTGATATCGAATACGCGAAGCAGCCCGTCAATGCGCGTGACTTCACCGGGATGGCCGAGGTGGCCCGGGGCACCCGGGTGGCTTTGATGGCGGATGAGTCTCTCGGCACGCTTGAAGACGGAATGAATCTCATCCGGTTGGCGGCGGCGGGGATGTTCCACATCAAATTGTCCCAGGCGGGAGGATTCCGCCCGGCGCGGCAGATGATCGCACTCGCAGAGGCCGCGCACCTGCCCTACGTCCTGGGAGAGGAGGGCGGGGGCATGCTCTCCGCCGTGGCCGCCGCCCATCTGGCTTTGGCCTCCGCCCCCAAATGGGCCGCGTTGCCCGGGTCCGGGGGCATCTGGGATGACCCGACGCCGGGAAGGGTTCACGATCGGGGAAGGATCACCGTGCCGGACGGCCCGGGCCTGGGGGTGGCCCCGGACGAATCGAAGCTTCGGCGCGTCGCTTCCTTCGGGGGGTGAGAAGAGAAGATTTGATGGAAATTTTGCCGGGAGGATTGCGATGAGCGTTCCGCCGGAATTTCCCGCGGGCGAATACGAATTCCGCTGGCACAGGGCTCGCGCGGCCCTGGAGGCGGCGGGCGTGGACGGCCTCCTCCTCACCTCCGAGGCCAATTACCGCTACTTCAGCGGCCACTTTTCGAGATTTTGGGTCAGCAAGGCCCGGCCGTTTCTCATGCTCCTTCCCCGGGAGCGAGAGCCGGTCTTGCTGATGACGGACAACCAGTTCCCGCTGGCGTCCGAGACGAGCCCGGTGCGCGACATACGCTCCTGGGAGGGATTCATGCCCGAGGCCATCCCGGCCCTCGCGGGCGCCATCCGGGACGCGGGCCTCGCCAACGGCCGGATCGGGGTCGAGCTCGGCTTCAAGCAGCGCATGGGAATGCCCTTCAACGAATTTATCCGCCTCCGGGAGATGGTTCCCGGGGCCGCTTTCGTTGACGCGGCGGACCTCCTTTGGGAGCTCCGGATGATCAAGTCCCCGGCCGAGGTGGCGTATCTCCGCGAGAGCATCCGGATCACGTGCGGGGCCTATGATGCGGCGTTCGCGGCGGCTAGGCCGGGGATGACCGAGCGGGAGATTTATCGCGAATTCACCGTGGCGCTCCTCCAGCGCGGCGCCGAGCGGCTCGGTTACATCACCGTGACCTCCGGCGAGGGCAACTACCACCGCCGGACGGGAGGCCCCACGGATCGGAAACTGGAGGAGGGCGACCTGCTCTGGTTCGACGGGGGCTGCACCTATTTCGGCTACTGGGCGGATCTCTCTCGGATGGTGGCCGTCGGGAGCTGCAGTCGGGAGCAGGCGGAGGCATACCGCAATATCATGGCGGTCGTCCAGATGACGCTCGAAGAGGTGAAGGCCGGAAATCCCATCGGGGGGATCGACCGGCGCGCCCGGGCGGAGCTCGATAGATTGGGCTACCCCTACGGCTCCGCCTCGCGGGTCGGGCACGGCATCGGGCTGGACCAGACCGAGCCTCCCTCCATCATCGAGGGCGTGGAGGCGCCGCTGCGCGCGGGAATGGTGCTTTCCACCGAGCCCACCTATCTGACAGGGCACGGCCTCTACCAAATCGAAGAGCTCTATGCCGTTACGGAAACCGGATACGATATGTTGACGCATCCTGCCCCGGCCGAGCTCAGGGTGGTTTTATGAAAATCACCGCCGCCGAGGTCTACCGTAAGGACCTTCCCCTCGACGAGCCGATCAAACACTTTTCGGCGGGAACCGTAACCGCGCTGGAAGAAGTTTATGTGATCCTGCGGACCGACGCGGGGTTGAGCGGGTACGGAGAGGTGCGCGGGAATTCGCATTATCTCACCGGGGACACGCCGGACCGGGTGTGTTCCGAGATATTGGGGTACCTCGCCCCCCGCTTGCTGGGCCGCGACCCGAGGGAGTTGAATGCCATCCTGGCGGAGATCGACGGCGCGGTGATCGGCCTTCACGGCGCCAAATCCGGAATCGACATCGCCCTTCACGACTTGGCGGCCAAGGCGCACGGGGTCTCCGTCTTCGAGCTTTTGGGCGGCGCGGTCCGCGATGAGCTTCCCAGCAACCAGACGCTTTGGTACGGGCCGCCGGAGGCGGCGGCGCAAAAGGCGGCCACCTACGTGGCGGAAGGGTTCCGCTACATCAAAGTGCGGGCGGGCCTCCGGCCGTTCGAGAAAGATGTCGATCGGATTCAGGCCGTGCGGGAAGCCATCGGAGAGGACATCTCCCTCGCCATCGATCCCAACATGGGGTGGGAGGCGCGGGAGGCGGTCCGCTGTCTCCGGAAACTGGAACGCTTCAACCTCTCCTACGTGGAACAGCCTGTTGCACACACCGATTTCGCCGGTATGCGGTACGTCACCCAGAACGCGGGGATACCGGTGATGGCGGACGAGAGCATCCAGTCCATCTCCGATGTGTTTGTCATGGCGCGCGACCGCGCGGCGGATATTCTCCACCTGAAAATGATCAAGCTCGGGGGAATCGACGGCGTGCGCCGGGCGGCGGCGGTGGCCGAGTCCGCCGGCCTCCAGCTGATGGTGGGACAAACGAACGAGGGGGCCCTGGCCACGACCGCGGCCGCCCACTGCGCCCGGGCGATACATTCCGATTATCTGGAGCTTTACGGATCCCAGGGATTGATGGAGGACCCCACCGGGGGATTTTCCCTGAAGGGAGGAATGGCCACGTTTCCCATCGCCCCGGGCTTGGGCGTCGTTCCGGACGAGCGCGCGCTGCAACGGGTCGGGACCATGGAATTGGACTGAGGGCGAAGCCTGTCCTTCCGAAAATTTATCCTGTATACCTTTGGCGAATCGGCATAGCGAAGAATTTCTCCATCATGGCGGGTTTTCGGCTTCCCACGTATCCTGCTAGGGTCCGCATGGGAACGCGCGGACCCCGCGTTCCCCGGGCCGGAATTGAATACGAGATACGCTCCCCACACGACGAATAAGACCGCATTCATTTGGTTCCTTCTGTTGTTCTTCCTCCTCAACTTTGGCCAGGGCGTGTTGCCTCCGCTGCTCCCGCCCGTCATGGGGGGGCTGGGGCTCGGCTTCGCTTCGGCCGGCCTCCTGGGGACGGCCTTCGGCTTGACCCGGTTTTTGGTTGATTTTCCCGCGGGCGTTCTCGCGGAAAAATTTGGGGTCGGGCGCATCGTCCACATCGGCGCGGCCTTGCTGCTCACGGGCTCGGCCCTTTCGGCTTTGGCGGATTCGCTCCCCGTCATGCTGATCGCCAGGGGGATCGCGGGGGTGGGTTCGGGCCTGACCGTGGTCTTCTCCAGCATCTATATCATTCGCATGGGCGCCCCGGACGGGCGGGTCCGGAGGGGGAACCTGTATGAAGTGGCCGCCATCGGCGGGACGGCGGTGAGCACTATCCTGGCGGGAGAGATCGCCCTGCGGTGTGGATGGCGCTGGGGATTCGCGCTGGCGGCGTTCGTGGTTTTCCTCGGGTGGTTCGTGGCCGCGTTCTGGGTCCTGCCCGGCCTGGGCGAGGTCATCTGGTCGGAGGGGGGAGAGGATTCCCGCCGCTCGGGCGAGCCGCCGAAAATATCCGGGTGGACGATCTTCATTTTGCTTTTCATGACGTTCAGCGTGTCGGTCTGCTGGTCGGGCGGCATCACGACCTTCCTCCCCCTCTACGGGGGAAAGGGGCTGGGGTTCTCCTCCGCGACGGTCGGCGGGGCGATGACGATCGCCCTGGTGGTCACGGCGCTGTTTTTGTTTCCCGTGGGATGGGCCTCGGATCGGTTCGGCCGTTTCCGGGTGTTGATTCCCGGGTTTCTGCTTTTGGTCGGCGCGACGCTCCTCCTTCCGTGGACCCGGAGCGTCCGGGCCTACACCATCGTGGGCACGCTGATCGCGCTGGGGGTCACGATATGGTGGATACCGCCCTCCATTCTGGCGAAACAATTCCCGGGCGGTTTTCGCGGAAAGACGGCGGGAATTTACCGGGGCGTTTCTGATTCGGCCTATGTCTTGGCGCCCTTCACTGTGGGGTGGCTGATCGACAAGGGCGGGTTCGCCTGGACCGGGGCCGCCCTGGCAGGGGTGTATTCCCTGTCGATCATCCTGTGCCTCGTTTTCTTCTGGCGGTCGAGAAAAAATTCCGACGGGGAAACATGAAGCGAATATCCCGGGCGGGTAGCGGGTATTTCCGCCGCACGGGAAAAGCCTCAGCCGCACACTGGTGCGGGCGGGGGCGTGCTGGTGGTATCGTCAATACGCACCGGATGAAGGGGCGCTTTTGATGGCGGAGGATGAGGCCCAGATAGAACGACAGAGGTTGTGGGCGCCGCCGAAGCGGCCGGAGGTGCAGGGCATCATTTTCGCGTGGTTCAGCTTCCCCTCAATCTGGGAATGCCTGAAATACTTTCCAATCCGAATCAGCGGATAGAGAATCAAATGGTCAGTTTCCTGAAAGCCGCGTCGAGATTCGGTGTCCTGGCCATGGCAAGCGGGTCTATCCTCCAAGGACAGGCCGCTCGAGGTTTGCCGCCCATCGTTTCAGAGGTCTTCCCCGGATTTGAAACGGACGCCCAGCGTGCCATCCAATTCACCCGTAGTGCCCCCAATGTTGGTGTCGCCTTGGTTGGAATGCGGAGCGATCAACACGTTAGGGAAAATATGGAGGTTTCGAAGCAATTCCCGGCATCTATTGAAGAATTCATGAAGCTATTTGGCAAGGAGTAGGATAATATTATCCAGATTTTATGCTGACGACAACATTCTCCGAAATGGTGCAATGTCTGGACACAGTGAGCCAAAAAAACAAATTTGGTTTAAAATTTACAGTCTAAACAATATCTTCGATTAAAACTATTTCAAGAGAGGTCAGATACATGTCTAGACCGTACTATAAACCAAATCCGGTAAGGGGAGCGGGCGCAAAACAGTATATAGGTGTACCGAGAAAACTGACCGCTCCACGCAAGGAAGAGAAAAATAATGTGCGTCTCGTCGCCCATTCCGATCTGGGCGGTTGGGGGGATGCGTTTCAGATTCAAGTGCGCGACGGCTTTTGTTATGTAGCGGCATCAGGCGTCAATGGAAATAACGGGATGACCATACTCGATGTCTCAAATCCTCAAAGTCCAAAGATCGTGAATCAGATCGTGGATAGACCCACGGCTCGGACCCACAAAGTTCTTCTCATTGATGACGAAGTTCTTCTTACAAACAGCGAATTGGTTCCCGGATCCAATGACCCAGAAAACATACCTGGATTGCGGATTTTCGATAATCGCGATCCGAAGAATCCCAAGTTTGTGAATTATGTCGAGACGGACGGCTTGGGTATTCACCGGCCAATATACGATCGAGAACGCAGGCTCCTTTATAGTTCAGGATTCAAGAATGGTTGCCAAGGTAAAATATTGCTCATCCACGATATGGAAGATCCCTGGGCGCCCAGGCTCATTGGGGAAGGGTGGGTGGAAGGCCAAAACGAAGGGGCAGGGGAGAAGCCAACTTGGGACTTTGATCTCATCGGATGGGATTTATGGCTTCACGAGGCCAACCCTTTTGGGAACTATGTGACATGTGGTTATTGGGACGGCGGCATCGCAATGTTTGATACTACTGATCCTTCCGGCCCTAAGTTTATGTGGCGCCAAAACCCTCATGAGACCCATGGATGGCCGGGATGCTATCATACTTTTCTCGTACCAAAGGGATCGGAATTCGCTATCGTCACGCACGAAACCACGACGGTGAACTGCGAGCATCCCCCCGGTTTCGTGACGTTTTATGATATGCGCAATGTCCACTCACCCATTCCCGTGAGCACGTTCCACCCTTATCCGATCGAGCCTTTGTCCATGCGGCCGGTGGATAATTCTTGGTGCGAAACAGGCTCTCGTTACGGAGCCCATAATGTAGTGCTGGACATGAAGGTCGATGACTTGATGTGCATATGTTGGTTCAATGCCGGCCTCCGCATCGTCGATTGGTCGAATCCATTTGAACCGAAGGAAGTGGGCTATTACATTCCTGCGGGTAATGCACAACGTTTTTGTCCTCAAAGCAACGACGTGTTCGTGGACCGGGCAACCGGCCTCATCTATGTGGCCGACCGCTGGGGGCTCGGGCTGCATATTCTCGAATATACCGGTTGAAAGATGCTTGGGTAGATGGTTTGTTTCGCGGCTCCCAAGATAGGAATGTAATTCTTAGGTAGAAGATGGAAGAAAAACGATTCCCAGTGAAGCGGCTTGAGAGCTTTATAGAAGAAGCTCTCTCCGTCCAAGGGGTTCAGCAGAAACACGCTCGGATATGTGTCTTGCGAATGATCGAGGCGGATCTGCGTGGTATGCACGGGCATGGATTTTTCGTCTTGTCCCATATAGCAGGAGGATCCAAGAAGGAGGATACAACCTACACCCGAATATCCGGTCCACGCGGGAGACCTCCGTTAGTGCCTTGCTGGAAGGGGATAATGCTTTGGGCCAGGTGGTGGTGACATTTGGTGTCGAGCTTGCCCTTCGGAAAGCGCAGGAGAGCGGCCTTGCCTGGATCGGCATTCGGGGGAGCAATCACGCGGGAGCGGGGGGAGTCTGGCGGGGTTGCCCTTAACAGATAGATAGCCGCGTCATTGATGTCATAGTACTTTCCTCCATAAGTGTAAGGATTTGCTTCCACAGAATTTGGTGTAGAGAAATGATATATATGAATTCGAAAGGAGCCCGCTCTTTTTATTGCTCCGTTCATGCCAATTGGGATTCCAATCCAAGGTTCTTGAAAATTATTTTGGCCTGCCAATAGTAATCGACTGGAGGACAAATCCATGAGGGCGTATAAGCTCATTCCGGTGAGTGGTGGAGTTCGCGCCGGCAAGAGTGTATTTGCGGTTAACCACGCACGAGAACTGGGAACCCGGCGAGTGTACATTGCCACGGCTGAGGAAATAGACGAGGAAATGAGGGAACGCATCATGGCTCATAGGGAGGAGCGAGGAAAGGATTTTGAGATAGTGGAAGAGCCCATAGATCTTTGCGAGACCCTCGAAAAGCTTCGGAACAAGGACGTAGTCGTTGTGGATTGTCTTACAATTTGGCTTTCTAACTTGCTGCTTCGGGAAGAACCTCCAGTGCGGATACTGGAGAGGGTGAAAGATCTTCTGGCCATTGTGGCATCGGCACCATTTCATGTCCTTTTTGTAACAAACGAAGTTGGCATGGGCGTCGTTCCAGAAACCAGGCTCGGGCGGATTTTTCGGGATTTATGCGGAAGAGTGCATCAATCTATTAGCCTGTGCGCAGACGAGTTTTATTTTGCGGCATTGGGCACAATTGTTCGAATAAAGCCAGATCCGGTGTGTGCGGTTCCCCCGATGGGGTGCGGATTCATTCCGGTGCCAGCGGATTCTGACCCGTGAAGGCGCGTCAAGGGATCGAATCGATCTCGCGCATCAGCATGAACCCCTCCGCCGCCTCGCAGCCCGCCATGGCGCCGTAGAGCGTTGCCTTGGCGGCGAGCACCTCGGGCGAGCGCGGGAAGGGGTGCTGGCCCATCTCACTCTGGTAGATCCCCATGATGTCGAGCTTGCGGTCCGCGTAGCCGGTGATGTCCACTAGCACGTCTGGCTCGAACGGATTCCCCGGCGCGGCGAAATCGGTCTCTGAAGGCGTATCGTACATCAGCACCCGGCGCACCGAGGGGAAACGGAAGGACTTGCAGCAAGACCAGCCGATGGCGTTGACCACGCGGTGGTCGCTGTGCGGATCGTTGCGGAAGGGCAGCCAGACTTCGGATGGGAGCGTCTCGCGGATCACCTCCGCGATTCCCTCATACAAATTGAGCTCGGAGACCCGGTCCAGGGCGGATGGCGGCAGGTCCAAGCGGTGTACCCCGGCGAAGCCGTAGCGCGTGGCCACTTCTTCGATCTCCCGGTCGCGCCGCGCCAGCGATTCGGAATCGGATGCAAGCAGGCCCGGGGTCACGATCAGCCAGTAGAGCCGCCAGCCCTCATCGCCGCGGCGGAGCAGCGTGCCGCCCGGACCCAGCGTCTCGTCGTCCGGATGGGGGGCGATGACCAAGAGCGTTCCCGCATTCGTGTCGATGACGATTCTCCCGACGCCTGCGTTGCACCGCCGCCGTCAGCGGCGCGCCTCGACCATGACGATTTCCTTGGAGAGGATCAACTCGTCCCAGCCGGTCGCCTCGATCTCCTCCGGGCTTGGCGTTCGGCCGGCTTTTTTGCAGGATTCGCTGAACAGCAGCGTCGCCCGGTAGTACTCGACGAACTCCTCCACCGAGGGGAAGACGATGCGGCGCGGCACACGCTCGCGCGAGACCTCGGAGAACAGCTCCTCTGCGGCGGGCAGGAACTCGGCCTCGATGCGGCCGGCCCGCACCTTGGTCGGATCGGCGCTCTCGAAGCCGAAGACACGTTCGTTGAGCCGGTAGAGTTCGCCCGCGTTCTGCTCGGTCGGCCCGAGCAGGTAGGCGAATCCGCCCTCTTTCAAGAGGGCGTGGATCTCTGCCATGGTCTTCTGCGTGCCCTCGGCGTAGTAGATGGAATAGGGCGCGACGGCGCAGTCGAACGACCGGGGGAGGAAGGCCGAGAGTTCGTTGAAATCCATCTTGAGGAGCAGCCGCCGGCAGTCTATCTCCCGCGCCTCCGCCTTGGCGAGAATCTCCCCGGCCTTGTCGATGCCGACGATGAGGCCGGTTTCCCCGAGCGCCTTCGCCCAGGTCTCGAACCAGTTCCCGTCCCCGCAGCCGATCTCCAGCAGCGCGCCACCCGCCGGAATTATTAGGTTTTCGGCCAGCCAGTCCTCCAGTTGAAAATTCGCGAACTCCGTGTGGGCGCGGATGCGGATGGCGAGGTCTCTCCCCACCTCCTTGTAGGAAAGATCCGGCGATTGGCTCATGTGCTCACCCTTTTGGATAGTTTCCCAGCCGGACGGAAAAGGAAAGATAATCGAATTCGAAGGCAATTTCCACATCAGGCGGTCCGGGAGGAGTTCATCCCCCGCCGGCGGGAAGCCCCCGCTCCCGGAGGGCGTCGAGGATTTGGTTGAAGCGAACAGAGCAGGTGTGGTCCCGACGGGCGCGCTCCCGGCCCCTTCGGGCGATGGCGGCCCTCTCGTCCTCGTTCGCAAGGTAGTGCCTGAGCAGCCCTTGCAACTTCTCGCGCGTGCGATAGGTGAGGATCTCCTCTCCAATGCGGAAGAGTCTGCCTATGTCCCTCTTGTGATTCACGATCATGAGCGCCTCCGCCCCCACGTACTGGAAGACCTTGTCGTCGGGCCAGTACATGGCCCCCCCGCCGTGCTGGACGTTGATCAGAACACTGCTCGCTTGGAGGACCCTGACTTTTTCGATCCGGTCGAGGGCGCGGTCCATCATCACCCTTTCGCGGATCCAGGGGTCGCGCGCGCGGGCCCAGCGCGGACCCCAGATTTTGAAGTCCACGCCCTCGTCGGTGAGGCCCGAGAAAAAGCGCTCCCGAAACCCGTGGTAGCCCCCGATGAAGGCGACGTCCGCGCGAAACGGCGCCAGCTCCTCCTCTGTGAACTCCATCTCGAATTCGGAAGGATCGTATGCGTGGGGGAGGGCGACGACGTTGTCGAACCCGTAGACCCGGAACTCTTCCTCGAAGTAGGTGTCCTTGGTGACGAAGAGGTCGTAGGCGGCGATGAGGTCGAAGGGCAGGGGAGGGGTATAGGCACCGAAGGGGTTGTCCGGGTAGAAGCAGACCGACCGGCAGTGGCTCTCCTGACGGATCCGCTCGAGCGTCTCGGCCGCCACGTAGCCGCCCCGGTGGACCAGAAGCAGGTCGAAGCCACCGCCGATGACCTTGTCCCCGAGGCGGCGGTTCATCCACCGCACCCACCGTTTTCGAAAGTTGCTGTAGAAGAAGCTCTTCTTCCGGTAGAAAAAGACCTCGACCTCGTGGCCGAGCGAACCCATGCCGAGATAGAAACCGTGGGGTTCGTTCGAAGGCTGGAAGACCTGATCGTTCGTGCAAAACAGGACTTTCATCGAAGAGGCGTCCCGGCCGAGCGAAGGGGGCTATTTCGGATCGATCCGATTGACCTCATCCTCCAGGTCTCCGATGTCATCGATGGACACCCATTTCTCCCGGATCTCGTAGCCGCATACGCGGTGGCCGGCTCCCATGGCGGCCTGAATGAGGTCGGGCATGTAGAATTCCCCCTCGGGGACGAGGTCGAGAACCTCGGGATTCACGACGTAGATCCCGCAATTGATCAAGCAGGAGTGTCTGGGCCGCTCCACGATGGAGCGGACCTCGTCCCCCTTCATCTCCACGACGCCGTAGGGGATCTCCCCTTCCAGCCAGCGCACGCCCACGGTGATAGTGGGTTCCCGCTTTTGGTGCCACCCGTAGAGGTCTTCGAAGTTGACGTTGGTGATGATATCCGCGTTCATGACGAGAACGGGCTCCGAGATCACGAACCGGTCACGGGCGAGACGGACGGGGCCCGCCGTGCCGAGGCGCTCCTTCTCCTGCGAATAGTGGATGCGGACCCCAAACCGGCTGCCGTCCTGAAAATAAAGTTGAACAAGTTCAGCCCGATATCCCACGGCAAGAAACAGATCTTTCACGCCGTGGGATATTAGGTTCTCGATTAGGATCTCTAAAATGGGCTTCTCTCCAACGGGAATAAGGGGCTTAGGAATGGCAAAGGTTAGCGGCCTAAGCCGCGTTCCGAGTCCTCCCGCGAGAATGATCGCTTTCATTAGATACGGTACCCGCCTGCTTCTTCGGGGTCGTGTGATTCTTTTAGCCAGGCTATGGTTTGTTTCAGCCCTTCCTCCAGCGAAGTATATGGCTGCCATTCAAGCAAGGATCGGGCTTTCTCGTTGTTGCAAAATAGGCGCATAACTTCGCTGCTCCCTGGTCGAATACGGTGCTCATCGCAATGGACCTTGATTTTTTTCCCCATGAGTGAAGTGATTTTCGCTGCGAGATCACCGATGGAGATTTCCCGCCCCGCACCCAAATTAATAATTTCGCCAATTGCTTCATCCGACTCGGCGGATCGTATAAACCCACGCACGGTGTCTTGTACGAAAGTAAAATCCCTGGTGGGAGAGGTAGCCCCGAGGAATATTTCATCTCCCTTGAGCGACTGTAAGATAATAGTCGGGATAACCGCACGCGCGGATTGCCTTGGTCCAAAAGTATTGAATGGCCGGACAATGGATATCGGCATTTGGAATGCATGATAATAAGCTTCTCCAAGCTTGTCCGCTCCGATCTTGCTTGCCGCATATGGCGACTGAGCTTGAAGGGGGTGGGTTTCATCGATGGGGACGTATTTTGCTGTCCCGTAAACTTCGCTGGTTGAAGTGAGGACTATCCGAAGGGGATTTGTTTGCCTCGCGGCTGCCAACACATTCATAGTTCCAACGGTATTTACTCGAATTACTTCATCAGGATGAAGGAACGAGTATGGGATGCCAATGAGGGCGCCAAGATGGAAAACATGCTCTTGACCCTTCATCGCCTGGTAGACACTTTGATATTCAGTAAAGTCACCCGGAAAAACTTGAATTTTATCTCTCACGGAATGTAGAAAACCCACTGACGGCTTCGAGGTGTACCGGACGAACGCGGTTACATTGGCGCCAAGACCGGTTAATTCTTCGACAAGATGGCTTCCGATGAACCCACCAGCTCCAGTCACCAAAACATTCTTGCCTTGCCAATCCATCTTTACCTCGAAAAGAATATTTCTTTCCGTCAGGCAGTCAGCAAAATAAGATCAAGGGAAATCATGATGGTTCCATGAGGGGATTTCCCCCCAGTACCTGTACTCCCTGGAAAAAACGATTAAGGTTATATCCCGAAGGGCTTGCCTAGCAACCAAACGTTTCAAAATAAGGAAGATCCTTTGATAATTATTGGAATATTTATTCGATTGTCCCTTGAGTGGGATTTCTTCTGCTGATAAAGTTGATGTAGATTCATACTTTATCTGCCGAAAGGCTCCGAATATTGACCTTGTCCCATAAACTCCTCCATCGTACCTTCCTTGCCAGTCTGGCTGTATTCAGCGGGTTGAACGTAAACGTGCTATTTGGGGGGCCTCATTTCTTCAGTGGGCCCGTCCCCCTTTCGGCCTCCGTTGCGGCAGTTATGATTCTGGCCCTGCCCAGTGATGCCGAAGCGCGGCGGTTCGGAGGGGGAAGGAGCCTTGGCTTCCGTGGCTCGCGTGGACTGTTCCGGCGATCGGGGTCATCTTTTCGGCCGGGAGGCGGCAGGTCATTTTACGGTCGGGGTTCTGGATACCGCAGGTCATACTACGGAGGATTCGGGGTCCCGTTTTTTGGATTTGGCATGGGATATGGGATGTTCGGTTTGGGCCGGCTTTTTTTGTTTCCGCTCATCTTATTTTTCGTCTTGCGTATGATGAGCGGGCGAAGGAGATGACGGAGATTCACCCATCGGAGGATTGATGAAATGCGAAGTTTTCGTACTTGGTTTTTTAAAACGTTACTTCTTCCCGGAACGCTTTTCCTCCCCGCCATCGCACATGCTCAAACGGGTGGACCGAGAGTCGGAGTAGGCACCGGCTTAATCCTTTCCATCGTTTACGGCTTAGTCGGGATTTTGCTTTTGATGATTGGCTACAAAATATTCGAATGGATTACTCCTTTTTCCGTTTCCGATGCACTCTCGAAAGACCAAAACAGAGCGGTGGGAATAGTGGTGGGTGCGTTTTTTGTAGGGATCGCAATTGTGATTGCAGCTGCGCTCGGATAATGCCTGAACTGGCCGGAGATAAATTTTCCTTAACTGTATCCCTCCGCACTTGAGCCTCTGGCCGAGGGATTTAATGGTTGTTCCGGGCATTGTTTTACGCCGAAAGGGAAATTCCTTCCCTTTTTACGAGTTCGTCCCAGTTTCGGGTGACTCGTTCCTTCAGTTCGTCCATGAACGAGCGCGTGACGAAACTTGGCATCTTCACGTTTTCGTTCACTGACTCGTACACGCGGCCCGGAACGTCGTACTCCTCATTCGTGTAGCCGATCTTCTTTTCGAGAAGATACCCCCGCAAATAAGAGCGCCGGATCGCGGTATTCACCTCCTCTGCCGTCAGCGATATTCTGAACATGT
Organism: uncultured Nitrospinaceae bacterium; assembly: GCA_964620535.1. GTDB lineage: Bacteria > UBA8248 > UBA8248 > UBA8248 > UBA8248 > CAZUHN01. The sequence goes on along the minus strand of CAZUHN010000141.1, from coordinate 3,641 downwards.
CGTTGAGGCCGGCAACCACATTGTCGTCCGGCACGCCGGCAAACTTGCAAGTGCCAATCAAATCGTCACGCGTATAATAAATACCGTTCATGACAGCGTTTTCCCAGTAATCAATGTCGGTTTTTTGGCCGTCCAGGATAAGAAGCAGGAATGTGCGCATACTCATGTGTCCCCCTGCAAGCGCCCACGGATAGCCGGGGTTTGTCTCAGGGAGGTAAGCCGGATATTCCAGTCCCTTGCCCTGCATGGCAAAGGAGAGATCGCCCATCTGCATGGCGAGGCGCATGCAACCCTGCCCGAGCTGCTCCAGTTTTCCAGCGGCAGTTTCCTTGATCAGCTTCACCATCTTTTCGAATTCGCCGAATCGGATCCCATCGAGAATCTGCTTGTCCGGATGGCGCTCGTTCCATTCCATCGCGTAACCGATGGTAGCCCCCAGGCTAATTGAGTCGTAGCCCATCCTGTCTATAAGTTCGACCAGCTCTAGCGATTCTTCTTGATCGTAAATGCCGCAATTGGGGGCCATGAGATCGAGCGGTTCATAATCGAATTTCGTTCGGAATCTGCCCTTCTTTGCCTTCCTGCCCTCGGCGGTTTCTCCCTCGGGGCGTTCGTATATGTTCTTGTGGCAGGCAATTCCGCACTTGAAGCAGGATTCGTCTTTGATGACGTATGTCTCTTCATGAGAGCTACGATATAGCTGTACCGCATCATCATTTCCAGGTGCCCAAAAGTTCTTCTCAGGCAAGCAGCCGAGCGGATGCAGACCCGCAATGTTTCTCCATGTGCCGCCACCGCCATCGCTCTTGTGAGCGTCGCGATAATTTTTTGAGCCAACCCCCCTGGAAATGATTTTATTTGCTTCTTTCACCACTTCGGTGACCGGAGACTTGTCGTCGGGTGCTTGGGCAACGATAGCGATAAGGTTCTTGCTCCCCATGACGCTGCCGAAACCGCCGCGCCCACAAAAGCGGGGCTTACAGTCTCCGGATTTGAGCTGGTTTTCCGAGCTAAGGACGACGGAGGCCATGCGATTCGTTTGGTAATTTTCTCCTGGGGGTCCGATAACCGCGAAGTGGGCATCGGCGTATTGACCAGAAAGCGCCATGATTTTTTCATGGCTGTCTTTTCCGCAAAGGCCGGAGGCATCTACGAGTTCCATGGAAGGAGGGTCGACCAAATTTACGCTCTTGATAATGAGGGTGACGGGTTTTTCGCTTCGGCCGAGGAAAAGGATCTCGTCTAGGCCGGCAGATGCGGTCTTGGATCCAAACTTGCCCGAGCCCGCCGAGTACATCGCCGATGGGGCGCCCGTCCTCGTACTTTTCAATGGGCTGTACCCGCCAAAGAAGGTCCTGAGGCCCGTCATAAAGTTTGTCCCTGAAAAACAGCCCAACTCCATTATGAGTGGAGCGTAAGGATCGTAGGGATCGGAAACATCATAATTGGAAAGAACTTTGAAAATCCTTCCGATGCCTCCGAGGAAATCCTCAAGATCTTGACAATTCTTTTCCTCGATTGAGATATTTCCAGTCGAAAGATCTACGTTGGCGCTCCGGTATTTGTAATCCGTGGGAGAGTTCATACCGTTCTTCGCGTCCGTCCACATGGTTTAGAAATCCCTCCAGCAAATTATTTCAATGGGCCCAATCCCTGCAAGGCAATTCCGCCAGGATGGATCAGGGAAATACAGCTTAATTATTTCTGATTCTCTTGAAGCAGGCAAGTCGGAGGCCGATTTTTTGACGCAAGGGTGGAAATCCCGAATAGAATGATATGCTGGATGGGCACCCGTTATATCCGTGGCCGGAAATGAGCCCAACGGGCGCGTGAGGTGTTTCGTGAATTCATGGAATCCCTTTGTCTACTGCTCCCCTTCTCAAGCCTTCTTCCTTAGAGCATAATGAGATCAATACCATTTCGGCAACGGCTTCTGGGTCGTGCCTCCACCATCTACAGGAGGGTGTATGTCCGCCGTTATCGATTATCTGCGCAGCCACCGCGAGGAAAGCATCGGTCAATTCATTGATTATTTGAAGGTACCCTCAATCAGCACCCTGGGGACGGGTGTCCACGAGGCGGCCGAGCATCTTGTCGGCCTTATGGAGCAAGCGGGGGTGAAGGCGCGGATCCTCCCGACGAAAGGTTTCCCTGTCGTCTATGGGGAGGCGGAAGGACCCTCGGGAGCACCCACCCTGCTTATTTACGGCCACTACGATGTGCAGCCCGCCGACGCGGCGGAGGGTTGGGCCTCGGAGCCTTTCGAACCGGAGATTCGAGACGGTCGAGTGTTTGCGCGGGGCGCGGGGGACAACAAGGCGCAGCACTTCGCACACATCAAGGCGATGGAGGCGTTCGAGAAAACGGGAACACCTCTACCTGTGAACGTCAAGCTCCTCGTCGAGGGCGAGGAGGAAATGGGTTCACCGAACCTCCAGGCGTTCATCCAAGAAAACAAGGCTCTTCTTCGGGCCGACGTCGCGTGCTCCTCGGACGGTTCTCTTCATCCGTCCGATCGCCCAACCTTCGTTTTGGGCTGCCGGGGGCTTCTGTACGTCGAACTGCATTGCCGGGGTACGGGCAAGGACCTGCACTCGGGCCTGTACGGGGGGGCTGTCCAGAGCCCGTTCTGGCGTCTCCTGGAGGCGATGCGGGCCATCCGGCCCCCGGATGGGCGGGTGCGAATCCCCGGCTTTTACGAATCGGTTCGCCCCCTTGGGAAGGAGGACGAAAAGTCGCTGGCGGGGATTCCCAGTCCCGAGTCCGAACTCCGGGTCGCCCTGGGGGAGGGTGCCAGCCGCATCTCCGATATCGGGAAATTTTACCGAAGGACCCTCGTCGAGCCCAATTTGAACATCTGCGGTTTCATGGGAGGGTATTCCGGAAAGGGGATGAAGACGGTCACCCCCGCCGATGCTGCCGTCAAGATGGACTTCCGACTCGTGGTGGACCAGGATCCGAATCAAATTTTCGAGGACCTTTGTCGCTTTCTCGAGACGGAGGGATTCAAGGATATCGAGGCCCGGAAGATGGCTATTTTCCCCCCCAGCAAAACCGCAGCGGAGAATCCGATGGTCCAGAAGATCATCGCCGCCGTGGCCGCCAAGGGTGAAATGCCTGTCATCTATCCCAATTCGGGGGGAAGCGTTCCGGATTGTTACTTCACGAAGGACTTGGGAATTCCCTCGGTATGGCTTCCGATGGCCAACGCTGACTCGAACGCGCATGCCCCCGACGAGAACATGCGCGTCGACCTCCTTCACCGGGGCAGCGAATTGTCGGTCGCAGTGATCGAAGGGTAATATAATTAAGATTGAACTCGAAAATGCGGGCGTGACCGCACCCTCCTTGTGAACCGCCGACCACAGTTTCCACAGTGTTGTCCGTTTCCTCAATCTTTTGGAAGGTCAGGGGATCGGCTGCGTCGTCGATGTCCGGAGCGTTCCTTGCAGCAGCCGCTATTCCTAGCATAATCGCCCTCGAATGCCGGTTGCACTCGCCGAAAAGAAAATTGCTTACGTATGAGAAGAGAAGGCTTTGGGGGGGACGACCTTGCTGGGTTATGCAGGCCTGATGGCCGGCCTGAATGAGGGAGGGTCCGGGCCTCGGTGGCCTTCCGTTCCGCCCTTGAGCGGCTGGCT
>CAZUHN010000140.1:0-27179 GCA_964620535.1 uncultured Nitrospinaceae bacterium | reverse complement strand
TCATAAGGGGTGGTACCACTATCGGGGGCAGGTCACTTTTTTCCGCAAAATGACACAAAGAGGCACGAGGAAGCCGAACTCGCCCATTTCCGAAAGCTTGAGTAAAATAATAATTACTAGCCTTTATCAGGATTGTGGAAGATGAAGCTTCCCAAAACAGCCTCCTGTGTGGTGATAGGGGGCGGGGCGGTGGGCCTCTCGGTCGCCTACCATCTCGTGCGCGGCGGAATGGTGGGTGTCACCCTCCTCGAAAAAGGACTCCTCGGGGAGGGCTCGACCGGGGCCTGCGCCGGCGGCGTCCGCCTCGATTACTCGAGCGAGGTGAACGTGCGCTTTTCGCTGGCGTCCATGCCCCGCTGGGAGACTTTCGGAGAAGAATTCGGAGTAGACCCCGGCTTCCGGCGGGTGGGCTACCTCATGCTGGCCGAAAAAAACGAGCATTGGCGCATCCTCCAGGATAACCGCGCCCTCCACGAGCGCCTCCGCGTCCCTTCCGAGATCCTCTCCCCCGAGGAGATAAAAAACCGCTGGCCCTTCATCCAGACCGAGGGCCTGCTCGGGGGGACATACTGCGGAGCCGACGGCTATGTCGGCCCGCAGGAGGCCGTCCAAGGCTACGCAAGAAGCTGCCGGGCATCGGGGGTCCGAATCTTTCAGGGAACGACAGCCACAGGGATTCGAATCGAAGGCACAAAGGTCCGCGCCGTCGAAACGGAAAAAGGAGCCATCGAAACGGAGCGGGCCGTTTGCTGCGCGGGGCCTTGGGCGTCCGAGGTGGGCCGCATGGCGGGGCTCGATATCCCAGTGAAGCCCATCCGCAGGCAAGTCTTCGTGAGCGGCCCCGTCCCCTCTCTGCCGGGAGACCTTCCCCTCACCACGGACCTAGCCCAACACACATGCTACAGGCCCGAGGGGGAAGGATACTTGCTCTACGGGCCCCAGGACACCGAACCCAGCTACAACACCAAGGTGGATTGGGAGGCGGCAGAATGGGCGGTGGCTCGGGCGGTGCGCCGCATTCCCGCCTTGGGTTCCTCCACCATCCTTCGCGGATGGGCGGGCCTTTATGAGATATCCCCGGACAATCATGGCCTGATGGGCGGGGTGGACGGCCTGGAGGGATTCAGCGTCGCGGCTGGGTTCAGCGGCCACGGATTCCAGCACAGCCCGGCGGCGGGTCAGGCCCTGGCCGAATTCATCCTGGAGGGAGAAGGGAAGGTGGTGGACATCTCCCCCCTCTCCCTCGATCGATTCCAAAGAGGCCGCCTGCTTCCCGAAAAGCTCACCGCCCACCACGCCGAGGCAGGCTGAGGGAAACCCGTCCGCAAAGGAAAATCCGGCATGGAACAAGAAAACGAACAAACGGCGCCGAAGGGGAGAGACAAAGCGGGCGGGAGGCGGGAAAAATCGCTTTTCGTGGCGTTCCTTCTTTGGTTTTTCTTCGGCATCATCGCGGCGCACAAAATCTATCTCCGGAAATACCGCGAAGGCGCCATGCTCCTCCTCGCCTATTTCCTCTTCCCGCTCGCCGTGGTCATGGCGGTTGTTTTCGGCCTGATGCTCTGGGGGATCGAGATCGCCCCCCCCTCTCTCGGGTCCGAAGAGATGGCGGCGCTCGTCCGAGCTCCCAAGTTCCTCGCCGTCACGGGCGTCGCTCTCCTCGCCCTCGCCGCGGTCTGGATTTGGGACTTCACCGTCCTGATGCGGCAGGTGCGCGAGTACAACCAAAAGCGGGAAGAAGATACAAGCCCGCCGGAGGGAAAATAACGGAGGGGCGATACCGTCGGGACGCTTCGAGCCGTTTCCCCGATTTCGAATCCCGCAATAAACGCCGGGCCACTTCCTTTCTTCTTCGTATTTTTCCCAGGTTCACCTCCCATTCGATATAGTTTTCCATTGACCGCAGCATGGCCTCTTTTTCAAAATCGTAGAGTTTAAGATCGACATCCAGGGGATCGCCACAATCCCTTCCCCGCCCTTATCCAGCGGGCGTGCGGAATCAAGTGCCCGCCAACGGTTGCCGCGCCGGAATGCCTGCGAACGCACGATATACCTCGATGATGGCGCTGCTGTCCGCCTCGGAAAGACCGCTCGATCCCGCTGCTTGGAGGAATTGCTCCATCAAAGAGGTGAACCACATCGGGGCGTTGTAGTGCCGCCCCTGCTCCAGCATCAGGCGGACGTCCTTGTGATGTATGCGCAGTAGGGCGATCTCCGGCGTGTAATCCGCTCGGATCATCTTCTCGCCGCAGCTGTCCATCTCCCTGCTGTAGGCGGCCCCGTCCTTGAGGACGGCGAGAAGGGTTTCCACGTCCATGCCCGCCTTCATGCCGAGAACGAGCCCTTCGGCGAGAGCGAGGCGGTTCAAACCGAGAACCAGATTCACAATGAGCTTGGTGCGCGCGCCCGCCCCACTCAGGCCGAGGTAGTAACTCGCCCGCGCGATCGCGTTCAGGAGGGGCCTCGCCCTTTCGAAATCCGGCTCATTCCCGCCGATCATGGCGACGAGATCGCGCTTCCACTCCTATTTACTCGATCCGCTCAGACCCGCATCCAGAAACCCGATTCCGCGCAATTCCAGCGCACCGGCGATTTCGGCAGAATCCTCGGGCCGCGCCGTCGTTGTATCGATGACGAGCAGTCCCTCTTCCGCCCCCTCGCAGATTCCTCCTGCGCCGAGGCAGACCTCGCGGACGGTCTCGCTGGAGGGAAGGGAAAGAACCACGAACCGGGCGCCCCCCGCGGCGCCGGCGGGAGAAGAGGCGGGCGTTCCTCCGCCCTCTTTGAGCTTCTTCATCTGATCCCCGCACGTATCGAAGCCTCTGACGGTGAAGCCCGATTGGATGAGATTCGCGCTCATCGCCGACCCCATCCGCCCGAGACCCACCATCCCCGCCTTCTCAGTCATGGGTCCCTCCCCGGGAAGGGGTGGCGTCTTCCGCGGCGGGGATTCCCGCGAAACGACGAAGAACCTCGATAACGGTGGAGTTGTCCATATCGGAGAGGCCCCCGGCCTCCGCGGTCTGAAGGATCTGATCCATGACGGAGGTGAGGAACATAGGGGCGCCGAAGCGCTGGCCCTGCTCGAGCATCAGGCGGACGTCCTTGTGATGCTGCCGGATTCTCGCCTCGGGGCGGTAGTCCGCCCGGATCATCTTCTCCCCTTTTTGATCCATGCCCTTGCTATAGGCGGCCCCGTCCTTCAGAACGGCGAGAAGGATATCCATGTCCATGCCCGCCTTCATCCCGAGCACAAGGCCCTCCGCCAGGGCGAGGCGGTTCAAACCGAGAACCAGATTCACGATGAGCTTGGTGCGCGCGCCCGTCCCGCCCGGGCCGAGGTAATAGCTCTTTCGCGCGATGGCGTTCAGGACGGGCTGCGCGCGCTCGAAGTCCTCCGCCCTTCCTCCCACCATGGCGACGAGGTCGCGGCTCCACGCCATCTTGCTCGTCCCGCTCAAGCTCGCGTCGAGGAAGGCCATGCCGCGGTTTTCCAGTTCGGCGGCGATTTCCGCCGAATCCTCCGGGCGCGCGGTCGTCGTGTCGATCACGAGCGTCCCCTTCCCCGCGCCGCCCGCGAGCCCTTTCTCCCCCAGGCACGCCTCGCGCACGATCCCGCTGTGAGGGAGCGAAAGAACCACAACCGGCGCGCCCCCTGCCGCCTCGGCCGGCGAGCCAACCGGCGTTCCGCCCCGCTCCTGGAATTCCCGGGCGCGCTCCCCGTCCGGATCGCATCCCAGAACGCGATACCCCGTCTTGAGCAGATTGTCGCTCAGGGCCGAGCCCATCAAGCCCAGCCCTACCATTCCCACGATTTTTTCCAACGCCGCACTCCTGGAGCGGGAATTATTGTCCAGATTCGTGAATACCTTACCAGACGGGAGCGGGACCCAGAAGATACCGGGGCGATCAGAATTTCGGACGCTTCCCCTTCGCGTATCCCGTCATCTCGACGAAGCCCTCGCCGGTGGTTTCACCCGCCGTCCGTCACGCCTGCGTTCAAGCGAATCGGAGGCCCTTGCACCCCTGTGCGGCCGGGAATACGGTGCGGATACGTTCGCAGCGCCATTGGAAAGGAGCCCTCCCGTGATTGAAGATCTTCCGTCCCTCTTTCTCATATCGCGCGATCTGGAGGAGTCCCGCAGATTTTACACCGACACGCTCGGGCACAAGGAGGAGAGCGCGGGCAGCGGCAAGACGTGCTACAAGGTAGGCGATCTCCAACTCATCGTTCACGCCCCATTCCGGCGGAAGAGATGCGCGCGTGGGGACTCGAGCCGGTCCGGGATCCGCGTGGGGCGGGAGTCGTCATCACCCTGCGGCCGGCCGCATGGATGCCGCTTTCACGGAAATTTCCGCAAAGGGGGGGGGCACCCTCTTCCCCCCCCGCGACGCGCCCTGGGGCGTTTGGATGTTCATGGTGCGCGATCCGTGCGGCTTCCTGATCGAGATCGGCAGGCCTCTCTGAAAAATCCCTCCCCGGTGGCATCAAAGGCCGTCGAAGATGCTCGTTTCCACCCCCTTGATGGGAACGTCGCTGCGAATGCAGACGAACGTTTCCTCGTTGAAAATGAACCTGCCCGTCAACCGAAAGAACCACCAGAAAAAATTCCCGCCGAGCTGGGTTTTGTGGGTGAAAAGGGCGCGCCATTTTCGGCGGAGACAGGGGCGGACGTCGACCCGCGTCGTAATCATTTCGTCCGGCGTTCCGTATTTGTCTTCCTTGAAACCGGGATCGTCGAGCGGAGTCTTTCTCCCGAGCAGGCGCATCCAACGCCAGGCCCGCAGCATCCGCGAGCGGGGCCAGGCGGTGTGGTAGAGCTTCCGGATGCGCCAGGGCCCTGGCCCCGCTCCGGGGAAACGGTCCGGCTTTGCCGCCGCCTCGGCGGAGGCGATCGCCACGCGGTGGGCCATGACGTGGTCGGGATGACCGTAGCCCCCCTTCTCGTCGTATGTGATCAGCACATCGGGGCGGTGCTCCCGGATGAGGCAGACGATTTTCCCCGCCGCCTCTTCGGGATCCGCATTGGTGAAGGCCTCCGGTGCGCCGTTGCTCTCCCAACCGTCCATCCCCGAATCCCTGTAGCCGAGCGGGAAATGGTGCGTCACCCCCAGAATGCCCGCGGCCCGCTTGAGCTCCTCCAGCCGGGTCTCGCCCAACCGGCGGCGATCCCCGGAATTTTCCCGGGGCCGCAAGCGGAGCCGCTTGTCGTTCATCTCCCCCCATTCCCCATTGGTGCATGTGACGAGAATCGAGGTGTGCCCTTCCCGGGCGCAACGGCAAAGGAGGCCCCCGGTCGAACTGCACTCGTCGTCGGGATGGGCGTGAACGAGCATTACCGTGAAGCGGCGAGGACCTTCTGGGGATTCGCTTTTCCGCATAGTGTCAAAGAAGATAAAAGAAAAAAGCCGCCAACCCTGGGGCCGGCAGAAAATCGGGAATCGTTCCCGATTTTTATTTGTGTACCCAAGTATCTCCGCTGTTTAACAACTCCTCGATACTTCCTTCGCCCTTGGCCCTGGCCGCCGCCACCTGTTCAGCGACTTGATCTTCCAGCGCCGGGCGATTCACGTTCCGCAAGACGCCAATCGCCATCGGCCCACCATCCGATTCGATCCGGCTCAAGAGCAGAGAGCGGGCGCCATCGGGGTCATTTTCCTGATGAACGGAAATTCCATCTTCATCGCCGGGGACAATTTCCGAGTGTAAATCCTGGAACCGGATTCCCCTTTTGTCTCCATCGGGTCCGTAGACGAGGGGCTTCCCATCCTCGAGGTAGATAACATTCTGCTCCTTCAGTCCCTTTTCGGTGTACTGGTGCCAGGAGCCGTCATTAAAAACGATGCAATTCTGCAATATTTCAACGAATGCCGTCCCCTCATGGCTCGCGGCCGCCAGGAGAACCGAAGCCATATGCTTTTGGTCCCGATCGACGGTCCGGGCGACGAAACTGCATTCTGCCCCTATGGCAAGCGAAAGGGGTTGGAGGGGATGATCGACGGAGCCGAGAGGGGTGGACTTCGTCCTGCTCCCCGCGAGTGAGGTCGGAGAGTATTGGCCCTTTGTGAGCCCGTAAATGCGATTGTTAAACAGCAGGATTTTGATGCCGACGTTGCGCCGCATGGCGTGAATCAGATGGTTCCCGCCAATGCTCAATGCGTCGCCGTCGCCGGATATCACCCAAACGGACAACTCCGGGTTCATCACCTTGATGCCAGTCGCAAAGGCGGGGGCCCGGCCATGAATGGTGTGAAACCCGAAGGTATCCATGTAGTACGGAAACCGGGCGGCGCATCCGATCCCGCCGGCGAAAACAAAGTTCTCTCTCGGAATATCCAGCTCGGGAAGCAACTTTTGAATTTGGGCCAGAATGGCGTAGTCGCCGCATCCGGGGCACCAACGGACAATCTGGTCGGACTGAAAATCCTTCCGGGTGAGACCCAACCCGCTGACGTTACTTTTCGTTTGAGTGGCCACGCTAGAGAAGCTCCTCGATCTTCGAGATGATCTCGCTCACCATAAACGGCTTTCCCTGTACTTTATTGTATGAGATGGCATCGACGAGATACTCCGCCCGCAGAAGCTTTGAAAGTTGGCCTAAGTTCAATTCGGGAACGAGCACCTTGTCAAATTTCTTCATGATATCGCCGAGATTCGAGGGGAAGGGGCACAGGTAGCGAAGGTGCACATGTGATACGGACGCGCCGCGCGCCAGAAGGGCCTCCATGGCCGCGATGATGGCGCCCTGCGTACCGCCCCAGCCGATCACGAGAACCTTTCCACTGTCCTCGCCGAAGATCTTGGCCGGCGGGATATCGTCCGCGATGCCAGCCACCTTGGCCGCCCGCATACGAACCATGTACTCGTGATTGTCCGGATCGTAGCTGACGTTTCCCGTAATATCTTGTTTCTCAAGGCCCCCGATACGATGCTCCATGCCAGCCGTGCCCGGAATCACCCAAGGGCGCGCCTTGGTTTTGGGGTCCCGATCGTAGGAGTGGAACCCTTCCGGATTCGTTCGATGCGTAGCCTCCATTTCCGGGAGATCGGAAACAGAGGGCAGCCGCCAGGGCTCGGCCCCGTTGCCCAGATAGCCGTCGCTCAGAAGAATTACCGGGGTCATAAATTTGGTGGCGATTCGCGCGGCCTCGATCGCGGTCCAAAAGCAATCGGTCGGGGAGGAGGCGGAAAGAACCGGGACGGGGCTCTCACTGTTGCGGCCGTACATCACCTGGAGCAAATCGGCCTGTTCGGTTTTCGTTGGAAGGCCCGTGCTGGGGCCGCCGCGCTGGACATTGACCACGACGAGGGGCAGCTCCGTTATGACCGCGAGGCCGATGGCCTCCGCCTTCAAGGCGATCCCTGGGCCGCTGGAACAAGTCACCCCGAGCCCCCCCGCGAAGGAAGCGCCGATGGCGGCCGAAACGGCGGCTATCTCATCCTCCGCCTGAAATGTATAGACGCCGAATTTTTTGAATCGGGAGAGCTCGTGAAGAACTTCGCTCGCCGGGGTGATGGGATAGGCGCCCCAAAACAGCTTGAGGTCCAACTGGCGCGCCGCGGCGATGAACCCATAGGCGAGTGCAACATTGCCGGTGATGTTCCGGTAAGTTCCGGGCGGATACGTGGCCTCCCGGACGATGTACTGGCTCTGGAAAATTTCCGTATTCTCGCCGAAATAATAGCCGGACTCCATGGCCCGCGTGTTGGCCTCGACGATTTCTGGTCGCTTTCCGAATTTGTCCTGAATCCATTTCTTGGTGGAGTCCATCGAGCGCGAATACATCCAAAACATAATTCCCAGCGCAAAGAAATTCTTGCATCGATCGACCGTATTCGAAGGGAGCCCCATGTCCTTGAGGGCATTCCGCGTAAGCTCATTCAACTTGATCTGATGCACTTGATAAGAATTCAAAAAGTCCGGATCCTCGATCGGATTTGATTCGTATCCTGCCTTAGCTAGGTTCTTCTTTTCGAAGTTGTCGATGTTGGCGATTATGATGCCACCTCTTTTCAGATCGCCGACGTTTGCCTTGAGGGCCGCCGGATTCATCGCCACAAGCACATCCGGCGCGTCTCCGGGGGTATGAATGTCCTTGCTGCTGAAATTGATTTGGAATCCACTCACACCGGCGAGCGTGCCTGCGGGTGCGCGGATTTCGGAAGGAAAATCGGGGAATGTGCTGAGGTCATTGCCCGCGAGGGCGGCGGCCGTGGTGAAGCGGTCTCCCGTAAGCTGCATGCCGTCGCCCGAGTCACCCGCAAACCGGATGGCGACGGTATCTTTTTCTTTAACCTGTTTATTGGTAGCGCCAGTCGAAGGATCTTGATTCATCGCCCTTCAATATTCCCACATCGACAGTTCATTGTCAGCCTCAGGGGAGAAACGCCTCAGCCCTGCAATCCGCGGAGATTCCCCAATCCCTATTAACTCTCTACACCGGGGTACCCCGAAACCGGGGATGGAACCCCCTTCGGCGAAATGTTCCCTCTGAGCAAATTACACCTATTATTACAGGATGGCCAATTAAGTAAGACAAAATCCGTCCGAATCTCAAGGCGCTTCAATTCGCCAGGGAACCATCCAGGCTGATATCCGATGCAACTCCCTTCATCGCCTCCAAAACGAGCGCAATATGGTCATCGAGCGGAGTCTCAAGCTCTTTCGCCCCTTTTTCGATATCCTCCCGATTTACTCCTTTGGCAAAGGCTTTGTCCTTCCATTTTTTTCGAATGCTTTTCGGCTTCACTTCTCGGACGTCTTTATTCGGACGGACAAGCGCCACCGCCGTAATCAGACCGACCAACTCATCCACGGCAAAAAGGGCCTTGGCCAACTTAGTTTCCCTCGGGACCCCCAGATATTCGGCGTGGCCAAGTATGGCTTGGAGCATTTCTTCTGGGTAGTTTTTTTCGCGCAGAAAGTTCACGCCCACTGTGGGGTGCTCCTCCTGCGTGGGATGTTTCTCGTAATCCATGTCGTGGAGCAGCCCTGTCACGCCCCAGAGCGATTCATCTTCTCCGAATTTTTTGGAATAGGCCTGAAGGGAAACCTCGACCCCTCGGGCGTGGGCGCGGAGGTTTTCTCTTTTCGTCCACTCAAAAAGCAGTTTCTCGGCGTTTTCTCGATCGAGGTCCAATTTTCGCGCCTCCTTTCGGGCGGCTGCCTTTCGAGCCATTAGAAAATGCGGGGATTCCTCAATATTCTCCCCCGGCGCGGCAGCGCAAAAAAACCCACCTATATCTTTACGGCTTCCCCGGTGGGTGTCAAGAAAGGCCCTTATTTCTTCGGCGGCACCACGCTTTCCCCCCGCCGGCAGATTTTGATCCGATTCTGTAACAAAGTTTGTTCGGTAATATAGTGGGTCGAAACTTCATGCTATGGAATAATGTGTTTCCCTTCAAAATTGAATCCGCCGCGCAGCAGCTGGTTTGGTATGATTCGCATGTTCGCATACGGGGAAGATTTCCTTTCCTCCAATAAGATTCAATCCGCCATTTCCGACGACAGCCCCGGCGCGTTTCTCTTCGAGATTCGAGACGTCGGAGCATTTCCGGAAAATCGCGCTGCCTTTACAACCCATAGCGAACGCCATGAGCTTCGCCATCGATATCGTCATCACAGGCGCCAACAGATCAATCGGAAAAGTCTGACCGAACGATACGGAAAGGCTGACCAAATCGTGCCGACCAAGTTGCAGGGGCTCGTGCGCCGCCTGGATCGGGCAGACAACCTACGCTCCACGATGACGGAAATCATCCTTGCCGACTACAACGATTCCGCCTCCCTTTGTGCCGCGATGGAAGGCGCCGACTGTATCATCCATTTGGCGGGCGCGCTGATTCCCCGGCCGGGGGAGACCCTCCTGGAAGCCAACGCGCAGTTAACCGAATCCATCGTGGAGGCGGCCCAAAACGTCGAGGTGGGCAATATCGTTTGCCTGAGCTATCCGGGCGCGGACCCTTCCGCGAAAAATCTTTACTTGCGCTCAAAAGGACTCGCGGAAAAACCATCCAAAACTCCGGGCTCTGTGGCGTCATCTTTCGGGCCCCATGATCCTTGGACGGGGAAACGCGACAACCTAAGCGATTCTCCGCCTGGCGACGAAGTCCTTCCCCTGCTCGCGGACGGGGGATCGGCGCGGCATCAGCCCATTTTTCAATACGATGTATTCTCGGCCATCGAATGGGCCGTCTCCGCCGCCCCCCGATTCTCTGCTGAAATTCGACCTCTTGGGGACGGAAACGACATCCCTCGCCGAACTCGTCCGGCGGGCTGCGGACCGCTCGGACCGAAAGTCCAAAATCATTTCCCTTCCCAAGCCCGCAGTCCGGCTCGCGGCCTGGCTCGCCGGCTCTCTCTTTTCCGCGAATACCTTCAACAGGACGACCTTCGACATCCTGTTCACCGAGCACCTTGGAGACCCGTTTCCCGCCAGGACATCCCTGCCCTTTTCCCTGACGCCCCTGGAAGAAATGCTAGACCGCACCTTCCTGAACATCGATTGAAGTTAAAGGAAAATTCTCCGATCCTCCTTTGCAGAGCGGGCGCACCCAATCCCCAAAATGCGTTGACACCCCGGCGCCGGGAAAGATAGTGTTGCGGCAATGAACCTCCATCAACTTCAAATCTTCTATGCGGTGGCACAAAGGGAAAGCTTCACCGCCGCGGCCTCCGATCTCAACCTCACCCAACCCGCGGTCAGCCTTCAAGTGAAATCTTTGGAAAAGGATCTGGGCCTTCCCCTGTTGGAACGGGGAGGGCCCAAGCTCCGCCTCACCCAGGCGGGCGAGGCCCTCTACCGCTGTGCCGTCTCCATCCTTCATGCCAAGGATGAGGCCGAGCGGGCTATCGCCGAGTTGCGGCAGGCGACCAAGGGGAAGCTGATCCTGGGGGCAAACACCACGGGGGGGATGTACCTCCTGCCCCAGATCGTGCGGGCCTTCCTGGAAATTTATCCGGAAACGGAGGTTATTTTTCAGATCGAGTCCACGGAGTGGATTTATGAAAAGATTCTCCAAAACGCCGTGGACATGGGCTTCGTGGGCGGTCCCACCGAGGATCGCCGGTTCGGGGTGGAACCGGTCTGCCTCGACCATTTGGCGCTTATCGTCTCACCGTCGCACCGCTTCGCCCGGCTCGCGAAAGTTCCCCTCAAGGAATTGGATAACCAGCCCTGCATTCTTCCCCAGCCGGGCTCCCGGACCCGGCAATTTGTGGAGCGAAATCTCCGGGAGGCGGGGGTCAAGCCGCGGATAGCGATGCAGCTGTCCGGTACCGAAGCGGTGAAGAAGGCCGTGGAGGCCAACCTAGGGTTCGCCTTCGTTTCCGGGCATTCGGTCGAGCCGGATTCCACCCTGGACACCCTTCGAGTCGTTCCCGTAAAGGGGCTCACCCTCGTGCGGAACATGGAGCTCATCTACCGCAATCAGAAGTATTTCTCCCCCGTGGCCCAGCGGTTTCGCGAGTTTATCCACACCTACGCCGAGCAGCGCCTGAGTCCGTCCCGGGGCGAGGGGAAAAGCCGAAAATCCGGCGGTTGAGACATAAACGATTCTTTATGTATAGCTGAACAAGTATTTATTTGACGGTTTTCCCCGCCGTTGGCTAAAGTGGCCGCATCCTGAGAGACAGGATGTCCTTGGCCATTATTTGGCCGTTATCCCAATGGTTGTTTCCGCAAACCAATGCGCGGCCGATGAGGAACCAAGATGGCCCTGGTCAATCCGCATGGCAAAGAAAAAAAGCTGAAACCCCTCTTGCTTTCCGGGGACGAGCTCAAGGAAGAGACGCAAAAGGCAAGGGCTTTGCCACAGGTCACAATAACCTCCCGGGAAACCTCGGACCTGATCATGCTGGGCATCGGGGCCTTCACCCCCCTCGAGGGATTCATGGGGGAGAGAGACTGGAAGGGCGTCTGCGACGCCTGCGCCATGCACGATGGCGATTTTTGGCCCATACCCATAACCCTGTCCACAACGAAGGAGCAGGCGGGCGCCCTGAAAGAGGGGCAAGAGGCCGGCTTGACCGACGGCGAGACCGGCGAAGTCATGGGGAGCATGACCGTTCAGGAAAAATACACGATCGACAAGGCGCACGAGTGCAAGGAAGTCTTTAAGACCACGGATACGGAACATCCCGGCGTGGCCAAGGTTATGGCCCAAGGCGAGGTCAATATTGCCGGTCCGGTGAAGGCGCTCAGCGAGAGCTATTATCCGGAAATGTTCAAGGACATCTATCTGCGCCCGGCGGAGACGAGAAAGATTTTTCAGGAAAAGGGATGGAGCACCGCAGCCGCCTTGCAACTGCGGAATCCCATGCACCGGTCTCATGAATATTTGGCGAAGATCGCCATTGAGATTTGCGACGGCGTATTGATCCACCAGCTGGTGGGGAAGCTCAAGCCCGGAGACATCCCGGCCGGGGTAAGGGTGCGGGCCGTCAACGCATTGGTGGAGAACTATTTTGTCAAAGACACCTGCATCCAGGCCGGATATCCCGCCGAGATGCGCTACGGCGGACCTCGCGAGGCGCTGCTCCACGCCGTGTTCCGGCAGAATTACGGCTGCAGCCATCTCATCGTGGGGCGGGACCATGCGGGAGTCGGGGAGTACTACGGCCCGTTCGATGCCCACCACATCTTCGACGAGATTCCCGCGGACTCCCTGGAGCTTAAACCCCTCAAAATTGACTGGACCTTCTTCTGTTACAAGTGCGACGGGGTCTCCTCGATGCGCACTTGCCCCCACGGGAAGGAAGACCGGGTCCTTTTGAGCGGAACCATGTTGAGAAAGATGCTGTCCGGCGAGGAGGAGGTTCCCGATCATTTCAGCCGACCGGAAGTGCTCGACATCTTGATGGACTACTACTCGAAATTGGAGGAAAAAGTGGAGGTCAAACTCCACAAGTACGCGAAAGAAAATAGTTAATCCTTAAGGAGCCACAATTATGCCGACCTACGTGAACCCGGACAAATGCGATGGATGCAAAGGGCTGGAGCGGACTGCCTGCCAGTACATCTGCCCCAATGATCTTATGACCCTGAACATGGAGAACATGAAGGCATTCAACCAGGAGCCGGAGCTCTGTTGGGAGTGCTATAGCTGCGTGAAAATCTGCCCCCAACAGGCGATCGCGGTCAGGCACTACGCAGACTTTGCCCCCTTGGGGGGCACAGTCGTCCCGCTCATGGGGACTGACTCCATCATGTGGACCATCCAGTTCAGGGACGGCAGGGTCAAGCGCTACAAGTTCAAGACCCGGACCACCCCCGAGGGCTCCATCGACCCCTACGAGGGCGTTCCACCGGTTTCTCCCGGGGAATTAGCTTCCCCGAATCTATTCAACGAGACAGGGAAGACTCTACCCGTCCCGGCCTAGTAAAGGGGAAAGCATAATGGCGACAAACGGCAAACCGGAAGTGGTGGATGTCTCGACCGATCTCCTGATCGTCGGTGGGGGGATGGCCGCATGCGGCGCTGCGGTGGAGGCGCGCCGGTGGGCTCCCCCCGAGATGAAGATCACCCTTGTGGACAAAGCAGCCATGGACCGGAGCGGAGCGGTGGCCATGGGGCTCTCCGCCATCAACACCTACCTGGGTGAGAACACTCCTGAAGACTACACCCGCTACGTCAGGAGTGACCTCATGGGAATCGTCCGCGACGATCTCATCTACGACCTGGGACGCCACGTGGACGACTCGGTCCAACTCTTCGAGAAGTGGGGCCTCCCCATCTGGAAGGAGAAAGGCGACGAGGACAAGACGCTGGCCGAGGGGGGGAAACCCGTCAGGTCGGGGCGCTGGCAGATCATGATCAGCGGTGAGAGCTACAAGATCATCGTGGCCGAGGCCGCCAAGAAAGCCATGGGGATGGAGAACATCTACGAGCGCGTCTGCATCGTCAAGCTTCTCATGGATGATGCTGATCCCAACCGCGTCGCGGGGGCCGTGGGCTTCAGCGTGAGGGAGAACAAGGTTTACATTTTCCGCGCCAAGGCCGTCTTCATAGCCTGCGGAGGCGCCGTTCATGTTTTCCGTCCCCGCTCCACCGGCGAGGGGCTGGGCCGCACCTGGTATCCGCCGTGGAACTCCGGATCTACTTACGCCATGTTGCTCCAGGCCGGCGCCGAGATGACCATGATGGAGAACCGCTTCGTCCCGTCCCGCTTCAAAGACGGCTACGGACCGGTGGGCGCGTGGTTTTTGCTTTTCAAGGCCAAAGCCCTGAATGCCCTCGGGGAAAACTATATGGTCAGGAACAAGGATTTGCTCAAGGCCTACGACCCCTACGGGAGCGCGGACGTTGTCCCCACCTGCCTTCGAAACCACTTGATGATGGAGGAGATACGGCAGGGACGAGGACCGATCATCATGGACACCCCGACGGCCATGAAGGAGCTGGCGGCCAAGATGAACCCCAAGCAGGTCAAGGAACTGGAGGCCGAGGCCTGGGAGGACTTCCTGGACATGACCATCACCCAGGCCGGCCTCTGGGCCAGCATGAACATCGCCCCGGAGGAGAAGCCTTCTGAGATCATGCCGACCGAACCCTACCTCATGGGCTCCCATGCGGGCTGCGCCGGAGCTTGGGTGAGCGGCCCGGAAGACTTCGCACCGTCTGAGTACAGGTGGGGATACAACCGGATGACTACAATTCAGGGGCTCTTCACCGCAGGCGATGGGGTCGGCGCCTCAGGACACAAGTTCTCTTCTGGCTCCCATGCCGAGGGGAGGATCGCCGCCAAGGCCGCGGTCGGGTTTATCCTCGACCACGACCCCTCCTCGCCGAGCGTGGGAGAGAACCCGGAAGAACTGGCCGAGGAGATCTTCCGTCCGATGGCCACCTATGAGCAACACAAGTCGGCCACCACGGATCCAGACGTCAACCCCAATTACATCAAGCCGAAAATGCTCATGTTCCGGCTCAACAAACTGATGGACGAGTACGTGGGCGGAACCTCCAGCAACTACACGACCCGCGATGAGTCCCTCGTTCAGGGCCTCGAGGCCCTCACAATGTTGAAGGAAGACTCGGCCAAGCTCGCCGCAAAGGACCTCCACGAGTTGTTGCGCTGCTGGGAGAACTACCACCGAATCTGGGCGGCGGAGGTGCATCTCCGTCACATTCTCTTCCGGAAGGAGACACGCTACCCAGGCTACTACTACCGCAGCGACTTCCCCGAGCTCGACGACGAAAACTGGAAGTACTTCGTCAACTCGCGCTTCGACGCGGCGGCGAACGAATGGAAGCTGACCAAAAAGCCTTACAGCCAGGTCGTCTCGTGACAAAGCCCGCGCACGGGCCCTGCGAGATGCATGGCGATGGATGAAGGGGCTCCGGCGGCCGCCGCGCCTTCGGCATACCGAACCATACTCGTCGTCGGCGGCGGGATCGCCGGGATCACCGCCGCAGTAGAGTCGGCGGAGGCCGGATATGAAGTTTTTCTCGTCGAGAAAGAGCCTTATCTGGGCGGAAGGGTAGCCCAGCTCAACCGGTATTTCCCAAAACTTTGCCCCCCTTACTGCGGCCTCGAGATCAACTTTCAAAGAATGAAGAGTAATCCCCAGATCCGGTTCGCCACCCGGGCCGAGGTCGAGAGCATTTCGGGGGGGCCCGGGAATTTCGATGTCACGATTGTGCAGCATTCCCGCTACGTCAACGACCGGTGCACCGCGTGCAACGCCTGTGTGCCCGTCTGCCCAGTCGATCGGCCCAACGCCTTCAACTTCGGCATGGACACGACCAAGGCCATTTACCTCCCCCATGAGATGTCCTTCCCCATGAAATACGTCATCGACGATTCGGTCTGCACGCTCACCGAATGCGCCAAGTGCGTCGAGGCGTGCGAGTACGGCGCCATCGATTTGAATATGGAGCCGAAAAGTTTTGTCCTCAAAGCGGGCGCCATCGTCATGGCCACCGGCTGGAAGGCATACGACGCCGTACAGATCGATAACCTGGGATTCGGCAGGTACGCCGACGTCATCACCAACGTGATGATGGAGCGGCTGGCGGCCCCGAACGGGCCGACGAAGGGGAAGATCGTCCGCCCCTCCGACGGAAAGCCGGTGAACAGCGTGGCCTTCATCCAATGCGCCGGCCAGCGGGACGAAATCCACCTCGGATACTGCTCCGGAATTTGCTGCCTCGCTTCCTTGAAGCAAGCCACCTACGTCAGGGAGCAGATTCCGGATTCCCGCGCCTACATTTTCTACATCGACCTGCGCACGCCCGGAACTTATGAATTCTTCTCCCAAAAAGTCCAAAGCGACTCGAACGTTTCGGCCATAAAAGGGAAAGTGGCCAAAATCATCGAGGACCCAGCGGCCAAGGAACTGATCGTCGAGGCCGAGGACATCCTCTCGATGGAAAAACTCCGGGTATGCGTGGACCTCGTCGTCCTTGCGGCGGGGATGGTTTCAAGCGTGGATGAAAAGAAACCCGCCGGCGGCATTGGCTACGATAAGGATCACTTCGTTCTCCCGGGTCAGCAGGCACCCGGCATTTTTGCGGCCGGATGCGCAAGGGGGCCCGTGGATGTCGCCACATCCGTTCAGGACGCCACCGCATCCGCCCTGAAGGCGATGCGGACGATCCAGACCGCGGTACCGAGGTAGGTCAAATGGACAAAAAGGTAGGTGTCTATATTTGCAGCGGCTGCGACATCGGGACCTGCCTCGACGCGCAGAAGCTGGCCGATATCGCCTCAGCAGAACACAACATTCCGATCGTCAAAACCTCTCCCGCCTTTTGCCTGGAAGACGCCCGGCAGATCAAGAACGACATCGAGCACGAGGGGGTCGATTCGGTCGTCATCGCCGCATGCTCCCCCCGGGTCAATACGGACGTCTTCGGTTTCAAGAATGCGTTCGTTGAGCGCGTAAACATCCGGGAGCAGGTCGTGTGGAGCCACCCGGCCAACCATCCCGAAACCCAAAGCATGGCCGAAGACCATTTGCGGATGGGAATCGTCCGCGTGCAGAAGGCGACCTCTCCGACGCCCTACACAGAGGCCAACGAGCGAAGCGTCCTTGTGGTGGGAGGCGGGGTGGCGGGCCTCGCCGCGGCCGAGGATGCGGCCAAGACCGGATTCGACGTGGTCCTCGTCGAGAAGAGCGCGGGGCTGGGGGGCTACGCCGCCCGTCTCTACAAACAGTTCCCCAAGCGTTCCCCCTACGACGGCCCCGAGCCCGTTGATATTCACGCCAAAATACAAGAGGTTGAATCCCTCCCCAACGTCCGGGTGCTCACGGAGGCGGAGGTCGGGGAGATCTCGGGCCAGCCGGGCCGCTTCCGCGTGACGGTCAGGCGCGGCGGCGGCGAGGAGCAGATGACAGTGGGGGGCGTCGTTCTGGCCACGGGCTGGGCGCAGGCCGACCCCGCGAAATTCGCCTCCTACGGACTCGGAAAGTATCCCAACGTGGTGACCAGCATCGCGCTGGAGGAGATGGCCGCGCGGGGCGAGATCGCACGCCCCTCGGACGGACGGCCGGTGCGGAGCGCCGCCCTCATCCTGTGCGACGGGCCGGGGGACGACCCCCACTTCCCGTACGGCGGAAACGTGCACAGCATGGTGGCGCTCAAGCAGGCCATGTATATCCGCGAACGGCACCCGGATTCGATCGTGTACCTCCTCTATGGGGATATGCAGACGCCGGGGCAGTACGAGTATTTTTACAAGCGGGTGCAGGAGGACGAGGGGGTGTTGTTCTCCCGGGGGGAGATCCAGAACGTCACCGAGGACTCCGAACACAACGTCCTCCTCGAGGTGTCCAACAACCTCCTCGGGGACACCATTCAGGCGGAGGTGGACCTTCTGGTTCTCTCGGCGGGAATGGTTCCGGCCACCCTAGATCCGGACGCCTCGGGATCTCTCAACCTGCAATACCTGCAGGGCAAGGACCTTCCCACGACAGAATTCGGCTACGCCAACTCCCACTTCATTTGTTTTCCCTACGAGACCCGCCGCACCGGCATCTATTCGGCGGGGGCGGTCCGCCAAGCCATGGACCTCGCCGCCAGCGCCAAGGACGGGACGGCGGCCGCGCTTAAGGCCATCCAGTGCATCGAAAAGTCCTCCGCCGGCTCGGCTGTGCATCCGCGGGTGGGGGATCTTTCCTGCCCCTCCTTCTTCATGCAGCGGTGCACCGCCTGCGGGAGGTGTTCCCAGGAGTGCCCGTTCGGCGCCCTCGAGGTGGATGACGACAAACACCCCACGCTCGACCCCAACCGGTGCAGGCGCTGCGGAACCTGCATGGGTGCCTGCCCCGTCCATATCATCTCCTTCAACGACTACTCCCTGGACATGCTCTCCAACATGATCAAGGCCGTGGAGATCCCCGAAGACGACGAAGACAAGCCCCGAATCCTGGTGCTGGCCTGCGAGAACGACGCCTACCCCGCCCTGGACATGGCGGGGATTAACCGCCTCAACTACCCCGCCTCGGTGCGAGTCATCCCGGTGAGATGCCTGGGCTCAGTCAACACCATTCTGATCGCCGACGCGGTGTCCCGGGGCTTCGACGGGGTGGCGCTGATGGGGTGCAAGCCCGGAGAGGACTACCAGTGCCATTTCATCAGGGGGAGCGAACTGCTGGACAGCCGGATGGAAAACGTCAAGGAGACCCTGGACCGGCTCGCCCTTGAGGCCGAGAGGGTCAAAGTGATGGAGGTTGAAATCTCGGACAGCGACAAGGTCCCAGGCATGCTGGAGGAGATGATCGATTCCGTGAAGCGGATCGGGCTCAGCCCGCTGAAGGGCTTTTAACGAGCGGCGAAACGAGGGGGTACTCGGGAATGCCGGAAACAACCTTGTTGAAACCAGACCTCAAATTCAAGCGGCGAGTCTTGGATCTCGGCGCCCATGATCTGACTGCCTGCTATCAATGCGGGACCTGCTCGGTCGCCTGCCCCATCTCCACAGTGGACAACCCCTTCCCCCGGAAGGAATTGATCTGGGTCCAATGGGGATTGAAGAACAGGGCCCTGGCCAACTCCTCCCTCTGGCTCTGTCACCAGTGCGGCACCTGCTCCGCTTACTGCCCCCGGGACGCCAAGCCGTCGGACGTCATGGTTGCCCTCCGGGACTACAGCATCACCCACTACGCGGTCCCCCAGTTCATGGGGCGGGCGCTCAACGAGCCGAAATACCTTCCGCTCCTCTTCGCCATCCCGGCGTTCATCCTTCTCCTGGTCCTCGGTTGGCTCGGCAACCTGACCTCGCTCCCGGAAGGGCGGATCGTTTACTCCAAGCTCTTTCCAACCAGCTATATCGAGATACTCTTCGTCACGGCCTCGGCCCTTTCCGGGATCGGTGCGGTGGTGGGGGGTGTTCGGTACTGGAAGGCCATATGCGGTCAAATGGGAGGAAACGGCAAGAGCCCTATCAAATTCGTCGTTCCAACGCTCCTCACGATCTTCCAGCACATGAAATTCAAAGAATGCGAGGAGGACCCCGTGGGGACGCGGGAAACGCACAAGTCCCATCTCCACAAAACTCACCTGGCCGTCTTCTGGGGTTTCATGGGCCTCGTGGCGACGACCGCCTCGGTGGGCGTTGGGATCATCGTCTTCGGCTACCTGACGCCGTGGCCGCTCTTGCATCCCGTGAAAATCCTCGGCAACGTGAGCGGCGCCGCGCTGATTTCGGGACTCGCCGTCTTCATGTATCGCCGCATCGCCGACAAGGAAAAGGCGGGCAAGAACACATATTCGGACTGGCTCTTTCTGAACATCTTGCTGCTCACGACCATCACCGGCTTCCTTTGTGAAATCCTCCGCCTCGCCGATGTGCCCGGACTCGCCTACCCAACGTATTTCATCCACTTGGTTTTCATCTTCTTCCTCCTGGTCTATATCCCGTATTCGAAGTTCGCCCACATCGTCTACCGGTTCGTGGCCATGCTGCACGCGGAGGTCTCGAGCCAAGCGGGCCGCTACAGGCCCTCCCCCCGCCCGGTTGAAAGCATGAATCGTCATCCGGGCTAGGATTCGCCGCCCCGGCGACGCCCTTCCCGGACTTGTCGACGCGTGGACCGATTCGTTCGAGAGCATTTCGCGGACGGTTCGAGAACTTGAATGCGTCCTCATCGTCCCTCGAGAATCGGGCATACAAGTCCAGGATCATAGATATATTCGCGTGTCCCATGTGACGAGAATGCTGGCGAGTACGACACGGAGAGCATGAAGGCGGCAGTGACGCATAATTGTCTTCGCAAGAACCTGAGTATGGGCGTGCCAGACTGAGTGACATGAAGTCGGGAAGATTCTGTCTCCGGGCCCGTTCTTATCAGAAACCATTTTCACTGATCCAGCATTCGCGTTGACATGGCAAAAGATTCTTTCTACCCTTCACGGGTTCCTCCGAAACCATTTCCGCGGGACCTGGTTCCCCAACCGGTCATTCGCGGCCCAATAAGATCGGCGCCGCAGCGGTTTTCAATATTCTCCCCGCCGCTTGCCGCCCACCCATGCAAGGCTGCGGGAACATCCGGCGCGGCCGCGGATCGGGCCCTTACCGAGGGAGATAAAGGCATGGCCCGGAAAAACGGGGGACAGCCCCTTGACCGCCTCATTGCTGGCGGCACCCTCGTCGGGGGTAGCGACCGCCAGGAGGCCGCGCTCGGTACCCGCGGCGGCCGCGTCGTCTGGATCGGAGATCCCGGCGAGGCGCCCCCCTCCGGAGAAATCATCGACGCCACAGGCAAGCTCGTCCTCCCCGGCGCCATTGACCCGCACGTTCATTGCCGCGCCTTCTCGGCCCACATCGACACCCTGGGCGACCTCGCCCGGACCGCCGCACACGGAGGGGTGACCACCTTCGTCGTCTTCGCCACGGGAGAGGAAAACGAATCGATGACGGCCGCGCTGGGCCGGTTCCGCGAGGAAGGCGAAGCGGCGAGCGTTGTCGATTTTTCGCTCCACGCGTGGATATTTGAAGATTTCGATTACCTCGCCGAAATCCCGGACGCCATCGCCAGCGGGGTCACATCCTTCAAGATCATGACGGGATACCGGAAGCGGGGGTATGGGCGCTGTGTTCCGGACGACTACGGCTTCGCCACTTTGGACATCGTCGGAAAGCACGGGGGCATTGTGCTCGTCCACGCCGAGAACGGCCTGGTGATCGACTATCTGGAAAACCAGGCCCTGGGTGAGGGCGTCGAGGGGGCGGATTTCCTGCGCCAATCGCGCCCCGCCGCGGTCGAGGCCGAGGCCGTCGCCCGCTACATCCATCTCGCCGACTTCGCGAAATGCCCCCTTTACATCGTCCATCTCACCTGCGCCGAAGCGCTCGCCGAGGTCAAGCGTGCCCGGGACGAGGGAAAAAACATCGCCGTAGAGAGCTGCCCCCAGTACCTGACCCATTCCGAGAAAACCGTCTCGGATAGAGGAAGCCTGGCAAAAATCGCCCCCCCCCTCCGATCACCCAAGGACAATAACGCCCTTTGGAAAGCGGTTCAGGATGGTTCCGTCGATCTCCTCGGGAGCGATCACGCCTCCTACACAGTGGCGCAGAAAAACGAACATCCTTTCATGCAAGCCCCGTTCGGCGCGCCGGGCGCCGAAACGATCCTTCCCATTCTTTACAGCGAGGGCGTTGCAGCAGGGCGGATCCCGGCGGAGCGTCTCGTGCGCCTCACGAGTGAAAATCCGGCCCGTATTCTCGGCCTCTACCCCCGCAAGGGAACGCTCCGCGTCGGAGCGGACGCGGACATCGTCATCATCGACCCAAACGGAAAATCCACGATCCGGTCCGCCAAGCTGCACTCGAACTCCGATTATTCGCTCTACGAGGGCTGGGAGTTGAGAGGCCACATTGAAATGAGCCTCGTACGGGGAGAGGTCGTGCTCCGAAACGGCTTCCTGGAAAAAGATCCGGGATTCGGCGAATTCATCCCCCGCAATAACGCCCCTGGACGCGCGGGTCTCTGAACCGGCACCTCTATTACTCCATTCAGCATTCCGGCGGCCTCCACCAAGGCAACGGCGCCCTTTTTTTCGTCATCGCGGTAGACCTTCGGGCCAAGCATAACGTTACCAACTTTTAATTTTCACGAAAAAACGGAGTGAACTTCCTCCGGGTCCACAATCCCCAAAAGGCGAGAAGAATCATGAACCGGGCATCGCTGCAAATCGCCCAGGAATATGAACAACCCATTACCGATATCGAGCTCGGCAGGCAGGACACCCTCATCCTCCGGTCGGCCCATCCCTGGCGAATCTACGGCGAAGTAGCCGGATTCATCGAATTGGGAATCGAAATCGATTACGTTGTGAAAGGCTGCGCAATATTCTCGGCTCGAACCTTTTCATATATGTCTTTAATAAACTACTCGACCGCCGAGCCTGGGAGGTTGACATGCGGCGGCTTGATCGGGAGGGCGAGTGGGATCGATTTCCCGGCGCGGCAATCGTCAGCCGGACCCCCCTCCCGGCGGCCGCTGCCCTCAGCCCCTTCCTCACCGAAAATCCAAACGGAATAGACTTCTTCCCGATGGACATCGGGAAGGGGTGCTACCGCCCGGCCCGCCTCAGAAGATACCGCCGAGGGGGTGATTTATCCGAACGTCCTGCAAGCCCTGGCCGAGTTTCAGGTCGATGAGAAGGACAACATGGTGGGGGAGTTCGTCAACCTGTTTCTCCGCGAAACGCCGATGAAGATCGCGGAAATCCGCGAGGCCGTGTTCGGCAAAACCGCGCTAAACGTCGAGCGGGTGCCTCACAGCCTGAAGAGCAACGCGGAGACCCTCGGAGCGGTAACGATGGAGAAGCTTTGCGCCGACCTGGAAAAATGGGAAGCGGATCTTCGCTGGAAGGGGTTGAGGAAATTCTGAGTTGGATGAAAGATGAATTCGAGCGGGTGAAAGGAGAGTTCCTCGCCGGTTCCTAGAAAAATTGACGGCGATCCTCCCGGGACAGCCCCATAAGGGCGCTTTGCCTCAGGAGGAGATCCGGCTGCCGTAATCATCCCGGGCTGTGCGCCCTTGCCCGATGTTGGCCCGCCTCAAGGGCCATGGTAACCTCGCCGGGATGAAACTCCCGGCATCCCTTCAAAGCGCTGGCGAATTTATCATGGTCCTCGTGCGGCCCAAGGGCGCTCGGAACGTTGGCTCCATATCCCGCACCATGGGCCATTTCGGAGTGCGCCGGCTACGCCTCGTGTCCCCGCACTGTGACGTGAAAAGCCTCGAGGCCAGGTCCATGGCCATGGGCGCCCAGGACATTCTGGCGGGGGCAGAACATTTCGCCACCCTCCGCGATGCGACAGCCGACTGCGGGTGGCTGACCGCAGCCTCCTGCCGCCGCGGCAGGAATCGGCGGCCGGCCATAGAGCCCCGGACGGACGCCCCCCTCCTGCTCCGCCGGGCGGCGGAAACCCGCCTTGCCCTCATCTTCGGCCCCGAAGACAAAGGGCTTCGGACCGACGAGGTAGACCTCTGCCAGGAGCGACTCTGGATCCCGGCCCTGCCCGGCGCCGAATCTTTCAACATTTCCCAGGCCGCCCTCATCGTGCTCTGGGAAATTTTCATGGAGTGGGACGCGGGTCCACTGGCGAGGTCGGCCGGCAACCCCCAACGCGCGGAGGTCCCCTTTCGCGGAAACGTAGAGGAAGTCCTAGATCACCTTCGCTCGACCCTCGACGCCATCGGGTATTTTCCCCATCACAACCCCGAAAGGGTGATTCGAGTCTTCCGACACTTTCTCGACCGGGCGAAGCCGAGCGAGCGGGAGATCAGGATGCTGCGGGGCGTCTTGAGCCAGCTTGAATGGAAGATCCTCGCCCGACCGGAGGGCGGGGAGGCGCCCGCGTCCCCGCCCGCTGATTCCAACATTTCCTCCCTGTAGGATTTCGGCGGCCCCTGCCGCCGGGGCGCCGGGAAAGTTTCATGGACCTGAAGAACTTCGACTACGACCTGCCCGGGAAATTTGTGGCGAAATACCCCTCCCCCTCCCGGGAGGACTCCCGCCTCCTGCACCTGTCCCGGGAAAGCGGCTCCATCGAACACCGGAAAATCACGGACCTTCCGCGCCTCCTTCGCCCCGGAGACCTGCTCGTCCTGAATGACACCAAAGTCCGGCCGTGGCGGCTGTTCGGGAGGCGGGCAAGCGGCGGGAGGGTGGAGTTTCTCTTTCTCCGCCAAGAGAGGGGCAATGATTTCACCGCCATGGTCTCTGCCAACCGACCTCTGGCGGAGGGGGAAAAAATCTTCCTGCCCGGGGGAAGAGAAGCGGCGCTCGGCCCCGCGGGCAGGGAGCGGCAGGTGCACATCTCCGGCGGAGATCAGGCGGAAACCCTCCGCTGGCTTGAAGAGGCGGGCGAAATGCCGATCCCTCCCTACCTCGGCCGCCGCGCCGAGCCCATCGACGCGGAGCGCTACCAGACTATCTATGCCCGGGTGCCCGGCGCGGTCGCCGCCCCGACGGCGGGCCTTCATCTGAACAGGCGCATTCTGGCAGAACTCGAAAAGCGAGGCGTCGGCAACGCCGCCCTCACCCTTCACGTGGGGCCCGGAACGTTCCGCCCGGTCGAAGCGAAACAAGTTGAAGACCACACCATGGATCTCGAAATGTATGAGATCCCGGAAGAGACAATCCGGCGGATCGATGAGGTGAGGCAACGCGGCGGCAGGATTCTCGCGGTGGGAACGACCGTGGTCCGCGCCCTCGAGGATGCCGCGCGGAAAGCGAGGAAGATCGGCAGGGGGAGTCCCCTCCGAAAGGGGGCCGGGGAAGCCCACCTGTTCATTTTCCCGGGCCATGAATTTCTCGCCGTGGACATGCTCCTGACGAATTTTCACCTGCCGCGCTCGACCCTTTTGATGCTGGTCTCGGCGTTCGCCGGCATGGAACAAACGCGCGCCGCCTACCGGGCCGCCCGGGAGGAGGAATATCGTTTCTACAGTTATGGGGACGCGATGCTAATCGCCTGACGGCGGGGATAAAGACAGTTCGCTGCGGCGAGAGAGGAAACATTGCAGAAAAAAAGAAAGAATTAGAGTTTTTTTCAGAGAAAGCGGACAGGCGTGCCGTTGACCGCCTCCTTGAAATACTTGCCGGATTTGAACCGCACCACCTTGCGGGCGTTGATCGGAGCTTCCTGGCCCGTTTTGGGATTCCGCCCCATGCGGGCGTTCTTCGCACGGACCTGGAAGGAGCCGAATCTTCTCAGGATGACGGGTTCGCCCCTTTCCAAAGTCGTCTTGACGGATTCGATGATCGTTTCCACGGCTTCTTCGGCCTTGACCTTGCTGAGTCCGGTATCCTCCGCCACCAGATTGATGATATCGATTTTCGTCAAAGTAAGCCCCCTCTCTTGTCTCGGGAAGCACGCTCGGGTAGCCGGAAAGGAAAGCTACCCTCATGACAGAAAGTATCCAATGCCCCAGAGGGATCTGCAAACTAACATTTTAGAGGGAGAAGAGCAATCCGGCATCCGGACGAAAAAACCTCATCCTCCGCATGGAGTCCGCCATTTTCATGAAATACGATCCCCCCGCGCGAATCGGCGGGATCAAACCGTTTCTCGTGATGGACATTCTCCACAGGGCCCACCAACTCGGGGCCGCCGGGGGACGGCCTATCCTCGTGCCCGCCGGCACCGACGAGGGATTCTCCCTCCGGGTGGATGCCGTCCAGGAGCGGATTACCACGAAAACCCGCGCTATTCTCATCAATTCTCCCGCGAATCCCACCGGGTTCCGCCTCACGGAAGAGGAGATCCGGAAGCTGGCCGGGCTAGATGTCTTCCTCGTCTCGGACGAGATCTGTCACGGCCTCAACTACGGCGGACCGGATCACTCGGCACTAGAATTTTCCGACGACGCCCTTATCATCAACGGCTTTTCGAAATATTTCGCCATGACCGGCTGGCGGCTCGGCTGTCTCATCCTGCTCGATCGGTTCATGCGCCAGATCGAGGTGCTTCAACAGAACTTTTTCGTCTCCCCAAACCCATTCGTCCAGCGGGGGAGCGTCGCCGCGCTGCGCGAAGGGATCTCGGAAGCCGAGCGGATGCGCAATATCTACGCCGAGAGGCGAAAGGTGATGCTCGATATGCTCAGGAGAAACGATTTTCCGATCCACCGGGAGCCCGACGGGGCATTTTATGTCCTGGCCGACGCGCGCGCCTACGGACCGGACAGCCTTTTGCTGGCGAGAGAGATCCTCGAGGCGACGGGCGTGGCGGTGGCGCCGGAGGCGGATTTCGGTCCCGGCGGAGAGGGATTCCTGCGTTTTTCGTATTGCAATTCAATCGAAAACATCGAAAAAGGAGTCGAGGGGGTGGGGAAATATCCCTCGAACCGTTGAGAGGTGAAGAGTAGATCACCCTCGGCCCGGAAAAAAGGCGGAGGGCGGGGGTCGCCCCCCTCCGGGGGAAGCGGATGAAAATCCCCAGCGTTATTCGCCTCCGTCCGGTTCGCCTCCGGCGAAATCCTGGTCCATATCTCCTACGAGCGGCTCGGACTCGGTGATCCGCCACTCAAGCTTTTCACTGACTATCTCCCTGCAGACGATGGCCTCGTGCGTGTCAAATTCCTCTGCCTGGACGAGCGGCTCGGACCCCTTGCGGAGCTGAGCAACCCTTTTTGCGAGTAGGATAGACAAGAGAAACCGATTGTTCTTCACCTTGATGAGGGCCTGCTCAAAGAGTTCATCATATGCCAAATGGGTCGTCATGCTTCCTCCCCGTGCGGGAATGAGTAACTCCTGAATCTACGTTTTTGCGCAAGCGATATTACCGATTTTATACCCTATCCATCTACGAAAAAGGCGAAACTCACTGGATGCCGACCTCTCGGACGTAAATCATTTTCAAATCGGCGAGAATTTGACCGAAAAGCTGCTCCTCCTCCCCGGTGAGGTTTCCCTTCATTTTCTCCTTCGCAAGGGTAAAGGTATCCAAGAGCAGGCGGGCGCTCCGTTGATCGGCGGCGCCCGTGCGCTCTCCCGTCTGGGGATTGATCCCCATTGCCGCGAGCGAGTTCAGCTGGAGGATGGAGAGGAGCGTTTCGAACTCCCTTGAAATTTCCTGGCCGGTCTCCGGTTCCGCCTTCTCGGTGAAGGGTGGAGCGGAGGCGGGCACCTCGGCTGAAGGGGGCGCTCCGGCCACAGCGGGCGCCTCGGCAGCGGGGGCCGGGCCGGCCGGCTCGGGGGCGGGGGGGGACTCCGGGGT
>CAZUHN010000139.1:0-2642 GCA_964620535.1 uncultured Nitrospinaceae bacterium | reverse complement strand
CCCTCGGTTGCCGTCCAGAACCGAAACTATATCGAAAATCCTCTCATTCGGCCTGGACCGGTTTTGGGGGGGCAGGTCAGGGTTTGGGCGTTTGGCCTCTTGGCCGGAGGGGTCCAATTATCGCCTGCCAAGAGGATCTTTACCGTTCGCGTGCCTGGCATCTAGGCACACCTGTCGGAGGGGACCGACACCTTCACTCCATTCCCCCCACAGAGAACATCAAGTTGTGTATCTTTCCGGTTTGGCCAGGAACTCGCGGGCAACCTGGACGAACACGCTCACCCCAACGGTAAGAGCGTCCTCGTCGAGGTCGAACCGGCTCGTGTGGATGCCGTGTACGATGCCGCGCGCTTCGTTCCGGCCTCCGACGCGGAACATGGCCCCCGGCCGCGCGTTTACCATGTAAGCAAAATCCTCCGCGCCCATGGACGGAGGGTATTCTTGGATCTTCTCCTCTCCGAGCACCTCGCGCGCAGCGTCCTGGATGAGCCGGGTGGCGTTGGGATTGTTCACGAGGGGGGGATACCCCTCCACAAAATCTAATTCCGCCTCGATCCGGAAGGCGGTGGCGATGCCCCGTATAGTTTCTTCCATACGCGCTATCACCAAATCGCGCGTCTCGGCACGGATGGTACGGACCGTTCCCTGCATGATCGCCTCCTCGGGGATGATGTTGAAAGCTGAACCCGCGTTTACACACGTCACCGAGACAACGACTGAATCGAAGGGGTCGACGTTCCGGCTGGCAATGCCCTGGAGGGCGGCGACGAGGTGCGCCGCGGCAAGGACGGGGTCCCGCGAGAGGTCGGGGTGAGCAGCGTGGCTTCCCGCGCCGCGCAGGGTGATCGTGAACTTGTCGGCCGCGGCCAAGGTCGGGCCGCTGCGGGTTCCGATCCCGCCCACCTGGATGTGCGGGTTGATGTGGCCGGCGATCACCATGTCTACAGGGGGATTGTCCATTACTCCTTCCTCCACCATGACTCGCCCGCCGGCAAAGCCCTCTTCGCCGGGCTGAAAGAGGAACTTCACGTTTCCCCCCAGACCCTCAAGTAGGTTCGGATTCATGGCGAGAACCCGGGCTGCCCCCAAGAGCATGGTGGTGTGCGCGTCATGCCCGCAGGCGTGCATCTTCCCTTTCTGCCGGCTCTTGTAGGCGGTCTCGTTTTCCTCTTCGATAGGCAGGGCATCCATGTCCGCTCGGATGCCGAGGGTGGGACCCTCGCGGCCCGTCCGGAGGAGGCCGACCACACCCGTCTTCGCTACTTCCTTTTTCATCTCGATCCCGAATTCTTCAAGAGTCTCAGCTACGAGTCTCGATGTATTGTGCTCCTCAAACCCCAACTCCGGTTCCATGTGGATCGTCCGGCGCGTTTTCACTAGCCAGGGTTGAATCTTCTCGACGGCATTCAAAACAGGGTGAGACATGTTTTCTCCTCCGCGGTCACTTCGATGTAGTGATTCGACCGATTTCCATTTTGCAAATTTGATGAGTAAGGATAAAAACAAAAAACTGCCGCGTTGAATTTGATCAATACCAGCAGCGGCCCCCGGTGATGTTCACGTCCTGGCCGGTCATGTGTCTCCCCTCCTCGGAGGCGAGGAAAACGCACAGACCGGCGACGTCCTCGGGCGTGACCATGATCTTCAAAGTGGCAAGGTTGATGAGGGCTTGGGTGGCCTCCTCGACGGAAATACCCTTGAGCTTGGCTCCTCGACCGATGCTACCTTTGAGGCGCTCCCCCACAACGGCGCCCGGGCAGATCGTGTTCACCGTGATGCCGAACTCCCCGAGTTCGAAAGCGAGGGTGCGCGTCAGGCCGATGGCGGCCATTTTCGAGGCGGCATAGTGTGTTCGGTAGACCAAAGGCTCTTTTGCGTTCACTGAGCCGACATTGATAATCCGGCCGCTCATTTGCTCTTTCATGGCAGGGATGACGGACTTGCAGCAGAGGAACATTCCCGTCATGTTCACCGCGAAGCACTTCTCCCATTCCTCGCGTGTCACGTCTTCGCAGAGCTTGGTGGGACCGGCGATGCCTGAATTGTTCACCAAAATATCTATGCGTCCGAACTTTTCAAGGGTTTTTTCCGTCATGTTTCGAATGGTGGCCTCATCCGTCAGGTCCATCTGGACGGCGAGGGATGCGCCCCCCATGGCTTCGATTTCTTTTCGGATTCTCTCGAGATTCTCCAGATTGCGGGATGCGACTGTGACCTTGGCGCCCTCCCGAGCGAAGGTGAGCGCGAGGACTTTCCCGATCCCCTGACCACCGCCCGTGACGATGGCGATTTTGTTATTCAGCCGCATCCCAGACATACCCTTAGTTGTCGATTCCGTGAGTGGAACAGAGCTTGATGCGTTCCTAGATTTCCTCTCGGATCGTTCCGGGACCCATCTCGGTTGGGTCCATGGTGCCCCCTCGGCTTGAGCCATAAGGCATCCCTCAAAACTTCAGCGGGATTCCTTCCCGTCATCGGCTGGCGGTTGGCTCCATGAGGCCGACATTTTCCAAAATGACTTCGAGCTGTGACACCTCCTCCTTCGTCAAAGGAAGAATCGGCTTGCGCGGGTATCCTCCGGGCCGGCCCAGAAGGTTCATGGCCGCTTTCACCGAGGCGGGGAAGGTCCCGATCCCGCGCGC
>CAZUHN010000138.1:0-25622 GCA_964620535.1 uncultured Nitrospinaceae bacterium | reverse complement strand
GGACACGCAGCGGTCCTCTATGTAGGGGCAGCGGGTGTGGAAGCGGCAACCCGAGGGCGGGTTCACCGGGCTCGGGACATCGCCGGTGAGGATGATCCGGCCTTGCTTTTTGACGCCCGGATCTGGTTCGGGCACCGCCGAGAGAAGGGCCTCGGTGTAGGGGTGGCGGGGGTTCATCACGATGTCGTCGGCTTCGGAGAGCTCGACGATCTTCCCGAGGTACATGACGGCGATGCGGTCGCTCATGTGCTGCACCACCGAGAGGTCGTGTGCGATAATGAGGTAGGCCATTCCGAACTCTTCTTGGAGGTCCTCGAGGAGGTTGATTACCTGGGCCTGGATCGAGACGTCGAGGGCGCTCACGGGCTCGTCCCCGATGATGAGCTGGGGGTTGAGGGCGAGGGCCCGGGCGATGCCGATGCGCTGACGCTGGCCGCCGGAGAACTCATGCGGATAGCGGCGCATGTGCTCGGGACGGAGGCCCACCCGCCGCAGAATGTCCGCGACCCGGTCATCCCGCTCTTGTCCCTTGGCGATCTTGTGAATGGCGAGGGGCTCGCCCACGATGCTTCCCACTGTCATGCGGGGGTTCAGGGAGGCATAGGGATCCTGGAATATGATCTGCATCTCCCGGCGAAGCTTGCGCATGGACTCGCGGTCGAGATTGATGATGTCGGTTCCCTTGAAACGGATCCCTCCCGATGTGGGTTCGATAAGCCGAAGGATACTCCGGCCGGCCGTGGATTTCCCACAACCGCTCTCTCCGACGAGTCCCAGCGTCTCGCCCGGGGCGAGGTCGAAGCTGATCCCGTCCACCGCTCTCACGTGGGCTTCCACGCGGGAAAATATCCCGCTTCGAACGGGAAAATATTTTTTCAGATTCTTCACTTCGAGTAGTTTTTCGGACATGGAAAGCCACACTCCCTTTATTGGGCAATGATGATCTTTCGGGAGTAACAAAATCAGATGTCTACCAGATAGGGCGATCCGGGGGCAAGCCCCGACTGCGCTATGCCGGGAGCGCCGTTATTTAAAGGGGCAATTTTTTTACATCCGGCCCGGCGGCTCCTGTAATTTTCCACCTATGGCGAACCTCCTAATTATTGCAATTAATTGATATTATATCAATTATCGATTTTTCAGAAAAGGGCATGTCCCTTGCCTTAATCATCGAAGAGGCTTTGGGGCGAGGGAATCCTGCAGCGGCGGATACTTCCCTCCTTTCCGAAAGATGCCCCCCCCGACTTAAAATGGGGCGGTTTGAATAGTAAAGACCCAGAGGCGAGAAAAAATGGCGGACGTTACTCGAATCGATGGAGCCAGCGGCAAGGGGGGCATCGATCCATCGGGCAGCGCGAAAAAAGGAGAGGGCAACGGGCCTTCATTCAACGAAATCCTCAACGCAGCCACGGAGGACGGGAAGACCAAGCCGGCACCAGTGGAAAATGTGGCGGGCATACCCCCTCCTTATATCGGCTCCCTGGTCACACCCCGGGAAACCGTCCTCAAATTAAGTGGGCGCTTAACAATCTTGCAGACGCCCTCCACGCCCAATTGGAAGATCCGAGGGCCACGCTCAAGGACATCGATCCGCTCATCCGTGAGATTAGAAAGCCACCGGGAAAATAGTGGATGAAATCACCCGGCTTCCCGAGGACGATCTGGGGTGGGCCGTCCTGGAAGAAATGGCCGCTCTGACCTCCAGCGAAGCGGCAATATCCCGCCGCGGCGAATACCTGCAGCTCCCTTCTTTGTAATAATAGAGATTTCAGCGGCCCCAACAGGCCGGCCACATAATCTCCCTCGCTTTAGAGAGAAGTTGATCTAGAGCCTCGCATTTGCTAGGTTTCACCCCCGAAATCCACCCCGGCCGAATCGGCCAAGCCGTCAGGAGCGGGGCGGAATATCCCCACGGGCGAAGCCCGCTGTATGGCCGCAAGCGCATATTGGCCCAGGAGCGAATCATGGCAGAAGAAGAAAAAGAAGATAAAAAAGAAGAGGTCGAAGATAAAGATAAGGAAGAAGCCGGTGCGGATGCAAAAGCGACGGAAACCGGCAAGAACGAGAACGCGGAAACCGTAGAACTTCCCAAGCTCACCGTTCGCGAAATCGAAAAGATGAACGTGCCGAAACTCAAAGAAGCCGCCCTCCAATACAGCGGGCGGATCGAGGGCGTCCACGGAATGGACAAAGGCAAGCTCATTCGCGCGCTCAGGGAAGTCAACGACCTTCCCCTCCAGAAGTCCAAGCGCGCCTCTCAGGTCGATCGAACCTCCCTCAAACAGAAAATCAAAACCTTGAAGAAAGAGCGGGATCGATCGATCGAAACGAAAAACCAGACCCAGCTCCAACGGGTGCGCCGCCGCACCAAGGCCCTCCGCCGGAAACTCGCGCGGAACGCGTAGCCAGCCTCCGGGACTTTCCAGCGGGAAAGAAATGCAGGGAATTGCCTGATTCCCGGTCCCAAACGATTTATTGATATCCCCCGGCGCTTCGTTACAATAAACGGCTAGAATCATAGAGGTGGGGGCTAGAATCACAGGGGGGGAGAATGCTCCTTTTGCCTATATCATGAAAAACACCTTCCGGCGCACTTTGGGAGGCGAAATCTCAATGAAGAAAAAAACCTGAAGGTAGCGCTTCTGGCAATTGCCGTCGTTCTCGCTTTTGCCGCTCCGCCTTCGCGGGGCAAGACGGCCTCGGATGCGGGCACTCCAGCGGAAACCCGCCTTGACGGAAACAAACCGCCATCCCCGAAACCCGAAACACCGCCCGGGCGCGAAACGCTCCACTGACCAGGTAAAGAGGAAGGTCGCATGCACTACCACGTGAGAGCCCGGTTCTCCGACGAGGGCAAAAAAGAGGAGTTCCTCAAAATTCTGACCGACGGCACAGTTTCCGCTCTAAAACCCTTCGGGAGGGAGATCGCCGCCGCCATGCGCCGCGCCGTCCGCAAGGAAGGCCAGATCGAGTGGACCGAGACCTGCTACTGCGGGACCCCTCTCGCCCAGGAGCGCGCCGCCGTCTACGACCGCTTCTTTGTAGACATCCGGACCGAGACCGTCGAGGATTTTCCCGGCCTCGAAGGCGAGAGCTTTCAGGTGTGGCTGGGGACGAAACCGAGAGGGGAAAAATCACAATGAAACTGCTGGAAGCTTTCGAAGATCGTTACGATGCAAAGGAAGCGCTTGCCGCGTTGGATCGCGGAGAGGGCGAAGCTTTGAATTGGGAAGCGGCGAAGAAGGAATTGAACAAGTAAGA
The DNA here is from genome assembly GCA_964620535.1 of uncultured Nitrospinaceae bacterium. Taxonomy (GTDB): domain Bacteria; phylum UBA8248; class UBA8248; order UBA8248; family UBA8248; genus CAZUHN01. The sequence continues at coordinate 22,361 of CAZUHN010000138.1, read as the reverse complement.
AAGAGAAGAGGGGAGATTCCGGACCCTATCAAGGAAAAACCCGAAGGGGCTTCACCGGGATCATCGCCGAATCCGCAGCTCGCTCCTTCGCCCCTGCCCTCCTCCGCCCCCTCTGCTATAATTCCCTACAGTCAATACACTGAATTTCAATTTTTTTCGCCCGGGGACGGGACCGGAGGGCGATTTTATGCAACTGGCGCGCATCAGCCACGCATCGCTGGAGGCCCGGGCCGCGGCCTACCTGGAAGGGAAGGTGGTGGACCTGCAGGCCGCCCACGCGCGGGCCGAGGGGAGACCGGACCCCCTCTATGCCGGCCTCGCGGGTCTCCTCGCGGCGGGCGGAGACGCCCTCGCACGGGCGGAGGAACTCGCCCGAGGAGCACTCGCGGCCGGGGAGGGGCAAGACCTCGAAGAAGCCGATCTCCTCGCCCCCACCGCCCCCCGGGTATTCCTCGGCCTTGGGTACAACTATAAGGAGCTCGCCGTTCACGAGGGGGCGCCCTTCAACGCGCACCCCGAACCCTTCGCCCTGCTCCCCGGCTGCGCCAGGGGACACGGCCACCCCGTCCGAGTCCCCCGGGTGATCGAGAAGATCGACTTCGAGGCTGAGCTGGGAGTGGTGATCGGGCGGACGGCCCGGCGCGTCCGAGCGGGGGAGGCGCTCGCCTACGTGGGCGGCTACACCGCGGTGAACGACTTCACGGCGAAGATCGTCCCTCGACCCCCCGAGTCCGGGAGCGTCACCGTCCCCCTCAAGGCGGTAGACACCTTCGGCCCCATGGGCCCCACCCTCATCCCGGCGGCCGAGGTCCCCGATCCGCAGGGCCTCACTCTACTTTGCCGGGTGAACGGAGAGGAGAAGCAGCGCTTCCCGACCGGGGACATGGTGCACACCGTGGCCGAGGTCATCGAGTACATCACAGCCCGGATTACGCTGAACCCGGGCGACGTGATCGCGACCGGGACCTCAGTGGGAATCGGCATCATCAAAAAGCCCCCCGAGTTCCTGGCGGAGGGTGACGTGGTGGAGACCCAGATCGAGGGGTACCCCGCCCTGCGGAACCGGATCGAATGGGAGAAGGATTAGGGGCCGAAGGACCCTCCCTTTCCGCCTTCCCGCCGCGCATCTGCTATAATTCACCCCAGGATAGAATATTAAGGTCCGATAATCCTATTTATGGAGGGGACCTCCCCTTCCGGCTTGGGGAGAGGGAAAGCAGGAAGCCCCGCCCACAATAAGGGCCGGGCCCAGCGCCCGCCCACACAGGAGGATGGGAGGATGCTCACCCTCGATCACGTCGGCTATCTTGTTCGGAACGTCGATGAGAAGAAATGCCTCATGGAGGACCTTCTCGGCCTTCGGTTCACCCAGCGCCTCATTCGCGAACAGCCGGAGAACACCAACCGCCTCGACTTTTACGAGTGCGAAAGGGGGGCCATCGAGCTCGTCGAGTCGAGCAACCCCGACTCCTCCTACAACCGGTTCATCGACGAGCGGGGCGAGGGCCTTCACCACATCGCCTTCCGGGTGGACGACCTGCAGGCCACCATGGCGGAGTGGGAGGCCAAGGGGGTGCGCTTCACCCTGAAGCCCCCGCTGGGCGCCTCCGGCTCGCGGCGCGCGATCATTACCTTCACCGACCCCGTGACGACGGGAGGTCTCGTGATCGAACTCGTCCAGGCCCTCAAAGAGGGGGATGAGAACCCGGACTGGGTGCAGCTCTAGCGCGGCCCCCCGGGAGAGGGAAGAAGGCGCCCGCCCCCGGGCCGAAAAAATCCGATTCCATTTCCTCCATTTACCCCGAGGAAGGTAAAATGGCCGGAATTTTAGAAACGGAGAGCGTTGCTGCATAATTCCGATATAAGGAAGTCAAGTAATTGATCAGAAGAAACATGTAACGAAGAGTGTAGCAAAACCATAAACCAGACACGGGACGGGCGGATCCACCGCTGCCGCATCGATGCGAAGAAAATGAAGGAGGCCGTCGAGTGGATCGGGCTCTACCAGACGTTCTGGGAAGAGCGCTTCGAGGCGCTGACCGACTACCTCGAGCGGGCCGGCGAAAAGAGATAGGCGCGTGATCCGCCCCTGCGGCGAAGGCGACTTCGAGGCCATCCTCTCCATCGTCAACGACGGGGCGGGGGCCTACAAGGGGGTCATTCCGGAAGATCGCTGGAGCGAACCCTACATGCCGGAGGCCGAACTCCGGGGCGAGATCGACGCCGGAGTCGCCTTTTCCGGATACGAAGAGGCGGGCGCCCTCGCCGGGGTGATGGGGATCCAGGAGGTCGGGGAGGTCACCCTCATCCGCCACGCCTATGTGCGCACCGCCCACAAGTGGCGGGGGATCGGCGCCAAGCTTCTGGCCAGCCTCATGGAGCGGACGCGGCGGCCCGTCCTCCTGGGCACTTGGGCCGCCGCAGACTGGGCGGTCCACTTCTACGAAAAGCACGGCTTCCGCCACGTCCCCCCCGGGGAGAAGGACGATCTTCTCCGGCTGTACTGGACCGTTCCCGAGCGCCAGATCGAAACCTCCGTCGTACTAGCGGACGCGCGCTGGTTCGCCGGCCGCTGAGGCACGACCCTATCCGGCGCTCCTCGGTCTCGCACACGTCCAGCAGCACAACCTCCCCCGATAGAAGCGCCCGAAGCGCGGCGGGGGCGATCTCGAAGTCCGGCATCCTTCCCTCCTGAAATGAAGACGCAAACGGATATCATGGGCGGCACGTGTTTTGGAGAAGAAACTGCGCGGAGGGAGGCGGCGGGCACGTTTCCCCCTCCCCCCTCACGCGCTACACTCGGGGCGGCTGGAATTTTTATGTCCGGAGACCTTGTGAAAGGAGTTTTCCTCCTTGGATTTCCCCGTGACCGCCCTCCTCATCGCCGGAGCCGCCTACCTGCTGGGCTCGGTCTCCCCCGCCTACTTCGCCGGAAGGGCGCGGGGGGTGGACCTGCGCTACGAGGGACGGGAGACGCTCGATTTCCGCAACGCCTGGACGGTCCTCGGAAGGCAGGTGGGCCTCCTCGTCCTCATCGGGGACGCGCTGAAGGGCCAACTCGCGATCTGGCTCGCGGTCTTCCTGGAGGACTCGCCTCTCGCCCTGACGCTGGCGGGGATTGCGGTGGTGGCGGGCCATATCTGGCCGATATTCCACGGCTTCGCGGGGGGGGCGGGCCTCGCCCCGGCGGCGGGAGTTCTCCTTGCGACCTCACCCTGGACCCTGGCCTTATCGGTGACGCTCTTCCTCCTGTTCGCCTCCCTCATCGGGCGGGCGGCCCAGGCCGAGCTCTTGGCCGCCGCCTTGATCCCGGCGGTGGCCTTCCTCGCCGAGCGGGGGGGGATCGCCCGGCTCGGCCTCGCCATCGGGATCGCCTGCCTCTTGGTGGGGGTGCGCTGGCGGGAGGTGGAGATGCTGGTCGGTGCCCGCAAGGGCGAAGGGGAAGGGGAGGAATAGGGGCTGGCGGGCGGGGTGGACTTCCGGGGATGCGCTATAATCTCATTGGGCAGGATATCACCACCAACCTTCCCTACGCCAAGGGCGTCCACCTCGCCTTCAACCACCATATGAGCGAGACCCACCACTTCGCACCGCACGAGAACCTCATCATCGACGCGGAGGCACCCTCGCCTCCCGGGTCCTCCACCGGCACTACGGCGGCGCGTCCCGGTTTCCCGAATTCACCGCCGAGATTCTGGCCGCGGTGGACCGGGCGGACGCCGGCCAGCTCACCCGAGAGAAAATATTCAACCCGAAGGGGTGGATCCTCCTGCACTTCCTGCTGGATCTGCGCACCGGCCTAGATCGGTTCTGGAACTTCAACGTCTCCGACCCGGAACTCATGCGCATGCTGACCCGACTACTGCCGCCGCCACACCGTCCAAGAGGTCATGGAGCACTTTGACGTCGCCGAACAGGCGAGCCGCTATTTCGTGCTGGAGGAGCCGTTCAAGGAGAAGATTCAGCGGTGCGCCGCGGTCCGCGGCTGGATCGTGGTGATCGACCGCCGCGGGGACGACCCGATCTGGGCGGGCAACCGTTTCATGCACTACGCCCTTTACCCGGACAGCAACATCTCGTTCCACCTCACGCGGGTTCCCGGAGAATAGTGCACCGAGCTCGCCGCCGGCAAGTCCATCTTCTACCGGAGTTCCCGGTACCACGTCGGCCTGGAAATGCTGAAGTACGGCGGGCAGGGGACTCAAAATCGCCGGCACCTGCTAGGTGCCGGACGCGGAGGCGGGCGAGGGACTGGAAAAGATCACCGGCGAGGTCGCGGCCACCGGGTGACGAAGGCGGTCTTCGCCGGATCGATGATGAATTTCTCCTCCTGGGCGCTCAAAAACACGGAAGGATCCAGAGTCTCTTGCCGGGCCATTCGAAAGTTCCCCTTTGGTGGATTCCTCGGTTATTCCTCGACAAAGACGGTGCCCGCCTTGTCCTGGTGGGAGCAGCCTCCGTAGCTGGCGATGATCTCGGCGTGCTCGGTCTCGCTCGGGTTCTCCTGGCCGTGAACCTCTCCCGCTGCGGCGTAGCAGAAATGCCCTTCCTCGACGAGGCGGCACTCGGGATTTTCCGGGTCCCCGAAGTAGACTTTGATGGGGCCCTTCGCCACGTAAAAGGTCGCATCGCAAGCGTGATAATGAAGCTTATTTTTGCCCCGGGGGGGGATGATGGTCCGCTGCATGGTCATCACCCGGGTCCCGGTGGTCTCATCGTTCACCCCCCACATGATCGAGTAGGGAGGCTCATACTTCTGGTCCTTTTCCAACCCCATGGAATTGATGATTTTCATGCCATCTCTCGAAAGGCGATCTCCGCCAGCTCCGCGAAATGGCCGCCGCCGGGGACTCGCGCATATTCATCCTGAATCCAGAGATTTTAGACACCCGATCCGGGCCCCGTCCACCCGGGAAACTCCGGATTTTTTCGTCCGCCCAATTGAAGTAAAATGGGGAAAATCCGTGTTTCACCTTCCGGCGGACCAGTTTGAAACCCTCTGAGCCGCCTTCGTGAAACTGTTGGACCACAAGTCCTTCAAGCGCTTCATCCGGAGTATCGGCGAGAAGGTAATCTTCCAGGGGGGAGCGGAGTACGACCAAACGCGCCGGAAGAACTACGACCAATGGACCAAGTTAATCAATGAGATCTCCGGGAAGTAATCCCATTCGGACGGGACCGGGAGAGCAGCGTGCAACACTACTACAGCGAAAAAAACATGGAAATGCGGCCAGCGGGCGCCGCCTACAGCCCCGCGATGGGCAACTGGGTCACTGGGGATCGGATCATTTTCGGGAAGATCCGCATCCCCGCGGGCACCGGGAGCAAGCCGCACCGTCACTCGAACGAGCAGTTCATCATCGTTCTGGAGGGCAGCGTCCGCATGAATATCGAGGGCGACGCCAAAACCCTCTCCGCCGGCGACATCATCCATATTCCGCCGAACGCTCTGCACTGGGCCGAAGTGGTCGGGAATGAGGAGTTCGTGTTCGTCACGGCTAAGGACACCTCTTGGGGAATCGAGGGAATCGCCGAGGAAGCCGAACCGAATTAAAGGGTTCCCTTGATTCGGGGACTCCGCTCTCTGGAGCGGCGGCCCCCCTCGCGCTATATTGGATTCGCATCGAGGGACGCTAGACGCCCGGCCCCTTGGCGCTTCATGGAACCCGCCGCACGAAAATTCAGGCAAAGGAGGACCCTGCGTGGCCGACATCATCACCGGTTTCATCAAGCGCTACGCAGCGGACGACCGCTTCACTATGGAGCCCGACCCCGCGGGCAAGGGCATCATCCTCCGGATGAACGAGAACTGCTGGTTCGAACTCCAACGGCTCGATGAGGCGGATAAGCTGCGGGTGAGCTTCGCCACGATTGACCGCTACAAGAACGAGGGCATCGAGCACGCCATTCTGGACAGCAAGGACCCCATCGACGATTTCATTTACGACGGGATGGAGGAGGCGGGTGAAGAGGAAGAGCACGAAGTGAAGCACTTCCACGATGGCGCCTTCCGCTACGCCATCGAACTCGACCTCGGCAAGGAGGGCGTGGACGAACAGGCCGATCGCGTCCTGGACGGGCTCTTCTACACCTTCGAGGAATACACCGAGGGGGAGTGCTAACCCCCGAAGAAAGGCGCACCTTCCAGAACGAACTCTTTCCACCCCGAAAAATTATGTCGCGGATGAGGACTTTTCCCTCACCCCCCCACCAGCTGCACCTCGACCCTTCTCCTCCTCGGACGGTTGTCGAAATCGACGAGGACGATCTGCTGCCAAGTGCCGGTGACGAGGGCGCCCCCCCGGAAGGGAAGGGAGATCCCCGGCCCGAGGAGAGCGGCCCGTACGTGGGCGAAGCCGTTCCCGTCCCCCCAGCGTGCATCGTGGGCGTAGGGGATGCCTTCGGGGGCGAGGCGGCCGATGGCCACCTCCAGGTCCTCGACCGCGCCGGGCTCGAACTCGATGGTGGTCACCCCCGCCGTCGAGCCCGGGACGGAGACGGCGGCGATGCCATCCGCGAGGCCGCTCCGGCGGATCGCGCCCTCGACTTCCTCCGTCACGTCATGGACGTCGGTGAATCCCCGTGTTTCCAGCTGAAAGCTATGCGCGAACGTACCCAAACCCGCCGCCTCCCTTTCCGGTACTCCATTTGGGGCGGGGACCTTGCGGCCCCACCCTTGAAACCCTCCTCCTCTACCGCCAGAATGCAACTGTCATGAATCCTTAACAAGACCAGCGAACCGATCCCAAACGGAAAGGAAACCGATGAACGCGAACGCCTTGAAAGAGAAAGTGCCCGCCCTGATCGAGTCCCTGATGCCGGACCTCGCGGCGATTGCCGACCGGATCCACTCGAACCCGGAGCTTCCCTACGAAGAGGTCAAGGCCGCGGGTTGGCTCGCCGGGTATCTAGAGGAGCAGGGCTTTGCCGTCGAGCGCGGGGCGGGCGGCCTCGAAACCGCTTTTAAGGGCGAAGTGCGGGGAAGGGCGGGCGATGGGCCGGCCGTCGCCTTTGTCAGCGAGTACGACGCCCTGCCCGACCTCGGCCACGCCTGCGGGCACAACATTATCGCCACCATGGGGGTGGGGGCGGCGGCGGCCCTGGCCGGGCTCACGGGAGAACTCCCGGGTCGGATCCTGAGCGTCGGGACCCCCGCCGAGGAGGGAGGCGGCGGGAAGGTGAAGCTCGTCGAGGCGGGCGCCTTCGACGATGTGGACGCCGCCATGATGGTCCACCCCAGCCAGCGCAACCTCGTCTACCGCAAGACGCTCGGCCGGATCAAGCTCTTCATGGATTTCCGCGGAAAGCCCTCTCACGCCTCGGCCGCGCCGGACAAAGGGGTGAACGCCCTCGACGCCCTAGTCTCGACCTACCAAAACATCGGCCTTCTCCGCCAGCAGCTCCCCCCGACCACGCGCATCCACGGCATCATCACCGACGGCGGGCGGGCACCCAACATCATCCCCGAGTTCACCTCGGCGCTCTATTACCTCCGCACGCCGGACAGGGAATTCCTCCCCGATCTTCTGTGCCGGGTGCAGGCCTGCGCGGAGGGGGCCGCCCATGCGCACGGGGCAAAGGTCGAGTTCCGGGAGGACCCGATCCGCTACGAACCGATGAAGTACAACCCCGAGCTGGTCGGTTTATTCGAGGCGAACCTGCGCGCCTTGGGGGTGGAGCCTGAGCCGGTCGATCCCGTGAACACGCGGGATTCGGGCAGCACCGACATGGGGAACCTGAGCTGGAAGGTGCCCGCCATTCACCCTTACCTCCAATTGGTGCCCGCCGGTATCGCCAACCACACGCACGAGTTCGCGGAGGCGTCGGGCGGGGTGCCGGGAAAGAATATGCTCCGCCTAGGGGCGACGGCCATGGCCATAACCGCGGTCGACCTCCTCGCCGCGCCCGGAAAGATGGCGGCGGTGAAGAAGTGCTTCGAGGAGGGAGACTGAGGGTGGGGGGCCGGGCTTGCGGCCCACGAAAGAACGGCCCCGTTTCCGGGGCCGTTCTTTCGTGAAGGGGAAAAAACCTAGCGCTGTTCGATGGAAACGTAACCCGACTCGAGGTCGCCGACGTATACCGCCCGGGGCCTGAAGAGGCGATTGTCCGGCAGGTACTCGAGGATGCGCGCCGCCCAGCCGGCGATGCGGGCGACGGCGAAGATGGGCGTGAACATGTCGGTGTCGATCCTCATCGCATTGTAAATGAGGCCCGAGAAGTAGTCCACGTTCGGGAAGATGCCCTTTCCGCCCAGGTCCTCCACCACGAGCACTTCGAGCTTCTTGGCGATCTCGTAGAGGTGAGAGGTCCCCGCCTTTCCGGAAAATTCCTCGGCGATGGGATCGAAGATGACCGCCCGCGGATCGTAGGCCTTGTAGACGCGGTGGCCGAAGCCCATCACCTTCCGCTTTTCCACCTTCGAATTTTGGAACCACGTCTCGGTTTTCGCAGGATCGCCGATTTCGATAAAGGCCTTGAGAGTCGCTTCGTTCGCCCCACCGTGCAGGGGGCCCTTGAGGGAGCCGATTCCGGCCACGATGGAGCTGTACAAGTCGGTGAGAGAGCTGTTCGTCACCATGGCACTGAAAGTGGAGGCGTTCATCCCGTGCTCGGCGTGGAGGATGAGGGCCATATCCATCACCTCGGCCATGCGTGGGTCGATCTTCCCTCCGGTCATCATATGCAGGAAATCCTCCGAGTGGCCGAGGGAAGGGTCTGGTTCGACGATGGGCTGATCCCTCCGGACGCGCTGGATGGCGCCCACGACGGTGGGAAACTGAGCGGTGAGGGTGAGAGCAATTTCCATATTGTTATCGACGGTTACTTCGAACTCATTCGGATTCAGACAGCCGAGGAGGGAGATCGCCGACCGCAGGCTGCTCATGGGGTGGCACCTCTTGGCGACGCCTTTGAGGAAGTCCTTTACCTCCCCGGGGATGGTCCGCCTTCCGGCGAGATCTTTCTTGAACGCGTCGAGTTCGGCGCTCTTGGGAAGGCGGCCGTGGAGCAACAAGTAGGCCGTTTCCTCGAAGCCCTGCCCCCCCTGGGTGAGGTCGTCGATGCTGTAGCCGCAATAGATCAACTTTCCGTTTGCGCCGTCTACATAGCTGATCTTGCTCTCGTTGGTGATGGCCCCTTCGAGTCCCTTCTTGAACTCGGTGTTGCCCACAAATTGTCGCGGTTTCTCTTCAGCCATATCTCCTCCAAAAGAGCATATCCGGCGATTCGGGATTCCCGGAACGGGTAGTCCCTCCGGGGGCACATTTCCAACAAATTAGAAATAGAAAACATCCTGCATTGTATACAATACAGGACCGGACAAACGCAAATGTGCCGATTCAAGCTCTTGGCTGACAATCAGAGGCCGCGCATTTTCCTATTGTAAATCCGCCCTAACAGCCCGCGGCTAATGCCCAACATATGGCCTTTTTGCCGGAAAAAGCCAGCCTGATCCCTCCGGAGAGCGGGGGCTTTACGGTTGGCCTCCGATTTCCCATGGAGGGAGGGCGCTCGCGGGGCCCTCCTCGCCGCCAGGATGAATCACAGAAAACGCGAGATGGTTAGGCGCTGAAATAAAAAGGGCTGTGGAAAAGAGCGGAAAAGGATCTACTTTGGCTTCTTTTGCACTTCCTGCAATGTGGCTTCAAGTTTTTCACGTCTTCCCTCGGGAAGAATCAGATGAAAACCGACGTTCCACGAAAACGAAAAGAGATCCGATTTCGATACACGGAACCAGCCAACGCACGCCCGGCAATCATGAAATACGTCCCTGTCAATCCGGACGGCACAATCTATCTCCGTCCCCAGTTCAGGTTTTTCCATCAATATCAGCCTGAACCCGCCCGCGCTGATATCCTTCGGAACGAGAAGGGCGTTGGCTTGGCCGCCCGGCGCGGTACCCTCAGGAATTCGGCAGGGAGAGGAGAAGCTCCCGGACCACCTTGGCGGCAACGACGGCGCTCGACCCGCCCGGATCGCAGGGGGGCGCGAGCTCGACCACATCGAGGGCAATGATGGGAGCCGATGCTCGCTTGAGGGAGTGGATGCAGGCGGAAAGTTCCGCGAAGCGGATCCCCCCCGGTTCGGGGTTCCCCGTCCCGGGCATTTCGCCGGGGTCTAATACGTCCAGGTCGAGTGTGAGGTAAATCGGCGCCCCGGCGCTTTTTCGAAGCGCGGCCCCCACCTCCTCCGCGGTGAGATCCCGGCGGGTCTCCCGCCCGCGCATCCACCGCCACTCTTCCCGGGTTCCGGACCGGATCCCGAACTGGAAGAGCCGCCCGGCCCCCGCCGCCTCGGCCGCCCGGCGCATAACTGTGGCATGGGAGAGGGCCGCGCCCCGGTACTCCTCCCTCAGGTCCGCGTGCGCGTCCCACTGAAAGATGACGAGATCCGAGTACGCCTCGCGGGCCGCCTCGATAAGGGGAAGGCTGAGGAGATGCTCCCCGCCGAGGACGAAGGGAATTTTATCCAATGAAAAAAGCCGCCGCCCCTCCTCCCGGACGCGGCCGAGGGCCTCCTCGGTGTCATCCACCGGGAGGGGAAGATCTCCCAGGTCGCAAAACGAGATGTCCTCCAGGTCGGCGTCGAGCTCGGGGCTGTAGGTCTCGATGCTGTCCGATGCGGCGCGCAGGGCCTCGGGCCCGAGCCGGGCTCCGGAGCGGAAGCTGGCGGTCGCGTCAAAGGGACAACCGAAAAGGGCGATACGAGCCGCCTCGAAGGGTGTCCTGTCCGCGAGGAACCTCTCCCGGAGCACAGGCTGCCCCATCACCCGAGGATGTCCCTTATGTAGGGGGGCAGAACGAAAGCAGCGCGGTGGATCTCTCGGGAGTAAAAACGCATGGGAACGCCCCTGGGAAGCGGCCGGGGGGAGAGGGCCGAGGGCCGCTTTCTGCCCCGCGCCGAGAGGGCAAACCCCCAGACTCCACCCGGGTAGGTGGGGATTCCGGCGAGGTAGAAGTCAGTCTGGGGGAACACTTCCCGGATGGCCCGGGCGAAGCGCGCCATGTTCCGCCCCTCGAAGACGGGTCCCTGGGCCTGGGCGGCGTAGAGCCCGCCGGGGCGGAGGGATTCCTTCGCGGCCCGGAAAAAAGAGGTGCGCGAAAGAGGGGAAGCCATGGCCACCGGATCGGTCGAATCCACGATGATCACGTCGAAAGCCCTCCGCCGCCCCCGGACGAACTTCACCCCGTCCCTGACTACGACGCGAACGCGCGGATCGTTTAGTCCGCTGGAAATCCCCGGGAAAAACTTCTGGGCGCAGTCGATCACCATCTGATCGATCTCGACCAGGGTCACTTCCTCCACGCCGGGGTGGCGCAGGGCCTCACGCACGCACCCGCCATCCCCCCCCCCGACGATGAGGACGCACCGGGGCCCGGGATGGGCGCACAGGGGAACATGGGTAAGCATCTCATGATAGATGAACTCGTCTCCCTCGGTGGTCTGGATGGCGCCGTCCAGTACGAGGACATTGCCGAAATCCCTCGACTCGAAAACCTCGACCTTTTGAAAAGCGCTCTCCCCCGAAAAGAGAGGGCGCTTCACCTTGAGGGAAATGCCTGAGTTCGGTGAATGGTACTCGGTGAACCAGGTATCCGCCGAGGGGGGGTGGCCCTCCTGGGGGAGTTTCATCAATTCCAGAGCACGACGGCGGCGAAGGCGGCCCCAGTCTCCCGGACGACATGCTCGCAGGCCAGGCTCTCGACGTCCTTCACCTTCTGGCCCCGGAAGTCCATTCCCGCGAGGGCCATCTGGCGCACCCTCTCCTCTACGTCCGCGCACGGGGCGAAGTCATGGTACTCCATGATGAGACCGCAGTGATCCTCGTCTTCCGGAAAGGCGATCGATACCGCGGCGGTGAGAGCGCGCCCCGGCTCGTCGGAGGTGATGCTTGAGTAGGCGGCGGGAAGAAGCGCCCCCTGGGGGATCCTTACGGGGGGGATTTCTTCGCAGCGCGGGGGCAGGATGCTGCTCAGGCGGATCAAATTGGTGTTCCCCACCCCGGCGTTGATGAGCGCGGCGTCCAAAGCGTTGAGTTCGGTGATCCCTTCGGCACAGCCGGACACCAGAAAATACTTCGTCGGCGTATCGACAATCATGCCCTTCGACCTCCTTGCAAAGATCTCCCCTTAGCGGGAGGACCCCTCCGCCGCACCGGGAAGGGCGGCTGCCAAAACCGGCCGGCCGTCTCCGGATGAGACGAGATTGCCCCTTGCGATCTCCCTGTTCTCGACTCGACCCGCGCCGAGCTGATCCTTCAGATGCCAGACGGCCGCCTCGCAATCGATCGGGCCGCAGGAGAAATAATCCACCGCCGCAAAGCCGTACTCCGGCCAGGTATGAACGGCCAGATGGCTTTCCGCCACCACCACCACCCCGCTCACCCCGTATGGGCTGAACATGTGGAAGACGCTCTGGACGATGGTCGCCCCGCTGAGGGAGGCGGCTTCGCGCATGGCCTGTTCGACGCCCTTCGGATCGTTGAGTTTATCCGGGTCGCAATCGTACAGCTCTACCAAGAGGTGGCGTCCCAGTGAACTCATTGACTCATTTCCTCCGTCTCGAGGGGTCTACCCGGGTGGCGCGAGCTCGAACCATGTTGAATCCAATCCTCAAAAACTAGGTGGCGTGGAAACCCAAAGGAACTTGGCCGTACGATCGAAGGGATTCGATATTCCGTGCACCCGGTCAGCCACGAAATAGAACCACTCGCCCTTCCGGGCGAGACTCTGGCACTTGCCGTAAAGGATCATCACCTTACCCTGAAGGAGATAGCCGAATTCCTCGCCTGCATGGGATTTCTCCTTTAGCGCCTCGCTCGGCGCGAGGGTGATGAGTGCGGGCTCCATGTCGCAGTTCGCCGCCCCGGGCACCATCAGAAGGAATTCCTTAGCCTCGGGATAGGTGTCGGCGTTCGTGCAATCCGAATCGCCGAACACGATCCGCTCATCCTCCTGCCCGCGAAAAAACTCAACGATGTCCGTGTTAAGCGCCCGGAGAATCGCCACCATGCTCTCAAGCGAGGGCGAGGTCAGGTTCCGCTCGAGCTGGCTGATGAAACCCTTTGTCAGGTTCGACCGGTGGGCCAATTCCTCCTGGGTGAGCCCGAAGGACATGCGCATGTCCCGGATGCGGCCGCCCACCTGAAGGATGCCGTTATTGGAACGGCCCGCCGCCTCTTTGACTCTCACCCGCTTTCTTAACTGCCCGGATCTTGGCATACGGTCCTCTCCAAGAGAGAAAATCAATCCGGCGGCCCGGCCGATATCGGCAAAATCCTCACCGCTGGCACTCAGCGAACGGGAAAGTTGGGTACTCCGGGAGTTTAATAAACTAAACGTGTCTGATGCGATATCCTAAACTTCAAAGACGGGTCTTTTTTATAGATAATGGAGGGGGATGTCAACATTTTTTTGCGCAAAGCGAATCCCTTCCGACCCGAGTCGAGAGATACCATAATGCCAATACATTCAACGATTTCAGAGGAACATCCTTCTCAGGAGGAAGACTGATGGCCGAACAAATCCAGTGTGAGGATTTCGAAAAGGTGGATATCCGGGTGGGTGAAATCGTCGAGGTGCGCGATTTTCCCAAGGCGCGAAAGCCCCTTTACCGCCTGCGGGTCGATTTCGGGCCCCGGTTCGGCGAGATGCATTCGGCGGCCGGGCTCCCGGGCTCCTACCCGAAAAGAGAATCCCTCCTGGGAAGGCAGGTTTTCGCCGTGGTGAATTTCCCGCTCCGGCGTATCGCGGATTTCAAGAGCCAGTGCCTGATTCTCGCGGTGCCGGACGAGGCGGGGGGGGGGTAAGCCTTCTCGGCCCCGACCGGCGGGTGCCTCTGGGGGGAAAGGTTTTCTGAGGGACAGGGGGCCACGAGGGGGAGGAGGACGCGCCGGAGAGTGTATATGCGCTCGGCGCCCATGAGGCCCACCACGTGCTCGAGGGTGCAGATCAGCATGGAATCTCGCCATTTTCCCCGGAATGTGTCAGGATTCCCCAACTTTGGTATACATAATAGCGGCCACTACATTTCTTTGTGGCCCGAATCTCTTCGAAGCCAAGGTGATACCGATGCCACCAAAAATCGAGGTCTACACCACCGAGCCCTGCACCTTCTGCACGGCCGCAAAGAACCTCCTCAAGAAAAGAGGCTTGGAGTTTGAAGAGCATCTCATCTTTGGCGGAACCCTCGAGTGGAACGCCATGATGGATCGGACCAACGGGAGATCGGCTCCTCAGATCATCATCGGCGGCGAGGTCATCGGCGGCTTCCCCCAGTTGGCCAACCTGGATAAAGAGGGCAAGCTCCGAGAGATCGCCGAGGTTTAAAGCCCTTCCAAGTCCCGCGCTGAGAATCGCACTCCCGGATATGCTAGATTTTTTACCCGAGGTCCTGCCCTTTTCTCCCCCTGAGAATAGGGCTACCCTGCGGGGGAAATACCGTTTACACGTTCATCGGCGGCAACAAGCCCGGGCGCGGAGGGAGGAAGGCCTCATCCGGCTTCGGAATACGAAAAAGCTTTTATATCCGGAGACATATCCAGCGGGAGGAATGAAAGATGGTGGAGCTCAAGCGGCCGGGATACGACATCGGCCTCGTCGTCCGCGATTTCGAGAAGGCGGTCGCCTTCTACCGGGACAAACTGGGTATGACCCCTACCCGAAACGTCGGCTTGGACGAGGAGTCCGCGAAAGGGGCCGGCATAGCGGGGGGTGCTTGCGAGATCCAGTACATGGAGTTTGGGGAAGTGAACCTCAAGATCGTCCGCTTCGACAACCCGCCGCCCGCAGCTCCTTTCGGAGCGGACGGTGCGTCGGGGATTCGATATCTCACCATGTGGGTCGCCGAAATAAATTCGGCATACGAAGAATGGAAGGCCAAAGGGGTGGAATTTCTGAGCGCACCCATCCGGCGCACGCCCGAGATGCAGATGGTTTTCTTCAAGGATCCCGAGGGGAACCTCTTCGAACTCCTCGGCCCATAGCGGAAGGAGAAAAAAGACTCCCGCCGACCCGAAGGCGCTGATCGCCATCTGGGCCAACGTCGCCCCCGGGCACCGGGAAGAGTGCCAACGGTGGCATAACTGCGAGCACACCTCCGACCCCGTCTTGTGCCCCGGCTTCCAGGTGTGCCGCCGATTCCAGGCCGTTGACGGAGAGAAGGATTCCGACTTTCTTGTGGTCTACAAAGCGCAGGACCAGGAGGCCTTCCGGAGCACGCCCTATCTCCACAGCTGAACCACCCCTCCCTCTGGAGTCTCCACCTCTTTCCCCGTATCAAAGATGTCCCGCGCGCCGTCTACCGGCTGGAAGCCTCCTGCGGGGATGCTCCCCCGGTCGAGGCGTCCTACATCCGGTCCGTCCGCCTGAATCCCTCCGGCGAAGCCGGGGCGGAGGAGGAAGCCATCCGCTGGTATTGTGAGGAGCACCTGCCTTGCCTCGGTACGGTGGAGGGGGTCATTCGGGGGCCGCTCTTCCGGAACGCGGAGGTGATCACCAACATCCGAACCGAGGAGATGTAAATCCAGGGAACCGCCCCGGGCGGGCGGCCTTCCTCGCCTTCTACGAGTTGGCCTCGCTCGATCCTCTCGCATCGGATGCCTGGCAAGAGGCCGCCTGGGGAACCGAAAGGAGCCAAAAAATGCGCCCCAGGCTCCAGGACGTGATTCGCAAGGACTACTGGCTCCACTTCACCCAGGGGCGGCACCCTGGAGGCGGGGGTAAACCCTCGGTCGGGGCGGACCAGGAAACAGTCTAAGGGATTTTTTCCGGGCTATTTTCAGATAAATATGCCTGCGTGCGTGCTTCGAGACACATGAATCGGAGGAATATCCATGCCCAGAATCATCGATCTATCCATGCCAGTTCACCAGAACATGCAGCACTACCCGGGGACCCTCCAGCCCCTCATCAAGGAGGTGGAGTCCACCTTCGACACGGCCAAGCGGATCGGGACAGACAAGATGGGGTTTACCGATCTTTTCGCGCACAGCGTGTGCATCTTCAGCGAGCACTGCGGCACCCACATCGACGCCAGGAGTCACGGCGGTGCCGCCGGGGAGGACGCCGAGCGGATCCCGATCGAAAAATGCTTCGGGCCGGGGGTCCGCCTCGACCTGCGCCACAAGAAGCCGGGCGAGCCCATCGAGTCGGCGGACCTGGCGGCCGCCCTCGAAAAAGTGAATTACTCCCTAAAGGGGGGCGAAATCGTGCTCCTCTGGACGGGGGCCTCCGAGTACAACGACGATCCGCGCTACCTGACGGATCACCCCGGCCCAGTGGGCGAGAGCACCGAATGGCTCATCGACCGAGGGGTGCAGGTGGTGGGAATCGACGCCCCGACCTTCGACCTGCCCATCAAGGAAATGCTCGATCGGCGCGACCCCTGGCCGAGCCACCGCCTCTTCAAGACGCGCGAGTACTGGCACATCGAGAACCTGTGCAACCTCGGGGCCATCCCCCGCACCCACGGCTTCACCGTGAGCGCCTTGCCCCTCTGCTGGAGGGGCGCGACGGGAACCCACATCCGGGCGGCCGCCATCCTGGAGGAGTAGGCGCGGAACGGTTCACCTCCCCGCCGTTCCGCCTTCGTGATACAAAGTTCACATGCAGGGTATCCACCGTTCCGAAATCTTGGCCCGCCCTCTCCCCGGACTTTGGCCCCGGTTCTCCGTCCATGCCCTGTTGGCCTGCTTCCTCGCCTGGGGCTGCGCCGGAGAGGAGGCGCGCCCCCAATTATCCCAGCCGCACCCTCGCTGGGAGCCGTACCAGCGAACCCTCCGAGCGTTCCTGCAAAAGGAAAAACTTCCCCTCATCGACCTGGAGGTCACCCTTTCGCCTGAAACGGATCTCTCCGGTCTTATTGCGAAGATGGACGATGGCGGCGTGGCCCTCGCTGCCGTGACCGGGCCCAGTGAAAAGATCATCCGAGAGGCTGTCCGGGCCCACCCGGCACGCCTGATCCCCCTCACCACCGAGGGGAGGGACGCCTCGTGGGCGGAACCAGGAGGGCCTTTCCTCGCGGGCCTCCGGCGCCAGATCGGCGGAGGCGCCTACGGGATTGGGAAGCTCACCCTCCTCTCCTTTAAAGAGGGAGTTCAACAAACCGGCAGCGGACTGGCCGCGGTCCGGAAGGAAAAAGTGGCTCTTCCCCTGAACGGAGAGACCTTCGATCAGGTTCTTCGCCTCGCAGGGGAGAAAAAGACCGCCGTCTGGATAGGAATGGAGCCAGACGACGAGCGCGTGGGTCAACTCGAAAAACTGCTCCACGCCCACCCCGCCGTCCCTGTCATCTGGACAGGGGCAGGGCGAATCCGTCAACTTTATAGGATGCCGGGCTACGGTCCCGGCCTGCTGCGCGCCATGACCCTGCGCCACCCCAACCTCTTTTTTACGCTCACCCAAGGTACGCGTACGAAGCGACGTCTTTTTACCCGGGCGCGCGAATACCTGCTTTATGAGGTCGAAGGAATCTTCTCGGCGGAGTGGCGCTCTTTTGTCGAAGCGCGGATCGGCCACTTCGGCACGGGAAGCGGAATCGGAGGGCAGGCCCCTCCCGTCTACCGCAAGCGCATCCGCCGGTTCCGAAGGCAGATTCTCGCCAGGCTCAGCCCCCAGGCCGCTCCCCGGATCGCCTACCAGAACGCCTGGCGCCTTCTGACGAGGGAAGCCTGGGAAGAATAATAAGACCCCTCACAGAGGGATGAGGAAACCCCTCCGATTGCATGCCCGCCCGAGGGCGGGGATAATGGGGCTTCTGCTTACCGAACCATCTCTCCCAGCGCGGGATTGATACGCCATCCGCTAAAAGGAGTGTTGCGACATGTTCAACATCCTTCATCCCATGCGTACCTGGTTCGGCGTCGGCACCATTGAAAAGCTCAAAGATGAAACCAGCTTCCTCGGGGCGAAACAGGCGCTTCTCTTCACGGACAAAGGCGTCCGGGGTGCGGGCATCGTGGATAAGGCGCTCGCCCCGCTCGAGGCGGCGGGGGCCTCGGTGACGGTGTACGACGCGTGCCCGCCCGAGCCCGCCATCGGCAATCTCGAGGCCGCCCACGGAGAATTCAAGGGCGGAAAGTTCGACCTCGTCCTCGGGGTCGGGGGGGGAAGCTCCATGGACATGGCCAAATCGGTGGGGGTCCTCCTCCGCAACGAGGGCTCGCCGCGGGACTACCTCGGCGTCGAACTCGTACCGCGCCCCGGGTTGCCTACTTTTCTCGTCCCCACGACGAGCGGCACCGGGGCCGAGGCGACGCCAAACGCCATCTTCTCCATTCCCGAACAGAAGGTGAAGCTAGCCATCGTAAGCACATACATCATCCCTCGCATCGCCATCGTGGATCCCGCCCTCACCGCCTCCGCCCCGCCACACGTCACCGCCGCGGCCGGGGTGGACGCGCTCACCCATTGCCTCGAAACCTACGTGGCGAAAAACGCCACCCCTCTTAGCGAGCTCTATAGCATTCGCGGGGTGGAGCTCATCGCCAAGTCGGTCCGGAAGGTCTGCAAAGACGGCGACGACATGTTTGCGCGATCGGACATGGCGCTCGGCTCCTATTACGGGGGTGTCGCCCTCGCCGGCGCGGGGGCGGGCGCGATTCACGCCCTGGCCTATCCCCTCGGGGCCCGCTTCCACATCCCACACGGGGTAAGCAACTCTCTGATGTTCTCCCACGTGATGGCCTTCAACTGCTCAGCGAACCCGGCAAAATTCGCCCGCATCGCCCAAATCCTGGGGGAAGACACGGACGGCCTCCCGCTCCCGGAGGCCGCCGCGCGTTCGGTCCCGGCGGTGGCGAAGCTCTGCGCGGATTGCGGCGTACCCACCCGGCTCAGCGAGGTGGAAGTGCCGGCACACGTCATTCCCGAGCTGGCCGAGGCCGCCTTTCAGCTCAAACGCCTCCTCGACGCGAACCCCCGGGAGATCACCCAAGAAAACATCGAATCGATCTACCGGGCGGCCGCGTAGTCACAGCGATAGATGCCGAAAACCTTGCCGCCCGCCCGCCCTTTTCTCTCGCAACTTTTGGGTCTTGGAGCGGGCGATCTCGTCTCTGTGATGGGAGCGGGGGGCAAAGCCACTGTCATGAAACGCCTTGTGCGCGAGATGCTCAACGCAGAAATGCCCGTACTCGTAACAAGCACGACAAATTTGCACGCCCTGGGGGAGACGGTGGACGCCTCTCTCCTCGTGAACGAGGAGTCCCGGGACAGCTTGGGCGAGGCGGCCCGGATATGGTCTGCGCGTGGAGCCGTGGTCTGGGTTGAAAAGAAGCTGCCCAAAAACATGTTCCGCGGCATCCCGGCCGAGCAGGTGGACAACTTCACCGAGGAGGGTTTCGGAGGGGTACTTTTGGTCAAAACAGACGGGGCGAGAAAGCGCCTCGCAAAAGTCCCCGGCGAGGGTGAGCCGGTCATCCCCCGGACATCCACGCATTGCGTGGTGGTGTTGAGCCTGAGCGCGCTCGGCCAGCCCGCCGGCCCCGAGATACTTCACCGTTTCGAACGCTCCTTGGCCATTTCGGGCCTCGCGCCAGGGGAACCCATCAGCGCGGCCCACCTCGCTGCCCTGGCGGCCCATCCCGAGAGCTACCCGAGCCGCCTGCCCCAAAAAGCAAAGAATGCGATCTACCTTAGCCATTGCAACACCCCTGAGGATCTTGGCCGTGCACAAGAAATCTGGCAGGCCCTCCCGCCAGACCTTTACGATCTGCGCCTCTCGGGGGACTCCGTGGCGGGGCGCTATTATATACAAGGGGCGAGATCGTGATCGGGGGCGCCGCCCTTCGCGAAAAGATCGAGCCGCTACTCCGCGCAATGATCGAAGAGCTGGAGCGCGTCGTTTCCATCGACTCACCCACATTTCCCCCGGCTGGAACAAACGCCGTCGCGGCTCACTTCACCGAGCAATACAGCGCCCTGGGCGCCGAGGTGGAGCGCGTCCCCGGCTCTCAAGGGACGGGGGACCATATGCTCGCCCGTTTTCAGGGAAAATGCGCCGGAGGGCCGCGGGTTGCGCTTTTCGGCCACTGCGACACCGTCTTCCCCGAAGGAGAGGCATCCCGCCGCCCCTTCCGGATTGGGGGAAACCTCGCTCGGGGGCCCGGAGTGGTGGATATGAAAGGGGGGCTCGTCACCTGCTATTACGCCCTCAAGGCCCTTCTCAGGGCGGGCTTTAAGGAATTCGGCTCCATTGACATCCTTTACGACACCGACGAGGAGCGGGGGAACCCTTCCTCCCGGCCCCTCATCGAGGAGATAGGCAAGGGGGTGACGGCGGCCCTCATCTTGGAGCCCGCGCGGGCGGACGGCACTCTCGTCTCCTCCCGGAAGGGTGGCATCTACGGCACATTGAGAGTCCGCGGTGTCCCGGCCCACGCCGGTGTCGACCCCAACCTCGGACGAAGCGCCGTGCTGGAGTTGGCGAACCAGATCGTTCGCCTCGCCGCCCTCAACGGAGAGGAAGGGTCAGTCAATTTCTCTTCCCTCTCGGGCGGGGATCGTCCCAACATCGTGGCCGAATACGCTTCTTGCTCCGTGGAACTCCGGTCGGATACCCAGGCCACCCTCGATGCAATGATGAAATCGCTTGAGAAACAAATCGGTACACCCGCGCTGGAGGGAACCCACGTTTCCTTTGAGCGGTCCGGGGGGCGGCCCGTAATGGTGATGTGCGAGGAAACAGAAAAGCTAATACATGTCGCGGGAGAGGTGGGAAAGGAGGTGGGTGTAGCGGTGGCTCACACGGCCACCGGGGGGGGCTCCGACGGCAATTTTCTCTCCCCCTTACGGGTACCCATATTGGATGGCCTTGGCCCCGTGGGGGGGAAATTCCACACTGATGAGGAGTACCTGGAGATCTCTTCCCTGGTACCGCGTACGGCACTTCTCAGTGGAATTATCGAGCGGTTGGCACGGGCCGGGTAGGCCAGCCCTGCTCAGCGTTATAGCGCGGTCCTCAATAAACCTCTCCGGGGAGAGGCTTTCCGGCAAACTTCAGACTCAAGATTCAGGCGATTACGTTCAGGATGTTTCCGCGGTTGCCCGAAAAGTCGAAATCCTCGATCTCAGCCTCAACGATCTCTTATTTAAGTCCGCCGCGGTGATTTCTTCCGCCGACGAGGCAACCGGATTTATATAAATCGTCTCCTAGTCTATCGGCTGCTCCTCGGGGGCTGGGCTCTGAGAGGTACTCTGCACCCGTGGCTACAACTGAGGACCGTTCAGGGGGGTTATCTGAAACTTATCGGCGGGAGGAAGGAAGTTCTTTAGACCCACATTATGCGGTGGGCACCCCTCTGACGGGGCATTAATGATGGGTCTGGCTGACAATTTTTCAGACAAAAGGGATCTTAGGCTGGAGTCTTCTCGTTCCACAATGACCGGTTAGATGAGGAAGATCAGTTGAAAAAGTTAAATGTAAGAGTTGGTCTATGCTGAATGAGAGTATTTTCGGTACTCTTTGGGTGTTACCACTCAATCCGGGGTAACACAGGGGTTGGTGTCACTATTGGAGGCAGGTCAGTTTAACGGACGACCAAGTCTCTGAGACATTAAAGAATATATCCCGGATAATCCGGCAGCCGGCCGCCTCCCCCTATTTTTTCTCTTCCGAGCCGTATCTCTTCTGATAAAAGTCGAGCATCTGCTGAATCTGCGCCTTGGTCATACCCTTGCGCCACTGGTGATGCTTGCCCTTGACGAAGCGATCGGTGAGGCCGGGCGAGAGTTTCTCGGCCTCGGGAATGAATTTGAAGTAGAAGTGCTTGGCCACCTCGTAGAAGCCGTGCCACTGCGTGTAATCGGGTCCCTGCATCGAGGCGCCCATGCGCGCGCGGCGGCCCTCGTGGTGCCAGAGTTCGAAGAAGGTCCACTCGATTTTATCGTCGAAGGGCGCCGAAGTGATTTTTCCCTCCTTCTTTAATGCGAGCATGATGTCCCGGGCCGGGACGGCGAACTTCTCGTTGTAGAGATCGATGATGTTGTCGTACTGGGTGTAGAAGGATTTCGTGAAGTCGGGGCCGTGGCAGGCGGCGCAGACGTTTTGCATGTCCTTTCGCTTGGCCTCCCAGTTCTTGAGTTTCTTTGAGACCACCGGCCGCAGGGTCCAACTGATCCGCTTACCGACATCGTGGGTGATGGGAAGATCCTTCGTCGCGCTCATGTGACAGGTGGCGCAGGTGGGCGCGGCCGTGTAGTCCTTGCCGACGACCCAGCTCCTGCTGTCCAGGTTCATCTCTTTGATTCGCGCCCGGAAGACGATTCCGTGCTTCGACTCGTTATAGATTTCGATCTGGGGATGGTCCGGCCCCATGTGGCACTTGCCGCAGTTCTCGGGCTGGCGCGCCTGGGCGGCGGAGA
>CAZUHN010000137.1:0-2566 GCA_964620535.1 uncultured Nitrospinaceae bacterium | reverse complement strand
TGCCCTCGTCTTTTACGGCGCGTCGCCGGCCGACCGGAAAACCTCCAGCGCAAAGACACCCAATGGGGAAGAGGTCACCGTGGAGGCTGACCCGGACGCCCCTTTCCGGGCGATCGTGTTCAAGACGGCCATCGACGCCTTTGCCGGCAAATTGAATATGTTCCGGGTAATGTCGGGTTCGGTTTCCTCTGACGCCAACGTCTTTAACGCCACCCAGGAGGAGCGCGAGCGCATGGGGACGATGTTGTACGTACAGGGAAAGAGCCAAAAACCCGTATCCGATAAGCTTGTCCCGGGCGATATCGCGGCGGTGGCGAAACTCAAGGTGACCAGCACGGGAGACAGCCTCTGCGATGAGAAATCTCCGGTTGTATTTCCGCCAATTAAATTTCCCTCGCCGGCTATTTCCTACGCTGTCGCGCCCAAGAGCAAGGGCGACGAGGAGAAGCTGAGTACGGCGCTGTCTCGGATGCGGGACGAGGATCCTGTCCTGAGCGTAAGCCGGGATCCACAGACCAAGGAAATGCTTCTCTCAGGCTTGGGTGTTCTTCATTTGGAAGTTGTCCTCGAACGGATCAAACGCAAGTACGGCGTCGAGGTGGAGATGCGGACCCCGCGGATTCCCTACAAGGAAACCATCAAGGGGCGTACAAAGGTGCAGGGCCGATACAAGAAACAAACGGGCGGACGCGGCCAGTTCGGGGATACGTATCTCGAAATCGAGCCCTTGCCGCGGGGGAGAGGCTTCGAATTCGTTAACAAGATTGTAGGCGGCGTCATTCCAAAGACTTTCATTCCAGCCGTACAAAAAGGGATTGTCGAAGCGATGAGTAATGGGACTCTTGCGGGATACCCTGTAACTGACCTGCGAGTGACCCTATACGACGGCAGCTATCATTCGGTTGACAGCTCGGAGATGGCGTTCAAGATCGCCGGTTCCCTCGGTTTCAAAAAAGGAATGGTTGATTGCAAACCGAATATTCTCGAGCCGATCATGAGTATGGAAGTAACCGTGCCGGAGGAATATATGGGTGATATCATCGGGGATATGAACTCACGCCGCGGCCGAGTCTTGGGAATGGATTCAGCGCCCGGCGGGAAGCAGAAGATCAAGGCCCAGGTTCCCATGGCGGAGGTTTTGAATTACGCGCCAGCACTGCGATCTATGACGGCGGATCGAGGAGACTTCACGTTGGATTTTTCCCATTACGAAGAAGTTCCCGCCCACGTGTCGGAGAAAATTATTTCCGAAGCGGCTGCGGTGAAAGATGAATAACCGCGAGAGGAAGGGAATGAGGCCATGGCCCGTAAAGACGTGAACTTGCTGGGCGATGATGAAGAAGACGAGGAAGACTACGACGACGATTTGGTCGACTCCCTGGGACTTGGAAAAAAGAAGAAGAGTGGCGCCGACGGAGAATTCGGCATAATAACTGCGAAAATCGTGATCGCGGTGATCGCTCTCGCCCTCGTGGGCGGTGGCGGTTGGGTGGGATATAAATTCTGGGTGGCACGCCAGGAGAAAGAGCAAAGAAGGGTCGCCGCAGTGAAGCGTCAAGAAGAGCTGCGAAAGCAGCGACTTAAGATCGCAATGAGGGAGGAGGAAAGGCGCAAGCGGGAACTCGAAGAGGAAAAATCCCTTGCCAAGGAGGAAAAAAAGGTCGAGGGAGAGGACGAAAAGAAAACTTCTCTTCAGCCCGCCGCCCCGACCCCCGCTGTTCCCAAAAGGCCTCCTCCCGCACAACCTGCCGCCAAAGAGAAAGCCGAACCGAAACAAGATGTTCCTGTCCAAGTGGAAAAAACCACACCTCCGGCTACCCCTGTTCTTGCCATGCCAAAATCGGCGCCCTCTGCTGGAAGGCGCGTTCAAGCGCGCGAGACAACGCCCCCCGCACCTCCTTCCCGAAGTGCCAAGGCGGACGTCGGGGCGCCCAAATCCACCGTCAAAAAACCCGCCCTTCGCGAGGTTACATATAGCGTACAGGTGGCCTCCTGCCGGTTCGACCGGTGCGTGAACCATTTCGTGCGGCGGCTTCGGGACAGGAGATTTTCGCCGATTGTGCAGGCACGTCGGGTGGCGATTCGATTGAGCGAGGTGCTTTTGGGAGAGTTCGTCTCGAGAGAAGAAGCCAACGTATTGGTCGACTCGGCCAGGGCAAAAAATATTTCTGCGGCGACGTACCGTACGAATGGCCTATGGCGCGTTTCGGCGGGCTCCTACATCGATCTGGAGAATGCCGCCCAGCGGCTCGATTTGGTCGAAGATGTGGGTTTGAAGGGACAGCTAGCCTCCCGCCCGCGTCTGAGTAACAGGAGAATGCGGACAGTCCGGTTGGGGGTTTTTGGGACCCGACGTGAGGCCTTGATGATGCGCCAGCGCGTTATTCAGGCAGGATTCCCGGACTCAATTGTAGTTCGGCAGAGAGCACGGCGGTAGGGGGGAGGTGGAGATGAGTGTGGACAGTCTGGAGCCATCGATACCCGATAAATTATTTTTCAAGATCGGAGAAGTGGCGCGATTGACAGGGACCAAGCCTCACGTTCTTCGTTACTGGGAGAGCGAGTT
>CAZUHN010000136.1:0-1676 GCA_964620535.1 uncultured Nitrospinaceae bacterium | reverse complement strand
CGTGTTTGTTCAGGAAAACATCGCGGTCGGGATGGGTCCGGAAGGGTTGCGGCGCGGCTTCAAAACCGGCGCGGTCGATGCTCAGGTGGCAGGATTGGCACCGGTCTACCTTCATGAGTGGCTCGCCGAAGTGATTCCGTTCGAATTCCTTGATGACGATTTGCTTAATTTCATAGGGCCGGTCTCGTATGGCGATGAGACGCCTTTCGAGGTCTAATCTTTTTTTCCCAATCGAACGGCTCTGGCGCTGGAGGTCGATGAGAAGGTTTTCCTTTTCCTGGATTTTCGCTTTCGTCTCATTGAGGGATTTTTCGGCGGCATCGGAGATCGGCTTCAGGCGGTCCACCTCTTTTTTCGCCTCTTCGAAGTGTTCTCTTTCCTCGGTTACATTTTTCCCTCGCCGGATGCCTTCTTGGAGGTGGAAATAGGTTTCATCCAAAACGGCTTTTCCGAAGCCGAAATCCTGTACTTTTTCGAACGTGTCGAGCTCCTTCCGGTCCAGTTCCTCCTTCAGGGCGGCGAGCTCTTTGTCTTCCGCCAATTTCTTCTGGAGCGCGGAGATATCGGCATCAATACTGGCGAGCGCATCGCCCGACTTGGCCCGGGTTTCGGAAAGTTCTTTGTTTACTCTCGCCGTTTCAAATTCGTTGAAATTCTTCTGGTAGGTTTTCCAGGGCCGTCTCGTGAACGTTTCGTCCCAAACGGTCCAAAACGTTACGGCGACCATGAGAAGACCGAGGGTGAAAAAGAACACGGGGCTGGTCTTCTCTTCTGGAGGCCTAAAATCCCTTGAATTCATAGGAGCGGGGGACTCCCTCGTCCGGATGGGGAACAGCCCAAAAAACGGCGCCGATTATAGATTTTGCTGTTTTGCGCGTCAACCCGAAAATGGGCAGAGGTCGGAATAGCAAGGTATATTCGGAAAAAATAAAAAAAACTCAATTCGTTCCTGCGGCAAACTCAATCGTCTTGGTGGGCCGCGACGCGGGCTTGATCCTGGTTTCGGATAATGGCGGCGAGCCTCCGGATGATTTCGATAGATAGGGCGGGTTGTTCCCGGATGAGATCGAGAAGGTGATCCTTTTCGATGCCGAGGAGGGTGGAATTCGCTGCCGCCCGGGCCGAGGCGGATCGGCCCTCATTCCCGAAAACGGCCATCTCCCCGAATGAAGCGGGTGGGCCAAGGGTTGCGAGCGTTTTTTCGGAGGCGCGCGCCAGGTCTTTTACGATGTCAATCTCGCCTTCGACGATGATGTATAAATAATCGCAGGAGTCGCCTTCTTCGAAAAGGATATTTTCCGGGGAGATATTAATTTCTTTGGAGATATTGCTGATTATCTTTAATTGCCCTGCGTTCATTGACTCAAAAAGGTTGACCCCTTTCAAGAAAAGCGCTTTCTCGATTGTCGAAAGCATATGCCCACCACCTCTGATGTGGGGAAGTTCGCCGCCGTCCTTTGAGAGAGTATGATCGAGGACCCGGCGCGCCTGGGCGATCACCCTTTCGTCTTTATCATGTAGCGCGGCGTCCATCCACTTTCTTACATCTTGGGTTTTCAAATCAAGCTGGCCCAGGGTGGATGTTACCGCTTCCCTGACGTAGGGATCCGAATCGTTGAAAAGGGTCTGGATCCGCTCGATCCACTTGTCGGCAATTTGGACCGGTAGCCCATTGG
>CAZUHN010000135.1:0-4452 GCA_964620535.1 uncultured Nitrospinaceae bacterium | reverse complement strand
CCGGTTCGCGATCCGCGAGGGCGGGCGCACGGTGGGCGCTGGCGTGGTGACCGAGGTTGTCGAGTAGCCGGGGAGGAGGTGCCCCTTGAAGGCCAGTGGCTCAATTGGTAGAGCACCGGACTCCAAATCCGGCGGTTGGGGGTTCGAGTCCCTCCTGGCCTGCCACCTTGTTTTATCCTCCACCTGAGCCGAGAGTCTGGGCAAAGGGGGACGGGCGCCGCGCCGAAACGGCCGGAGGCGGAAAGGAAGACGGGGAGAAAATGGCGGCGAGGATGTTCAATTGGTTCAGGCAGGCACGCTCGTTTCTCTCCGATGTCCAGGGCGAGGCGAAACGGGTAACCTGGCTGGGGATGAGGCATACGGCCGCCCAGACCGCCATGACACTCGTTTTCGTTTTTATCATCGCCATTTATCTCGGTTTGGTGGACCTGGGGCTTTCGCGGTTGATCAATTACTTTCTGAACCTCGGGCTGTAGGGGAGGCCGCGCATGACGAAGGAGTGGTACGTAGTACACACCTACTCGGGCTTCGAAAACAAGGTGAAGCTCAGCGTGTCCGAACAATTCCGCAACGCCGGGCTCGAGAACAAGCTGGGCGACATCGTTGTCCCGATAGAGCAGGTGGTTGAGGTAAAGGGCGGGAAGAAACGGACGAGTTCACGGAAATTCTTCCCCGGCTACATCCTTATCGAGATGGATTGTGATGAAAACACCTGGTACCTGGTAAAGAACACCGCGAAGGTCACGGGATTTCTGGGCGGGACCTCGCCGACCCCCCTCACGCAGGCGGAAATCGAAAATATCACCAAGCAGATGCGGGGGGAGGCGGAGAAACCCAAGCGCAAGGTGGAGTTCGAGAAGGGCGAAAACATCAGGGTGGTCGACGGCCCCTTCGTCAATTTTACGGGTCTCATCGACGAGGTTCATCCCGACCGGGGTAAGCTGAAGGTGTTGGTCAGCATTTTTGGCCGAACCACTCCGGTCGAGTTGGAAATGCTTCAGGTGGAGAAAGTCTGAGGGTTGCTCCCCCTCGGGGGCGTGCCCGCATCAAGGTGGCGAGATGTCGAAGAAAGACGTGATGACTAAAATCAAGCTTCAGATTGCCGCCGGCCAGGCGAATCCGGCCCCTCCCGTGGGCCCGGCCCTCGGCCAGCACGGCGTGAATATCATGGAGTTTTGCAAGTCGTTCAACGCCCAGACCCAGGGGCGCGAGGGTACGATTATTCCGGTTGTGCTTTCGGTTTACGCCGACCGGACCTTTTCCTTCATTATGAAGAGCCCGCCGGCGGCCGTCCTCTTGAAGAAGGCCGCCGGCCTCGCCAAAGGGTCGGGCGAGACGGGCCGCGAGAAGGTAGGAACGGTGAACCGGAAACAGCTCGAGGAAATCGCCGAGATCAAGAAAGACGATTTGAATGCCCACGACGTGGACGCGGCGGTGCGCATCCTTGAGGGTACCGCGAGGAGCATGGGCATCGAGGTGGAATAGCGGAACGGTGTGGGAGGCGCCCTCGCGGTTTGTGCGTGGGGCGCTGCCGGAACCACGAAGGAGGAGAGAAGAGTGCCCAGGCACGGAAAAAAATACCGAAACGCCCGAGAGAAGATCGACAGTTCCCGGCTTTATCCCCTGGAGGAGGCCGTCGCCCTCGTTAAGGATTTCGCCTCGGGCAAATTCGACGAGACGGTGGAAGTGGCTGCCAGCCTGGGGGTGGATCCTAGGCACGCCGACCAGATGGTTCGGGGTAGCGTCGTGCTTCCCAACGGGATAGGGAAATCGCAAACCGTCGTCGCCCTCGCCAAGGGCGACAAGGCGACCGAGGCCAAAGAGGCCGGGGCCGATTTCGTGGGCGCGGAGGATTTGGCGGAGAAGATCCAGGGGGGCTGGCTCGAGTTCGACCGGATGGTCGCCACCCCGGACGTTATGAACGTGGCGGGCCGCCTGGGAAAGATCCTGGGGCCGCGCGGCATGATGCCCAATCCCAAGTCGGGCTCGGTTTCGTTCGATATGGCCCGGATGGTCAAGGAGATCAAGGCGGGAAAAGTGGAATTCCGCGTCGAGAAGGCGGGCATCGTCCATGCCCCGGTGGGAAAAGCCAGTTTCGAGGTGAAGGCCCTGGCGGAAAACATCCTGGCCATTGTGGAATCTCTCCTTCGGGCCAAGCCCGCTTCCAGCAAGGGGGTGTATCTCCGCGGCATGAGCATTTCCAGCACTATGGGACCCGGGCTCAAGCTGGATCACCAAAGCCTGGTCAGTGCTCTCAAGTGAGGCGTCAACCATGAGCGCGCAAGTCTTGGAAAAGGGAAGAATGATGAAGGGCCTGGAGCCCCAGCCCGCTAAGGTGCAAGCGGTCGAGAAGATCCGGGAGAAGCTCTCCGCTTCCTCTTCGGTCGTCCTATTCGACTTTCGTGGACTTGATGTCACTCATATGACCAAATTGCGTCGCCAGGCGCGGGCGGCGGGCGTAGACCTCTTCGTGGTGAAAAACTCCCTGCTCGCACGGGCAATCGAGGGTACGCCCTATGAGGTGATTCGGGAATCTGTGGAGGGGCCTATCTCTATAGCCACCACATCCGGGGATCCGTCCGCCCCGGCCAAGGCGCTGGGCGATTTTCTCAAGGAGGCCGATTCCGGCAAGATCCTGGGAGGGGCGCTGGACGGAAGATTCCTGAAAGACTCTGAAGTGAAAGAACTTGCGATCCTACCCCCCCGCGAGGTCCTGCTCTCTCGCCTCGTCGGCGCCCTCCAGGCGCCCGTGGCGGGCCTTCCACGCGTACTGAACGGCGTTCTCGTTTCGCTGCTCAACGTCCTCCAGGCGGTTGTAAAAAATAAGGAAGAAAGATAGGATAGCTCGTTTGGCCCGAAAAGGTCCTTGTCCAAATTTTTTTGATATTTTCAGGGTTTTTTGCGCGGATTCAAAACCTGAGCCTGGGAAAGGGGTAAAAGGTGGCTACAACCACAAAAGAAGACATGATTTCCTTCATCGAGAACATGACGGTCATGGAACTCAGTGGTTTTGTCAAGGAACTCGAAGAGAAATTTGGCGTTTCCGCGGCTGCTCCGATGATGATGGCAGGGGCGATGCCCGCCGCGGGCGGTGAGGGAGGTGAACCCGCTGAGGAGAAGACGGATTTTACTGTCACCTTGAAAGCGGCGGGAGGGGAGAAGATCAAGGTCATTAAAACCATTCGGGAGATTACGAGTTTGGGACTCAAAGAGGCCAAAGAATTTGTGGACGGGGCGCCAAACAAGGTGCGTGAGAGCGTGAGTAAGGAAGAGGCCGACTCCATTGCGGATAAGCTCAAGGAGGTCGGCGCGGAGGTGGAAATCACATAAGACTCGCCGGAAGGAATCGGCCTGCGGAAGCTGGCCAGTGTTTCAGCCGCCTCTGCGGAACGTTGAAACATCGCCCCACCCCTTTCGAGGTGAGTCAAATGAGCGTAACGAACGGTAGAAACGGACGCCGCACCCGCGAGGATTTCGCCAAGATCCCCGCGGTTATCGATATCCCCAACCTGATTGACATCCAACTTACATCCTATGAGCGTTTTCTTCAGTGGGATGTAAAGCCGGCCGATCGCCGCCTGGACGAGGGATTGGAGAGCGTTTTTCGGAGCGTTTTCCCCATCACCGACTCGGGCGAGAACAACATTCTCGAATATCTGGGCTATGAGATCGGGGTGTGGGAGTCTGGCGGCGGTGTGGAATACACCGGCCTGGGCGGGCCCGGCATCGGCGAAGAGAACGGGAACGTGATCTTCTGCCGCCAGAAACACGAGGCGGGCGAGTGCCGCCAGCGAGGGATGACCTATGTCGCTCAGCTGCGTGTTCTGATTCGCCTCACCACCTACGAGAAAGACGAAGAGACAAAAGAGCGGCGCATCAGGGAGGTCAAGGAGCAGAAGGTCTACCTCGGCGATATCCCGCTGATGACCGATAACGGGACCTTTATCATCAACGGGACCGAGCGCGTCGTCGTAAGCCAGATGCACCGGTCGCCAGGCGCTTTCTTCAGCAGCGATAAAACCAAAACCTCGGGCATGCCCGCTTACACCGCGCGGCTTATCCCCTACCGGGGTAGCTGGCTCGATTTCGAGTTCGACGCCAAAGATCTTCTCTACGTTCGCATCGACCGCCGCCGGAAACTCCCGGTCTCTATTTTGCTCCGCGCCTTTGGGCTCTCCAAGGACGACATTCTCAACTCCTTCTACCAGAGCGAAGACATCTTCTACGATGAGAAGAAGAAGGCTTTTTACAAAAACCTCTCCGAGCTCATGGTGAACCAGCGAATCCTCGAGGACCTCGTCCTGCCGGATGGAGAGGTCATCCTCAAGGCTGGGCGCAAGTTCACGCGTGCGGCGCTGCGGAAGATGCAGGCTGCCGGAATCGAACGGCTCGACCTCAAGGACGAGGAGGTGGTGGGGGGAATCATCGCCCAGCCGCTCGCCGACCCGGAAA
>CAZUHN010000134.1:0-7000 GCA_964620535.1 uncultured Nitrospinaceae bacterium | reverse complement strand
AGGAAGAAGAATCGCCCAGCGGCGAGAGATCAAGCGCATAAAATTCCCCTCTGACATTCCCTTTCAATGCTAGCATCCGCTTCGACAAAGGGTAATGGCAACAAAACGGACAAGGAAAATTTGCATTCCGTCCACCCTTTTCGGGTCAAAGGGCTTTTGTTACGATTGCATGGTGATGGATTGATGCGGGAGGGAGAGCACCATGGCCGGGGTCCGCTTTGGCTACCAACGAAAAGGGAAGAAGCCTCTTCGCCCCTCAAAGCCGAAGGCGCCCCCCGAAAAGGATGCTCCCGAAGAGAGCGCGAAAACCATCGCCGAGCGCCTGAGAGCAAAAGTTGCTCCGGTAACAAAAGGGCCCGACTACCGAAGGTTCTCTCTGAATATTCACGGGTGGCTCTGCGCCAAGTGCGGGCGGGATTTCGACGAGGAGAACCTTCATTTGCTTACCGTCCATCACAAAGACGGCAATTCCCGAAACAACCCTCCTGACGGGAGCAACTGGGAAAACCTTTGCGCCCATTGTCATGAGGACGAACACTCGCGGGGTCTCCTTGGAAATTACTTGAGCGGCGAAAATTGAATTCTCCCATTTCCTTTCACTTAACCCAATGAATCTTCGCGTAAAACCCTCCCGGGCAACAGGCCAAACGAGCGTTCCCGCATCGAAATCGCACACCATTCGTGCGATCGCTTTTTCCGCCCTCGCCTCCGGAGAGAGCCGAATTCTGAATCCTCTCGATTCGGAGGACTGCCGGTCTGCGGTTACGGTATACAAAGGACTGGGCGCCGGCGTGAAGATGGAAGACCGTCTCTGGACGGTTTCCGGATTCGGCGGATGTCCCGAGGCTCCCCGCTGTTTGATTGATGCAGGGAACTCCGGAACGAGCTGCAGGATCGGCCTTGGATCGGCCGCTCATCTCCAAGAGGGCGAGGCAAGATTCGATGGAGACGAACAGAGCCGCCGCCGTCCCATGGGACCTCTTCTCGAAGCCCTCTCGAACCTCGGCGCAAGGGCCTATTCAGAAAACGGCAACGGCTGCCTTCCCGCGGTCGTGGCCGGTCCGTGGAAGGGCGGACATACACAAGTGGACGGTTCGACAAGCCAATTCACCTCGAGCCTTCTCGTGAACGCTCCCTTCGGCCATGGCGAAACTTTCATCGAACCCGTCGATCTGAACGAAAAACCCTACGTCGAGATGACCCTTTGGTGGCTCGACCGGTTGGGACTCAGGTACGAGCGCGAGGAATATGAGCGATTTTGCGTGCCCGGCCGACAAAAGCTCGATGGGTTTGAGATAGGGATTCCGGCCGATTTTAGCTCGGCGGCCTTTCTGGTGGCCGCGGGGGCGCTCCCAGAAGGGGACATCCTCCTGGAA
Organism: uncultured Nitrospinaceae bacterium; assembly: GCA_964620535.1. Lineage (GTDB taxonomy): Bacteria > UBA8248 > UBA8248 > UBA8248 > UBA8248 > CAZUHN01. The sequence continues at coordinate 5,624 of CAZUHN010000134.1, read as the reverse complement.
GGCCTCGACATGAGCGACCCCCAGGGCGATAAGGCCATCATCAGCATGGTCAGCGAAATGGGCGCGGAGGTATCTCAAGAACAAGAGGGCATCCGTGTCAGGGGGAAACACCTTCGGGGAAGAGAGTTCGACCTGAATGCGACACCCGACCTTCTTCCCGCCATGGCCGTCCTCGGGGCGTTCGCGGAGGGGCAAACCCGCCTGCTGAACGTTCCCCAGGCCCGGATCAAGGAAACCGACCGGATAACCGCGATGCAAAAGACAATCGAAGACTTGGGGGGGCGAGCCGGCGAACTCCCTGACGGACTCATCCTGGAAGGAGGAGGCCTTACCGGAGGAAAAGCCCGCGGCTTTGGCGATCACCGCATCGTCATGGCGGCCGCCGTTGCGGGTATGGCCGCCCCGCAGGGCGTGGAGGTCGATACCGCCGAGGCAATTGCCGTGACATTTCCAGATTTCTGCGCGCGCATGCAGCATCTGGGCGTTAAAATCGAGGCTTCGGAGACAGACTGAAAAAGAAAAATGGGATGATAAGATGCCGATTTACGAGTACGAGTGCCAAGCCTGCGGATTTGTATCCGGGCACTTGGTGCTGAAACCCTCCGACCGAAGGAAGCTGACCTGCCGCGATTGCAGCGGGCAAAAGCTCCGAAAGGTGGTTTCCCGATTCGCCACGCACAAGACCGAGGACCAGCGGATCGCGGAATATGACCCAAAAACGGCGCGGAAGGATTCGTTCTACAAAGACGATCGGAACGTCGGGCTCTGGGCCCAACAACGGGCGAAGGAAATGGGTCTCGATCTCGGGGAGTCCTTCGGCGAAACCTTGGAAAAGGGACGAACCAAAAAAATCTTGGACAACTTGTGAGATCACGATGGCGACCGAAAAGTCTTTCAGTGATTTGCTCCGGCGCGATGCCGAGCCCCTGTGGAAAACCATCCACGGCCATCCCTTCGTGACCGGAATCGGGGACGGCACCCTGCCCGAAGATCGCTTCCGTTATTACATGTGCCAGGATTACCTTTTTCTCATTGAATACAGCCGTGTCCTCGCCCTTGCCGCGGTGAAAGCGCCGGGCCTCAGCGAGATGGGCCGTTTTTCCGATCTCCTGAACGCCACCCTGAATACCGAGATGGATTTGCACCGCGATTTTGCGGCCAAGTTCGGAATCTCTCCGGAAAAACTTGAGTCCGCCAGACCCGCTCCGACCTGCAAAGCCTATACAGATTTTCTGCTGGAGGTGGCATGGTCTGGAACCTTCGGAGAAGTGGCCGCCTCCATGCTCCCTTGCCAGTGGGATTACGCCCTCATCGGGAAAGAGCTGGCGGCGCAGGGGGCCCCAATGAATGTTCCGCTCTACGCCGAATGGATCGCCATGTACGCTTCGGAGGAATTTCATGCGCTCTCCGTCCAGCTCCGGAGCACTTTGGATCGGTTCGCCTCCTCGGCGGGTTCCAACGGGCGCGACCGCATGCACGACCGTTTTATGACCGGAACGCGGTACGAGTACATGTTCTGGGAAATGAGTTGGCAAATGGAGAAATGGCCGCTGTGAGGAAATATATGCGCTGGAAAGCGCGCTGTCGTGCGTGATGCAGAACAGGTTGAGGGAAATAAGATAAATAAGGTGGGTTTCTTCCTGCTATATTGGTTCGAACCGTTTCAATAATCGGCGGGAATAAAGCGTGTTATTAATAGAAGAATTATTTGAGAATATCCAACAGGTCCTTAAACTGGGCGTCCCGATACTGGCGCAGGCTACGCTTCTCTTTCTGATTGTCCGTTTTGCCGTCGCTGCCGCTACCATCATCGCCCGCATGGCCCTGCTGATGGAACCGTCCCCCAGGCCCGAGAGAGAAATCACTGTGGTCAATCAAAAGGCGGCGGACGATACCGCGGGGAAACTTGAAGCGTCTCCTCCTGTCGCTCTTCCTGAACGGGCATCTAAAGGATAGGCCACCTAGCGTTGCTTTCTGAAGTGAAAATCACGAGGTTCCTCTCAATTTATATTTTAATTTATTAATTTTCCCGCGATGAAGTCTTCTCCCGCGATCGGGGCAAATCGTATTGTTCTCTTCCCTCCATCTCTGGGCCGATCAACCGTTTCATATCTTTGATGCGCACATTTAATTCAGTCGGGGACATATACCGAAGATATACGCTCACCCTCCGGATCCAGGGCATGACGCGCTCTCCCTTCCTCACATCAAGAATGGTGTCAGAAAAATAAGTCTGGAAAATCAGGAGCCCCGCCGAAATGAAGATCACGCCCTTGACCCCACCCAATATTCCTCCTCCAATGCGGTTGGACAGGCCGACGGCAGAGGAGCGAACGAGGCGTGAAACCAAGGCTCCAATCAAATTCACGCCGAGCCATACCACGATAAACACCACCGCATATCCGCCATACCGCACCCAACTCGCATCTCCCGTCCAAAAAACGACCTTCTCTGCGATCATCCAGCCGTAACGGACCGCAGCCACGTATCCGGCGAAAAGGGCCAGCAGAGAAAACAACTCCTTTATCGCGCCCCGGAAAAAACTCCAAAGGGAAAAAACCGCAACAATAAGGAGAATGACCAAATCAGGCACATTCAGGGAGGGCATAGATCGGCCAGATAAATGACGATCGGGCGTTACGCAGAGAATAACACAGTTGAATATCTATGAGAAGCGGTTGATCTTTCACGTCTTCAAATTTTCGCTTTCCACATCACCAAAGCGTCTTCGCCGTTGTCTGGGAAATAACGGGGGCGGATGGCGGCGGCAGTGAACCCCTTTTTTTCATAGAAGGCAATCGCGGCCGTTTTCCCCGTGCGTACTTCCAGCGTTGCCCGGACCAACCCGGCCCGCTTGGCCGCATCGAGTATCCCTTCGAGCAACAAAACTCCTACCCCCCGCCGGCGGGCTGTGGGGCGGACGGCGATGTTCGTGATATGACACTCATCCGCCACCTCCCACCAGCAGGCGTATCCGAGAATCGATTGGTTTCCCCCTTTTTCTTCCCCTCCGTCACCTTCCGCGACAATCAGGCGGGAGTTCGGAATCCTCTCAATCTCCCGGCGAAAGCTCTCCCTAGACCAAGGAAGGGAAAAAGATTGATTTTCGATTGCCACCACCGCCGAAATGTCCCCTAGATTCATGGGGCGGAGGCGAGAAGGGGGTCTGATTCGGCGGGAATCGAGATCTTTCATACAATATACACCTCCGCCCATGATACGGGCGCACTTCCACACCCGATTCCAGAAGTTTATAATAAGAACCGCTCAAAGAGAGCCCACCCAACATTCCATTCTGACTTGATTGCTGGGCCGAGGCGGGTTTCCCAACGCCTATAATACAACCTGATTTATGGGCCGGAAAAGAAAAGTGAATTGACAGTTTGTACTTTTCAGGAGACATATCATGATCGACACCCTAACCTATCTGGGACATTCGAGTTTCCTCATTCGAAGCGGGGGAGGAAAAACCATCTATATCGACCCGTGGCTCGAAGGAAACCCGCGCTGCCCGGAAAACCTGCAAACACCTCAGAAAGCGGACCTCATCTGTGTCACTCACGGCCACGGGGATCACATCGCCTCTGTTATGCCGGTCTATCAAAAAGGGACGTGCGCGGTAGCAGGCCCCTACGAACTTGTAAACCTCCTCGCCGAAGAAGGCGGCTTCGGTGACAATGCCGTTCCCATGGGCAAAGGAGGGTCTGTGGATGTTAGCGGGATTCAGATCAGCCTTACCCATGCCATGCACAGTTCCAGCTACAAAGAGTTTGGAACCTACGCCGGCGAACCGTGCGGCCTCATTCTTTCGTTTGAAGACGGGAAGCGCATCTATCATGCAGGAGACACGAATCTATTCAGCGACATGCGTTACATCGGTGAACTCTACGAGCCTGACCTTTGTCTTCTGCCCATCGGCGATCGATTCACCATGGACCCCCGGCAAGCGGCGATTGCCGTGGAATTGCTCGGTTCCAAACGGGTGGTCCCCATCCACCATTCAACCTTCCCCCTTTTGACGGGAACGCCGGATGAATTCAAAGCGGAGGTGAAAAAACGCGTACTCTCGGCCAAGGTCATTGTCCTGGAGCCTGGTGATGACATCCAGGTGTGACCCATTCGAGAGTGGGAGCCACCACAATCCCGCAAAGGGGCATCCCATCGAGCCAAACAATATTTTGCCGTCAATTGTGAAAGAATGAACGAATGGAAAAATTGCGGGCGAGCCTTCAGGCAAAGATACTGCTTCTCATCCTCCTTCTCCTGGGAGTCGGCTTCGGCTCCACAGTCATAATGTCCATCGAAACCGAGCACCGACTCCTGGTGGGCCAAATCGAAGATAGGGCCTCTATACTCGCCTCTTCCATCCACAATAGTATCCGGAACAATATGCCGGGAGGAAGGCCCGACATCGCCCGGAGCCTCCTCAACGAGTTCAAGCGCCAGGAAGGCGTTAAATCCCTATAAGTGTACCGGGTGGATGGATCAGAAGCGTTCATCGACATGGAAACGCTTGATAAGATCAACAAATTTAGAATTCCACGGCTCGTAGAAAGCGTTGTTAAATCCATAGAAGACATGGCAAAAGAGGCCAAAGATCAGATGGAGTCCTTAAAGATCGGGATGGAGTCCTAATAAGATGACCCTCATTCTCAGAAGGTGGTCCCTACAGGAAAAAATATCCGTTGGATACACGATATACAAGAAAAAAATGGTGCTTCCGTCCGCGCCCTGACTTTCCTGAAACCTCTGGAAAACGAAGCCCCCTGCCAACTTTGCCACGGAGAGCAGAGCAAGATACAAAGTATTATCCGCGTCTCAACCGACATCGACAAACTCGATTCAAGAACCGCCACCCTGAGAAATCGGCAGACGCACATCGCGTTGGGAACGCTCGTTGCGGTTGCCTTCTCGATCATCTTCTTCTTGCGCCGGACCATTGTTCGTCCCATCGAGGACCTAGCCGCCTGCGCCGTGCTGATCGGCCAGGGCGATTTCGAGGCATGTCCCCCCACAAAAGAAGGGGGAGACGAAATCGACCGTCTCGAGCAGAATTTTCGAAAAATGGCATTGTCCCTCAACACCGCCTACGGCGACATTCAGAACAAGAATATTGAACTCGAGAAAACGCTGGAAGATTTACGCAAAACCCGTAATAAAGTGGATGTGCGGGAGGCTGTCAAAGGACAGCTCATCAAGTCCGTTCCAAATCCGTAAAACGCCTTCTCGAGGAAAACCCCGACGCTGATACACTTGAGAAAAAAGACAAGGACATAACAGTTGTTTTCCTTGACCTTGAAGGTTACAAAAAATATGCAGCATGTTTCCGCAGGTCATTGCCAACAACGCAATCAAGGCATATTTTTCCGCTTTTCTCGCGATCGCCAGTGAACACAGAGAGGATATCAACGAGACGGCGGGTGACGGCCCCATGATCATCTTCCAAGATGACGAGAATCCCCTGGCCCGCGCTGCAAACGCCATCGAGACGGCAATCAAGATTCGGTTGCACGCCTTAGAGATAAACGCAGATCTTCCGGGGAAATATCCGGCCGTCAAACCGAATATCAACATCGGGACAGGAACTGCGGCGGCGGGCGCTGCCAAAATTGAAGCTCCGGGAG
>CAZUHN010000133.1:0-2913 GCA_964620535.1 uncultured Nitrospinaceae bacterium | reverse complement strand
GACCTCATAGCGCCCTGGGCTACCGACCACCGGCCCCCGAGGCGATAGAGCCACCTCCTCCAGGCTTCGCTACGCTTCGCCTTCCGGAGGTGGCTGCAGGACTAACATAAGGGGTGGTACCACTATCGGGGGCAGGTCAGTCGTGGGTTACGTCCGCCGAACGCCCGTCCTTGAGCCTCACCAAGACCCGAGAAGGAACTTGCGGAGGAGTGCCATTCTTCCACGTATGCAACTTCACCTTGTAGGCAAGCTCCTCCACGTCGCGACGGCCAAGAACCGTTTCCGGTTTGAAGTCCTCCAGTCGGGGCTCTCCATACAAAAGAGCGGTCGCTGTGGTCCACTGAGCGCTAAACTGCGCGTCCACCTGTGGGTTCTCCCGGATGCGAAAGGGATGGCCGACTTGTAAGTGATTGTTGACGGTGATCCAAACATCGACGGCCTCGATCTCCTCCGGCCCGAAAGTGCCTAGGCGTGCCTTCGCTTCCAGTGCGGCGCTAATGTTCGGATGCGCACCACGGCAGCAGGGATAAGGCTTCATTCCGATTTGGTTCACTTCGAAGCGCTCGCCGAGTCCATTGGTCAGAGTGGAGGGATCGCCCTCGCCACCACCGAATAGGGCGATTATCCCGTCCTCCCCCTCGAGGATGCTGCGGGGGCCGGTAGCGCCCATCTCGGCGAGAAGCGCCGCGTGGACGCCCGCACGTGCGCTGAAGGCAGGCGTGAGCCGCTTGGCCAAGGTCCCCTCAAGCAAAGCCTGCCGGTTCCCGTTCGCCTGGGCGTAACCGAAGCCGGCGGCGTTTGCGATTCCCTCAACGTCTAAATCCATGATCTTTGCACAGCCTGCTGCTGCGCCGATTGAACCGAATACCCCCGTGGGCAGCCACCCCGAATGAATTTGTTCAGCGACCGAAAGGGCAAAGCGAGTGAGATTTCTGACGCACCGGCGAGCGCAGTGAGAAGGGCTCTGCCTGAAAGGGGCCTTCCGGTACTCTCGGCGGTGGCCAAGATCGCGGGCAGAATGGTTACAAAAACGTGGACCCTGCAGAAGTCGTGGCTGTCGTCGAAGTCATGCGAATGGATCAGAGCGGCGTTAAGCCAGGCCGCGGTAGGGGCTGGAAGCCGCTGGCCGTAGACGAGGACAGTGGCTTCGGGCGCTCCGCCCCAGCGGGCATGGCGCTCGACGATCTCCGCGTTCAGAGGGGCCGCCGAGCCTGCTAAGGCGCAACCGATCGCGTCGGTAATAAGAACGCGCGTCGCTTCCACCGTTTCGGGCGGGACGATGGAGCGGCCCGCGCTGCGAATGCTCTTGAAAGACATCCAGGAAGATCGAATTGACGTGGTCGTCGTCTACAAGGTGGACCGCCTCACGCGTTCCCTCATCGACTTCGCGAAGATTGTGGATGTCTTCGAGGAAAAAACGCCTCGTTCGTATCGGTGACGCAGGCCTTCAACACGACAACCTCGATGGGAAGGCTCACTCTGAACGTGCTTCTCTCCTTCGCCCAGTTCGAGCGCGAGGTCACGGGTGAGCGAATCCGAGACAAGATCGCAGCTTCGCGGAAGAAGGGCATGTGGATGGGGGGAAATCCTCCCGTGGGCTACGACGTCTGCGAGAGAAAACTGATCGTGAACCAAGAAGAGGCCGATCGGGTCCGCCCCATCTTCGAGCGGTATCTGGAGCTGGAGTCGGTCACCCTCCTGGCCGAGGACCTCAAGCGCCGCGGCATCCGGAGCAAGTCGTGGCGATCCCAAAAGGGGGTTCAGCGAGGAGGAGGCGTCTTCAGCCGCGGGGCGCTATACGCCCTCCTGAAGAACCGCACCTACCTGGGCCAGGTCGCCCACAGGGGTGAGGTATACGACGGGGAGCACGAGGCCATCCTCTCCTGCGAGATCTGGGAGCGGGCCCAGCAGATGCTCAAGAACAACCGGCGGAAGGACGGCAAGAAGCCATCCACGGTCAGCAAGAGCCTTCTGTCCGGGCTCCTGTTCGACGACCGTGGTCACCCCATGAGCCCAACCCACGCCAAGAAACGAAGTGGAAAACGCTACCGCTATTATGTGAGTCAGGCCATCGTCAAAGGACAATCCCGCGAGGCGGGATCGAATCCGCGCATTCCGGCTCATGAAATCGAAGAACTGATCATGGATCGAGTGAAGGGCTTACTGACCAACGCTCAGAGAGAACACTGGAATGAGATGATCCCGGCCGAGCGGGCCGAACGGATTCGAGAGATCGTTCAAAGGGTCGATCTCCACGCCGAACATGTGGAGATCCGAGTGAACAAATGTGTGGCCGGCGGGGGGAAGCGAACCAAGATCCGGATTCCGTTCCAGCTGGAAAAGTGGGGTGGTGAGCGGATTATCTCGCTACCCGATGGATATGAGCACAATCACAAACCCCGCCTTGACAGGGCGCTCATCAAGGCCGTGGCCAGGGCCCACTCCTGGAGGGAGGAACTCGAACAGGGCAAGACGACCTCTGTCGCCGACCTCGCTGAAAAGGAAGGTTGCACGGAACGCTACATTCGCAAGCTGATCGGCTTGGCTTTTCTCGCCCCGGATATCACCGAGAACATTCTCCGGGGAACACTGCCTCCTCACCTCACATTGGAGCATATTGTCGGGCTGGATCTACCTCTCTCCTGGACCGATCAGCGCCAGAAACTGGGCATATACGAAAAACAATCCGCATGACCCCCCGCCATTCCGGACCGGATTTTTTCCCCCAGAGAAAATGGGGATGTCGGGGCCAAATTATGCCAAATCCATGGTCCCAGAGAATCGGGCAATGTCGGATTCAGGTCGCGACAGGCCCGCCAAGTCGGGAGAAATCGACACAGCGCAATGCACAGAGAAGGTTCATGATGACTGGTTGGCGGAGAGGGAGGGATTCGAACCCCCGGTACGGTTGCC
>CAZUHN010000132.1:0-7618 GCA_964620535.1 uncultured Nitrospinaceae bacterium | reverse complement strand
GGCCCAGGATTTACTTCCCTCCCACCGAGGCTTCGCGAGCTCTCTCCCCCTCGGGACGACCATCTTCATTGCGAGCCTCTCGGTGCTTCCTTTCTCCTGGATCGCAGGGCGCGCGGGGCTTCTCGCCGCCTTCTGGGTGCTTCCGGCCTTTCTTGTGGGGAGCCTCCTTTTCGCCCTCGCTCTGCCGAAGGACCGATAGGGGAGAATTTCGCTCCCGGGGCGGGCAGGCGCCGCCGCAAAGGGCGGAGCTGCCCCCTACCGTACCTTCTCCACCCGTACGGCGCAGACCTTGTACTCGGGAATCTTCCCGTAGGGGTCCAGTGCGTCGATGGTGAGGAGGTTGGCAGCGGCCTCGGCGTAGTGGAAGGGGAGGAAGAGTTGGCCGGGCTGCTGCTTGGGGGAGCGGCGGGCCTGGAGGGAGACCTCCCCCCGCCGGGAGCGCACGATCACGGTCTCGCCGTCCTGGATGCCGAGTCGCTTCATGTCCGCCTCGTTCATGTCGGCGTAGGGTGCGGGAGAGGAGGCTTGGAGGGCCTTGGCCCTGCGCGTCATGGCTCCGGTGTGCCAGTGGTAGAGGTTCCGCCCGGTGTTGAGAACGAAGGGGAATCTGCGGTCCGGAAGTTCCTTCGCCGGGACGAATTTGACCGGGACAAGCCTGCCCTTTCCGGATTCAGTGGGGAAGCTCTCGGTGAAGAGGGTCTCGGTCCCGGGGTGATCCGGGGTCGGGCAGGGCCAGACGACGCCGTGCCCTTTCAGGCGGCCATACCGAATGCCCGCGTAGGAGGGGGTGAGGGCGGCCATCTCATCAAAAATCTCCTCGGCGGATTCATAGGGCATGGGGTAGCCCATCCGGGTCCCCATCTCGGCCACGATCCGCCAGTCCGTGCGAACCCCTACGGGGGGCTCGATCGCCTTCCGGCCGATCTGCACTCTCCGGTCGGTGTTGGTGTAGGTGCCCTCCTTTTCGGGGAAGGCCGTCGCGGGGAGAACGACGTCCGCGAAGGCGGCGGTCTCGGTGAGGAAGATATCCTGCACGACGAGGAATTCGAGAGAGGCGAGGCACTCCCTTGTGTGATTCAGGTTGGGATCGCTCATGGCGGGGTTCTCCCCCATGATGTACATGCCCCTGATTCGGCCCGCTTTGGCCGCGTTTATGATTTCCACGACCGTCAGGCCCACCTCCGGGTCGAGGGGCCTCCCCCAGGCGTCCTCGAATTTTTCGCGCACCTCGGGGTCGGTCACGGACTGATAGCCGGGATAGACCATGGGGATGACCCCGGCGTCCGAAGCACCCTGGACGTTGTTCTGCCCCCGGAAGGGGTGGAGTCCGGTGCCGGGTCGTCCGATCTGGCCGCAGACGAGGCAAAGCGCGATGAGGGCGCGGCAGTTGTCCGTGCCCGTGGTGTGCTGGGAGAGGCCCATCCCCCAGAAGACGATGGCGCTTTTCGCCGTGGCGTAGCGCCTCGCGATCTCCCGGATGGTTTTGGCCGGAACCCCCGTGATTTTGGCGGCGGTGGCGGGGGTGTAGGGTTTTACGGCGGCGGCGAGCGCCTCGAAGCCCTCGGTCCTTTGTGCGACGAAATTTTTGTCGATCAAGTCCTCCGCGATGACGGCGTGGAGGAATCCATTGAAGAGGGCGACGTCGGTCCCGGGCCGGAAGGAGGCGAAGATGTCGGCGTAATCGCAAAGGTCGATCCGGCGCGGGTCGATCACGATGAGGGCCGCCCCGACCTTGGCGGCCTCCTTGATGACGGTGGCGGCGACGGGATGGTTTTCGGTCGGGTTCGACCCCGCCACCACGATGACATCGGCTTCCAGCGCGTCGTTGAATACGTTGCTCACCGCGCCGCTCCCGATGGTCTCCATCAGGGCGGCGACCGAACTGGCGTGGCAGAGCCGGGTGCAGTGATCCACGCTGTTCGTGCCGAAAACCGCGCGAACGAGCTTTTGGAAGAGATATCCCTCCTCGTTCGAGCACTTGGCCGAGCCGAGCCCGGCGAGGGCGGAGAGGCCACGAGTGTCTCGGATCGCCTTTAGGCGGGAGGTGGCAAGGGACATGGCCTCCTCCCAGCTGGCTTCGCGGAAGTGGCTTCGCGCGTTCAAAAAGCCCTCCTCCGGCCCGGGGGGTTCCTTGGGAGCGCCTTCCTTGCGGATGAGGGGGGCGGTGAGGCGGTCGGGGTGGTGGGGGTAGTCGTAGCCGTAGCGGCCCTTGACGCAGAGGCGGCCGTGGCTGCCGGGGTGTCCGGCGATCCCCTCCACTCCGACGAGGGTGTTTTTCCGGATCCGGTAGGTGATCCCGCAGCCCACCCCGCAGAAGGGGCAGACCGAGTCCACCGCATTCGCGCCATCGCTCGTTCCGGGTCCCGGTGGCGGCGAGAGGGTCAGAACCTTGTTGGTGAGCGCCCGGGTGGGGCAGGCCGCGACGCACTCCCCGCAGGCGACGCAACTTGACCTCCCCATGGGAAGGTCCGCGTCGAAGACGATCCGGGTGGTGGGGCCCCTGCCGCTTCGGCCGATGACTTCATTGCTCTGTACGTCGGAGCAGGCGCGGCTGCAGCGGTCGCAGAGGATGCAGGCTGTGTGGTCCACCGCGATGACCGGGGAGGTGAGATCGGTGGGCGGGGCTAGCGGTCGGGCGGAAAGGCGCGGCCCGCCGTTCGTCAGGACGCCGAGCTCTCGCGCCAGGGCTTCCAGATCGCAGGAGTCCTTCTCCCCACCTTCCGCGGAAGAGGGTGGCTGGTCCGCCATGAGCATCTCGACCAAAGTCCGGACGGAGCGGGTGACTCGCTCACTATTGGTGCGGATGACCATTCCCCCTTCGATCCGCCGGTGGCAGGCGGGAGCCAGAGCGCGGCCGCCCTCGATCTCCACCGCGCACACGCGGCACACTCCGGTCGGCTCGAAGCCGGACTGGTGGCACAGGCGGGGGATGGCGGTGCCGCAGGCGTCGGCGGCCTCCCAGATGGTGGCTCCGACCGGGGCGGAAACCGTCCTTCCGTCGATGCGGATCGATATGTCGGCCCTGCCTTCCGTCATGGTGGGCACGTCATGCGACACCAGGTGCGGCAGCCTTCAACTTTTCCTCGATTTCACCGCGGAAGTGCCGGAGCAAGGTGAGAAAGGGGTAGGGTGCCGTCTGGCCCAGCCCGCAGATGGAAGTGTCTGTCATCGCGGAGGAAACGTCTTCCATCACCTTCAGTTCTTCGGCGCGGGCGGTCCCGTTCAATGTTCGAGCGAGAAAATCGGTGAGCTTTTCGGTTCCGAGACGGCAGGGAACGCACTTCCCGCACGATTCGTCCCGGAAAAATCGAAGGGCGTTTCGGGCGAGGGCCACCATGTCGGTTCCCTCGGGAATGGCCACCAAAGCCCCGCTTCCCAGCATACTCCCCGCCTCGGCGAGGGGGGAGAAATCGTAGGGGATGTCCACCATTCCGGCGGGAAGAAAGCCGCTGCTCGCCCCTCCCGGGCAAAAAGCCTTGAGGCGGAGACCGTCCTGGAGTCCCCCGGCCATCTCCTCGAGAATCTGGCGAACCGGGGTGCCGAACTCGGTCTCGAAGACCCCTGGTCGTTTGAGCGGGCCGCTAACTCCAATGATCTTAAATCCTTGCCCTTCGTTTCTTCCGAATGACTTGAACCACGGAGGACCTTTTTTAAGGATTGAGGGTATGAGGGCGAAGGTCTCGACGTTGTTGATGAGGGTGGGATTTCCGAAAAGTCCGTGGGTCCCGGGAAAGGGAGGTTTGTCCCGGGGTTGGGCCCGTTTGCCTTCAAGGACCTCCAATAGCGCGGTTTCCTCCCCGCAAATGTATCCGCCGGGGCTGACGAAAATTTCTATGTGGGGATTCCTTTTTCCTCTGATGAGACCCGCTTTCCGGGCGGCCATGAGGGCGCGACCGAGCGATTTGCGTTGGCGGTCATACTCATGGCGGATGTAGATAATTCCTCTCTCGGCCTTCACCGCCCATGCCGCGATAAGCATCCCCTCCAGGACCAGCTCGGGATATGTATCCATGAGGGCGCGGTCCTTGAAGGTGCCGGGCTCGCTCTCATCCGCGTTGCAGATGACGGTTTTATTCTTGCTTGAAGCATTCTGGACGATCTCCCACTTGGCGCCCGCAGGAAAACCGGCGCCCCCCATGCCGCGCAGCCCGCTTTCCTTAAGCGTGGCGATCGCCTCCGCCGGACTCCCTTTTCGGCGGAGAGATTTGTAGGTGAGAAAAGCCTCTCCCTTTCGGTACGGGAAGATGGATGAAGCCCCTTGGACGTGGCCGGGCCGGGCCGGGCGTTTCGCCCGGCCGCCTTTGAGGGATTCAAGCAGTTCCCGTAGCACGTTTGCCGTGACGCCCGTATGGATGCGACCTGCCAACTCGACGGCGGGTCCTGCGTCGCAGTGGCCGAGACAGGGACAGGCGGCTGGCCGACAGGCGGAAAGGCGGGCATTTCGGGCCACCCGGGGCGCTTCTTCGATGAGGCTCTCCGAGCCCGCCAGCGCGCAGCTGAGGTCCCGGCAGATTCGAAGCTCCGGGTCCGCCGGGGAGGAGAGATGGAAGCGAGGGAAGAAGCTCGCTAGGCCGTAAAGCTCATAGGCGGGGAGGTTCAACTTCCCGGCGAGCTGTCCGATGGATTTTGCCGAAAGACAACCCTCCTTTTTTTGGAGAGAGGCGAGAGCGGTGATGGGGGATCCCAATCGGGCCTGGCCAGCGGTTCGGCGGACCATGAGCGGGTATCCTCCTTCTGAGGAAATGGTTTGGGCGGGAGCGGCATCTTATCGGAATTGGTGAACGGGTGTAAGTCCCCTCTATTTCGAGCGTTTCGTCTGCACCCTTTTCGGATTGGCTGCGATTCTGGTAATGGAAGGATTTGTGCTCGACCGCAGTTGACTCCGCCCACCTTAGGGAATACGGATATAATTGTTCTGATGTTACTATTCTTGCTCTGGCAAGGCGGATGTGAAGGAAGGGCCGCCCCTGACGATTTCTTGAGGTGGTTTCATGGTTGAGCGGATTGTAGGAATAGCACTTTACATTGACTTTGAAAATTTGGCTCGGGGTTTTACCCGTCCTCGCCGTGAGGAGTTCGACATCCAGCGGGTGATGGCCCGCCTTGTGGAAAAAGGCAAGGTGGTAATGAAGCGGGCCTACTGCGACTGGTCGCGCTTCACCAAGTATAAAACCGACCTACACGAGGCGGGCATCGAGCTTGTCGAAGTTCCCGGTCGATCAATGACCGGGAAGAATTCAGCGGACATTCGCCTCGTGGTGGACGCCATGGATATGTGTTATTCGAAAGAGCACATAGGGATTTTCGTAATCGCATCGGGAGACAGCGATTTCTCTCCCCTCGTTTCCAAGCTCAAGGAAAATGGAAAGCACGTTATCGGGATTGGCATGAAAAACTCGACGTCGGAGCTCCTCACGGCTTCCTGCGACGAATTCATTTTTTATGAAGAGCTTGAAGCGGGGGCGGGTGTCCACCTGCCCCTGGGGGGAAACGTGCCCAAGGATAAACGCGAGGCCTTCGAGCTTCTTTTGGAATCGATCGATGCTCTCATGCGCGAGAACGTGGAGATTCTCTGGTCTTCCCTCGTAAAGGATACCTTGAAGCGAAAACGCCCCTCTTTCTCCGAACGGGGGCACGGCTACCGCAGCTTCAGTGATCTCCTCGAAGACGCCCAGCGCCTCAACTTCATTCAGCTTCGAAAGGATGAGCGGAGTGGCAGTTATATCATCACTGGGTTTGGGAGTGAGAAGGGGAACGGCACAGAAACCCGGGCGGCCAAGGAAGGACAGGCAAAGCGAAGCGCCGCCCCGGCCCGGAGGAGAAGGCCGGCCAAGAAGGCCGTGAAAAAGTAAGCAAAGGCTGAAGGGGGGGCGCCTCGATCGGGCCTTCGTCCGGTTTTGAGCGGCCCCGCGCTGCCCCGCCCACAAGGGGCGGGGCAACTCGGGCGGTCGGGGCCACACATATGGTATGTCTTAGTAAATCCCTTGTAATCAATAGATTACGCACTGCTTCTGCTTCGGGCGGCATAGTCTCCCACAATAAAAAAAGGGCCGCAAGCCCCTGCGCTATCTCACTATAGAGAACGTCCCGAAGAGGGCATGTCTGTAAGAGCGTTATTTCTCCAACGCAGAAATGAAGAGGTCTGCGATGTCGGGAAAATTCAGGCGCGAGGAGATTCTCTCCCGCCTCCGCGCTGAACTGGATGCAGGGCGCTCGATTTACGACGCGCTCTGCGGGAGCGGGATCACCGCGAAGTTCGCCGCGCGAGGCGGTGCCGACCTGATCGCCACCTTTAATCTTGCATACTTCCGGATGCAGGGCCTCAGTTCCATGGCGGGATATCTCCCCATCGGAGACGCGAATGCCATCACGCTTGAATTAGGAGAGCGCTCTATCTTGAAAATAGTGAAGGAATGCCCCGTTGTGGCCGGGGTGCTCGCCGTCGATCCCACCCGCGATATGTTCCGTTTTGTGGAAAGACTTTGGGAAGTCGGTTTTGACGGAATCATGAACTGCCCGACAATCGCTCTCATCGATGGAAGATTCCGCCGGGATCTTGAAGATACCGGGATGGGTTTCCAACATGAGGTCGAGGTACTCGCCTATGCGAGCCGCAAGGGAATATTCACCAAGGCCTTTTGCACGACGCCCGAAGAGGCGCTCGCGATGGCCGAGGCTGGAGTGGACAATATCATCGCCCACTTCGGAAACAGTTCCGGAGGCTCCATCGGCTCCAAGACGGTGACCGGCCTGGAGGAGGCGGCCCAGCGGGCGGTCGCCATCTGCGATGCTCTCGCCCCCAAGTACGGAGACCGCATCGTCACCTGCCACGGCGGGGGTCTGGAAAAGCCGTCCGATTTCGAGGCGCTCCTGGCCCTAGAACCACGCCTGGACGGCTACGTGGGCGGCTCCTCGGCGGAGCGATTTCCTATTGAGGAAGCTGTGCCCAAGGCGACCCGTGCCTTTAAGGCGGTGCGGACCCGGAAATCCCGTGCGCCCGCTTCCTAGTAAATTATCGCGGTAGAGAAAGCTACCGTCCGGTTAGCCCTCCCCTCCGGCTTCTCCAAAAAGAGGGTCGATTTCGGTAGGAAACAAACAGCATCCGATGTTATCCGGAAGACGGAGGAGTTCGTCTGCCATGTCCGAGCCCGTCATCGCGGTTATCGTGACATTGAACAGCAAGAGCGATGAGGGAAGGTTCCTCTGCGAGGCGCTCACCCGGGCGGGCGCGCACCCCTGGATGGTGGACACCTCCCTCCGACCCCACGATGTGGAAGGGGCGTCATTCTCGGGAGAGGACCTCGCCACCGCAGCGGGCGTTCGCTGGGCGGACTTGGCAGAGATGGATCGCAGGGGCGCCACTGAAATCATGATCCGGGGCGGGAGGAAATTGATTTCAGGAAGTTTCGAGAAAGACCTTTTCTCCGGTGCCATCGGGATCGGAGGGGCGAACGGCACTGCCATCGCCTGCAGTATCATGCGGACCCTCCCTCTCCTCGTGCCTAAGGCGATGGTGAGCGTCGTGGCCGCGACGGCTGCGGTGCAGTGGTACGTTGGAGAGAGTGATATTGCGATGTTCCCTTCGATTGGGGACATTTCGCTCAACCGGATCACGCGG
>CAZUHN010000131.1:0-8171 GCA_964620535.1 uncultured Nitrospinaceae bacterium | reverse complement strand
CTTTAAATCCCTTGATTCTCTAGTGGACCCCGTTGTTTTTAAGACTTTGGGCCGGAAAAAAGAAAAACTTCCCTGTATTTTCTGTGTTAAACAGGGAAATCGGGGAGAAGGGTTCGCTGGAGACGGCACCCACCGTGTCCTGTCCAATAATGCATCTGCATCCTAATCCTCTTTTTTCCCGGATGACAAAAAGCAGCTGTTTCAGGAGGAGATTTTCGATTAAGTTCTAGTCCAGCGATTTTTTTTGTTGAGGATGTCCGAGTGAAATCTCTTGAATATCCAGCATTTGTGATAGCCTCCGAGGTCCAAAATTCGTGACTCTTTTGGGAGGCCATCACGCCCGTGAACCCGGCTCGCCCGCGGAATCTGAAGGCGAACCCCTTTCATGGGCCAGACGTTCCCCACTCGGTTCATCTCTTCTCCAGCGGTCAGGCGCCGGACAATTTCCATGGCCTCGCGGCATCGCCTGGCCGTCCCTCTCGGCGGCCGACACCGTCAATGGGGTGAGGTACCGGTGGCGGTGGTAGTGCTACGGAAAAATGCGGTACTCAAGCCGAAGGATGTGCTCTCGCTTTTCGAGGGACGAATCGCGCGATTTATACATCCACGTGTCATCGTGTTCCGCCATGCACTACCGCATAATGCGATGGGGAAGGTGCTGAAGTATAAGTTGCGCGAGGAATACGAAACTCTCGACGACTGAGATTGACTTGCCCCCCCGGTGCATGGCGAATTCCTAATCAAGCGGCAATCGGCGTCTGGCTCCGTTGGGTCACCCACCGTGGCTCCGAGGAACCCTTCCTCGAGGACCTTCCCCCCACCGAGCCGGCCCCGTCCTATCAATAAACTCGATCGATGTCTCACGCAGCCTGTTCCTGGTCAAAAAAATCCCCCTTTTACATGGTTGCGATACTGAATGTTCGCATCGCAAAGTTATTTGGAAAAGGGGACTTTTCCCCGATCGTGTTTTTGGACATGACGGGGCTGGCACCCAAGAGCAAATTGAGGAAAGCTCCTGAATCAGGCTACAATTATTAATTCGCCATGGACAGGGCATCCCGATGAGTTTCTTGACCGAGTGGCTAGGAGGAGACGGCGTCCTTCTCGGCGACGGCGCAATGGGGACGATGCTCCTTTCGGCCGACCTGGAGCCGGGCGACGCGCTGGAACGCCTCAACGCCGATGACCCACAAGCGATACACAACGTCCACGAAGCTTATCTCTCGGCCGGAGCCGACGTTGTCACGACGAACACCTTTGGTGGAAACCGCTTTCGACTGGAGCTGCACGGGCTGGACGGCCGTGTCTGCGAGATCAACCGTGCGGGGGCCGAGATCTCCCGAAGGGCAGCGGACTCCTACGAACGCGAGGTCGTTGTAGCGGGCTCGGTGGGACCTTCGGGTTCCCTCCTTGAACCCATCGGAGACCTCCCCTTTGAAGAGGCGAAAGAGGCTTTCGCCAGCCAGTGCCGTGCTTTGGCAGAAGGCGGAGTGGATTTCATCCTGATTGAAACGATGAGCAACCTCGAAGAGGTTCGTGCCGGAGTGGAGGGGGCCCGATCGGTCTGCGGACTTCCGGTCTTTTGCACCATGAACTTCGATATCCACGGTCGAACGATGATGGGTACTTCGCCCGAGGAAGCCGTGGCGGCGGCCGGCCAAATCGGCGCGCAGGCGGTCGGAACGAATTGCGGTAACGGACCGGTCGAGATGGAAAAGATCATCGCCCAGATGGTGAATGCTGACGTCGGCATTCCAATTATCGTCCAATCGAACGCCGGCAGCCCGAAAGTGTCAGAGAATGAGATCGTCTACGGAGTGGGTGCCGAGGAGATGGCCGCGCACGCGTTACGCTGCCGTGAGCTGGGGGCTCGATACATCGGCGGGTGTTGCGGCACCACGCCCGGCCACATCCGGGCCATGGGGGGTGCACTTCGCTCCGGTGCTTGAGGTTCGGCAATCCGTAGGCAAGCCATTGCGGGAGCAAAGAATATGACACGCAACGAAGAGCTTACGCAGGGAATCATCTGCGGGGATCGGGAGAAAGTGGTGCGTCTGATAGAGAATGATCTCGATGCCGGCCGAAGTCCGGTGACGGTTCTTAACGAAGGATTGATCCCCGGGATGGAAGCCCTCGGAGATCAATTCGGACGAGGCGAGATCTTCATCCCTGAGCTCATGGCCGCGGCGAAGGCCATGAACGCGGCGATGGACTTTCTGCGACCGCTGCTAGAAGCGACCGGCGTGGAACCGCTCGGAAAGGTCGTCATGGGGACGGTCAAGGGCGACATGCACGACATTGGGAAAAATCTCGTTTGCATGATGCTCCGCGGCGCGGGATTCGAGGTGATCGACCTGGGGGTGAATACGAGCGCCGATAGGTTCGTCAAGGCGCTTACCGATTCGGGGGCGCGGCTTCTGGGAATGTCGGCCCTTCTCACCACCACCATGAACCGGATGGGCGGCATCATTGAGGAGATCCGCCGCGCGTCCTTCGGGCGGGACGTGCGAATCATGGTCGGCGGCGCCCCGCTCGATACAGAGTACGCCGTAAAGATCGGTGCTGACGGATACGCAAGAAACGCAGTCCTCGCTGTTGAGAGGTTCAAGGGGCTTTACGCCGCCGTACGCCAGACCTAGGCGCGCGTCCGGCTAGGGGGGAAATCGCCATGGTTTTCCAGAGCAGGAGTCTTACCCCGCGGGAGCGAGTGCGCCGAGCGATGGACCACCGGGAGCCCGACCGCGTTCCCATTGACTTCGGCTCGACTTCGTCTAGCAGCATCTCGGTACTGGGTTATGAGAAGCTGAAGCGTCACCTCGGGATCGAATCAGAAACTCGCCTCATGAGCATGCAGGGCCAGGTGGCCTTTGTCGACGAGGCTATCCTCAAGATGTTCCACGCCGACGTCCGGACCGTTAACATGGGGGCGCCCGAGAACTGGACGGATATCGTCATCGACCCCCTCACCTTCCAGGACGAGTGGGGGATCCAATGGCAGCGCACCGAAGAGTCCAACTCCTACTTTCTCCTGAAGGGATGTTTCGAAGGGGACGCGGGAACTCTTGATGCCCTGCGGCGCTTCCACTGGCCCGACCCCAAGGATCCAGGGTACTACCGCGGCCTGCGTGAGCGGGCCCGGGCGCTCCACGAAGAGACGGACTACGCAGTGGTCTTAGTCTATCCCGCCTCCGGCTTCTGGGCGGAGGCCGAGTGGATGCGGGGTTTCGGAGATTTTTATTCCGACCTCGTCACGAACAAGAGATTCGTTCACGCCCTCCTCGACAAGATCCTCGAGGTCAAACTCGAGATGACTCAACGGGTGCTTTCCGAGACGAATGGGTTCATCGACGTCATGTACTCGGGCGACGACCTCGGCACCCAGGATGGCCCGATGATCTCTGTGAAGATGTACGAAGAGTTCGTGAAACCCCGACAGAAAATTCTCTTCGAGACCATGAAGAAGACGGACCCCAACGCCAAGCTCCTTTATCACAGCGACGGCTGCATGGACATGTTTCTTCCCCATCTCATTGAGATCGGTATCGAAAGCCTCAATCCGGTTCAGGTTTCGGCGAAGAACATGGGCGATACCGCGCGACTCAAGTGCGAGTTCGGAAAGGACATTTCCTTTTGGGGAGGTATCGACACGGGCCGCGTCATACCCTTCGGTACGCGCGACGAGATATTCGAGGAGGTGAAGCGTCGCATCGGTGACATGGCTCCGGGTGGGGGCTACGTGCTGGCAGCCGTCCACAATATCCAGGAGGAGGTCCCTCCGGAAAACATCTGCGCGATTTTCGAGGCTGCGATGGAGTACGGACATTACTAAAAAAGTCGATCTACCGGAGGGCGAAAACCTCCGAGGGCCCTACGAGGTAGACTTTTTTCGCCCCCTCGATACCTCACCATTCACGGACGGCTTCCCCTCCACTCCGAAGGCCCAGGCAGCGAATCTGGCCGAGCGAATCGAGGTCAGGAAGGACACTTCCGTCCTCGAGGTCGCCCGGATCGCTGGCCTCCCGTTGGGTTCGGAGTGCGGGGGCTTCGGAAAGTGCACCCGTTGCCGGGTTGTCCCCCTCGCCTCGGCCGAAAGGAAGGGCGGCGCCCCCGCTTGGCTGGAGCCTCCGACCGCCGCCGAGAAGCGACAACTCACCGAAGAGGAACTCAGCGCGGGCTGGCGCTTGGCTTGCCAGATCCCGGTGCGGGGAAACTTGGCCGTCCTCGCACCCCGGCCGGCGGATCGGCCGATCCGGAAAACGATCGACACCTCTCTTCCCGTCCGGCTCGACCCTTGGGTCGAACGTTTCTCGCTCAGGCTCGAGGCGGGAGACGTGGGCAAGTCGGGCGCCGTTCTCACTCGAGCCCTCGCCGCACGGAAGGCCCGAAATAGCGAAACCGGACCCATCCATTTCAGCGCCGACCTCTTTCCCCGGCTGGAGCCGCACCTGTCCCGAGCGCTCGCGCAGAACACCCCTCTGACGTTCACCCTCTCCGAAGATGCGATCGTGGACATCGAACCGGGAGACTCCGCGCGAAAGTCCTATGGGGCGGTGATCGATATCGGCACGACGAACCTGGTCGGTTATCTCATCGACCTGACGACGGGTACCCTTCTGGCGGAGGCGGGAAGGCCCAACGGTCAGAGCGCCTGGGGAGCAGATCTGATGGCGCGAGTACTGGCGGCCACCCCACGGGCGCGGGGGGGAGAGGACGCCCGGGATCAACTCACGCGCGCCGTGCGCCGCGACATCGACATGCTTCTCACCAGCCTCCTGCGCCAAATTCGGGCGCGGAAACGTCACCTCCTCTCTCTGGTCTTCGTGGGAAACAGTGTGATGCATCACCTCTTCCTGGGAATTCCGGTCGAATCACTCGGCATAGCCCCCTACGTTCCCGTCATCGAGGAGGACGTGGCGTTCCGGCCGCGCGACCTTGGCCTGAGGCTCCCCTCCTCGGCACGGGCCCACTTCCTGCCCTTGCTTACCGGATTTGTTGGAGCCGATGCCGTCGGGGTGGCGCTTGCCGTGGGCCTTGATCATCCGTGTCGTGAAAAAGCGGAACTCGCGCTGGACTTGGGGACGAACGTGGAATTGCTCCTCGGAATGCCTGACGGTGTCATTTGGTGCGCCTCTACGCCGGCCGGCCCGGCGTTTGAAGGGGGTGAGATCCGTAGCGGCATGCTTTTCGGCCCGGGAGCGATTTCCGCGATGGATGTTGAAGGGGAAAAATTCCGCTTTCGCACGATCGACGGATTGGCTCCGGTCGGGATCTGCGGAACGGGTCTCGTCGACGTTGTGGCTGGCCTTCTTGATCTGGGAGTGATCGAACCTTCCGGGAGGGTGCGCACGGCCGAGGAGCTTGCCCGGGATAAATCGGATGAATTGTGCTGCCGAATTTTCGAGGAAGACGGCAGACGTGGATTTCTCCTCGCTGAGAGCGAAAACCCCACTCTGGCTAGGAGGATCGTCCTCGATCAGTGGGATGTGCGAAAGCTTCAGGCAGCAAAGGCGGCGGTCCGCGCGGCGGGCGACCTTCTCCTTCAGACGGCGGGTATCGCCTGGGAGGATGTCGGGGCGATCCACCTCGCCGGTGCCTTCGGCACGCACCTACTTCCGGAACGTGCGGCACGCATAGGCCTTCTTCCCCCCCTTCCGCTTGATCGGGTCCGTGTGGTGAACAACGCGGCGGCGAGCGGAGCGCGGTTGGCCCTCCTCTCCCGGGCGGATCTGAAGCGGGCCTCGGACCTGAAAAAGAGGACTCGCTACGTTGAGCTTGCTGGCCGGACGAAATTCCAGGACGCCTTTTTCGAGGCGCTCCCATTTCCAGAATGATTCCTAGAAATACTTCCGAAAACAGGATTCAGACAAAAAAAACGTTCCGAACCGATGGAAAACTGCTCTGGCACGCCTGTACATGGCGAATTACTAATCAAGCGACCATCGGTGTCTGAAACAGGCCTCAACAATATGACTGGCACTCAAATATTCTCAAATCTGCCTGATTGGTTGGACACTTCGATTTGAGTGCTGGCGGTAGGTAGTATCAGAGGTAGTGTTCTTAATTTATTGGTGAGCAGAAATGACTGCAACTAACTGATATAACTTTCGTTATTTGTTCCAGTCCGATTTCCGTCGCCTCCACCAGGCAGTCCACACCAACTTTTCTCTGGGGTTGGAGTGAGCATACATTCCCCCGAAGGCCTTCATCGGGCCTTTTTCTCCGACGCCAAGTTTTCGTTTCAGTTTGGTGGGATTGGACGGCCTAGGATTTATCCCTGAACCCGTCCGGTCCCCAAATTCATCTGAATCCTAAATTCCTTTTCAGAAGAGATTTTGATGCCAAGATTCTGCCTCACACTCCACTTAGAAGAGGTTGGAATCCGCCCTCATGAACAGAGGCCTGCAGCCTTGGGAATTTCTCCTCACCACCTTGTCTGGTTGGGTGAACCGGCATCAGCAAAAGGTCATCGACTATCTGAGAGAGGAAAACGCTTCCTTATCATAGACTGGGACCGGAAATACTGCGAGGGGTTTCGAGGGTTTCTCATAGATGCCGGGACGAATATTGTCCGTCTGCCGCACCGGTCACCTAATCTGAATGCTTATTGCGAACGATTTGTCCAGTCAATTAAGCAAGAGTGCCTCGATCGGATGATATTCTTTTCCGAGAGATTATTGCGACACGTGGCCTCCTCTATGTGGTTCATTATCACCAAGAACGGAACCATCAGGGTCTGAACAATCGCCTATTTGAATCTAATGGGGGTGAGGGAAAGAAAGTAGGGGAAGTGTCCTGCCGCGAGCGACTTGGAGGAATCCTCAAGTACTATTACCGCGAAGAGGCATAGATTCCGGATGAGAATTGGACAGGACAGGATTGCTGTTACGGACAAGGCGACTAAAGGTCTGCATTTAGGATAGAATTAGTAATTCGTCATGCACAGGTCAAATATCTATTGGCTTTCCAGCGCAGGGGATCAGACAGATGCGAAACGTGTTCGAGATTGGCAACACGCAGGCAAAGGCAGGAGAAATGGCGAGAGGCGCTTTGGGTTCAGTCGAGTTGGCGGACGGATCGAAGGTCAAAATCCCTCTGGTCAACGTAAACGGCGCGGAGGACGGCCCGGTCCTGACCGTCGTTAGCGGCGTGCACGGAGTTGAGCTCAGTCCGATTGGCGCGGTTTTCGGCGCCCTGAAAAGGATTGACCCGGCCTCGATGCGGGGGGCGCTGCTGGCCGTTACCTGTGCCAATCCCCTGGCCGTTCGGGACGAGGCATACCGGACGCCTTTGGATAAAACGAACCTTTCGGGACCCTGGTTTCTCCCTCCCGTGGACCAAGTATCGGCGACCGTGACCCAGAGAATGGCATACCACATCAACAATGCCCTTGAGCCGGCCGACTACGTTCTCGACATGCACGCCAATCCACTCCCGTCCATCCCGTTTGTGATCACCGCGCTGCAGTTGGCCCCAAACGATGAGGTGCGGGAGGGAATCAGGGAAATCGCAAAGGCTTTTGGTGTAACCCCCATCAACAACCGGGCAAAAGCACCCACGGGTATCATGGGGACCAGCGTGAACAATGGGAAACCCGCCCTCACCCCGGAGCTTGCCGGAAACGTCTTCCTCTGGGACAGCATCACCGATTTGGGAACCAAAGGGATTTTGAACGTGATGAAATCGGTCGGCATGTTAGAAGGGGAGCCTGTGAAACAAAACGCGGTAGTGCTCCCGGGAGATCTCGAAGCCTACGGGAATCTCTACGCCCAACGGGGCGGGTTCATGTTCGTCAAGAAAGAACCCGGGGTGAGGCTCGAAAAGGGAGAAACCGTCGTCGAGATCGCAAATGTATACGGCGATGTGGTGGAGGAAATAAAAATGCCGGTCGACGGCTACTGCTGGTCATTTACGGGCGGCCTCGACGGGGGCGGCGCGGGCGGATCGCATGCCGTCGCAGAGGGGAACAAAGTAGCCTTCGTTTTCACGGAACAGGGCGAGTTCGGCGAGTAAAATATTGGGTTTGGGCGTTTGGTGACCTGCCCCCGATAGTGGTACCACTCCTTATGTTAGTCCTGCAGCCACCTCCGGAAGGCGAAGCGTAGCGAAGCCTGGAGGAGGTGGCTCTATCGCCTCGGGGGCCGGTGGACGGTAGCCCAGAGCGCTATGAGGTC
>CAZUHN010000130.1:0-5027 GCA_964620535.1 uncultured Nitrospinaceae bacterium | reverse complement strand
GAACGTGTACGACCGGTACCTCCTAAAAACCACGCAAAAAACCAGAGGACCAGCCCTCGTTGAAGAACGAGAGACCACCATGGTCGTTGGCTCGCGGTCCACCTTTTACGTGGACAAATTTCAAAACCTCATTGTTGATCTGTAGGAGATTTTCATGGCCCGAAAGGGGATCGACTCCATCACCCTAGAAGTCCTCTGGAGCCGCCTCATCGCCATCACCGAGGAGGCCGCTACCGAGATTGTGCGGACCTCCTTTTCGACAACGCTACGTGAATCGAACGATTTCGCCGTCGTTCTCCTCGATCCAAAGGGTCAGTCTATCGCCCACTCTACTGCCACTATCCCCGCCTTTGTGGGTGCGCTGCCCATCGCAGCGAAAAACTTAATGGCGATCTTTCCATCCGATTCTTTCGCGCCGGACGACCTCGTTCTAACGAACGAACCATGGCTCGCAACGGGACACTTGCAGGACATTACCTCACTCACTCCCGTCTTCTACAAGAAAAACCTCGCTGCCTTCGTCGCCATCACCACCCATGTTTCCGACATCGGCGGCAAGCTTCGCTCCCCCGAGGTCCGTGAAATTTACGAGGAAGGACTTCAGCTCCCTCCTTGCAAATACGTCTCCGGTGGTCGGGTAAATCCAGAAATTCTCAGGATAATCCGCGCGAACGTGCGCGTTTCCGGTGTAGTGGAAGGAGACCTGATGTCCCACATGGTGGCGGGAAAACTCGCCGCCCGGCGCCTCCAAGAAATGCTCGATGAGTATAAGCTCCGGGATATTGACGCGCTCGCCTCAACTATCTTCCAGCGGTCGGAGAACGCTATGCGCGAGGCGATCAAGAAGGTGGACGACGGTGAGTATCGCTTCCAAGTGAGCACGGATGGCTACGACGAACCGCTCGTCATCCGCGTCGAGGTCCGGGTCCGGGGCAGCAGCATCCTCGTTGACTTCACGGGCTCTTCTCCCCAAGTGGACCGAGGGCTAAACGCAGTGCTGAACTACGTCTTCGCCCAATCGGCCTACACCTTGAAAAGCATGCTCTGCCCCCATGTGCCGAACAACGAAGGGAATTTCCGTCCCATAACGGTATCCGCGCCCGATGGGAGCATTCTAAACCCGCGTTATCCGGCCCCTGTAAATGGCCGCTCCATGGTGGGGCACTTCATTCCCTCGGCCATCTTCGGTGCACTGTGCAAGGCGGTGCCCTCCCTCGTCCAAGCCGCAAGCGGAAGTCCTTCTTGGGGGATCAACGCAGCTGGGCTCGACAAGCTGGGCCGCCGCTTCGCAGGAAATTTCTTCCTCCACGGAGGACAGGGCGCCTCCAAAGGGCACGACGGGAGGGCCTGCCTGAGCTTTCCCTCGAACACCTCGAACACGCCCATCGAAGTTCTCGAACACATGGTTCCCCTCCTAGTGGAGCGAAAAGCACTTATCCGGGACAGCGGTGGCGCGGGCGAGTTCGTTGGAGGAAACGGCCAACAGGTCATCGTAAAATCCTTATCCAATGCTCCCGTACTGCTCAGCTTCATGAGCGAGCGTACCCGACACCCCGCCTACGGCCTCTTCGGTGGGCGGAATGGAAGGGTGGGCAAAGTCACCCTAAACGGACGCCCCATTAATCCGAAGCGCCAGTGGATGATGAACGCGGGCGACCGCCTCGTGCTGGAGGTGCCCAGTGGGGGAGGGTATGGAGAATCGAAAAATCGTACCCGTGAAGCCATCGAGTATGATCTTCACGAGGACTTTCTCTCGCTCCAAAAAGCACGTACCGAATACAATTACGATGGAGATTTTCCCTTCTCCGACTCCTGAGGCACATTCCATCTCCCTCCTAAAATTGGTGACAGTCACAGCCACAGACGATTTCCCCGTCGCGCTGGATCCTGCTCGTCGCGCGCTTAAGGGAATCGCGCGTATCCGCACCGTGGCGCTTCCCTTTCGTACTCTCACCAAAAAAGAAGAAATCATCTTCGCCAACGAACTAAAGGGGGCGGAGGGCATTCTCGTACGGTCGGGCTACATCACCTCCACTCTACTGGACCGGATTCCCCAGCCGCGCGTAGTGGCAGTACACGGAGCGGGTGTGGATCAGGTAAACGTCTCCGCCTGCACGGCACGCGGAATCCTCGTCACGAACGCACCGGGAGCAAACGCTGATTCGGTCGCAGAATTCACCTTGGGGCTCATGCTCTCCCTTGCTCGGCGAATTCCCCAGGCGGCCCAGCGCGTCCTCGAAAGGCACGAGTGGGGCGAGGCCCGCCATACCGGTGGCGAGTTGAAAGGGAAAATACTCGGCATTGTCGGCCTGGGAGAAGTGGGAAGCCGTCTTGCGCGAATGACCGCAACCCTTGGAATGAAAGTATACGTCCACGATCCGGGAATCTCCCGAGGGGAGATCAGAAACCAGAACGCCCGACCCATGAGATTGGAAGCCCTCCTCCAAGCGTCGGATTTCGTATCGCTCCATGCTCCACTCCTACCCGAAACCCACCACCTGATTGACCGGCGGCGAATCGCCTTGATGAAAAAGGGAGGATTTCTGGTAAACGCCGCCCGGGGGCCGCTGGTAGACGAAAAGGCGCTCGCTGCAGCGCTGCGCTCTGGCCGGCTAGCGGGGGCGGCACTGGACGTTCTGGAAGGCGAACCCCCCGACCCGAAAAGTCCCATCTTTAAAGCGCCGAACGTTATTCTCACACCGCATATGGCGGGTTCCACCCGGGACTGCCTCGAGGCCATCGCCCGGGTAAACGCGGAAGACATTGCACGCGTCCTTAAAGGGAGAAAACCGAGACATTCAGTCAACAAGCCTGCGAGGAAGCGAGGTATTTCACTTTGAATACTCGCTCCAGGGGGGGGACCCCATGAATTGTGGCACACCCACATTTTCGTTCCCCCTACGTCCGAGAGGGTTGTAGCGGCCGGCGAACCGTCTTTGGCGGAGCGACAGAAGAAAACCTGAAGTCTGGTATTGCCGTACATAGAGGGGAGTTCAATGGCGTTCTGGTGGAGATTTGCATCCCCACTTGAGGTCAGCGGCCAATGAAACCAACCTTAGCTTATTGAAACCGTATAGGGCAAAAGAAAATGCAGGCTCTTATGCCGGATTCGAGATAAGGAGAACGGGGAGGGGAAAGGGAAACTCTCCCGTCTCCTGACCTTAATATCAAAGGGTTTATTCGCTGAAGTGGCGCGTGATCGAGGTGCGCACGTTCTTTCTCCACTCCCGCGCTTCATCCCGGAAGGTTGAACTCTTGAAGAACGGCCTTGCCTCCCCTTGGTTATAGACTTCGAACCACCATTCGAACTTGGGGTCGCCATCCGCCGGCTCGTCCTTCTCGAAAGTCTTGATCCTCTGGGGCAGGGGTCCACGGCGCATGGGTTGGAACCCTTCGGTGACGAGATCGAATCCGAACCGGACCATATAGTCCGCGATGACAGCCGGATCGCCCACCGCCACACATCGGAATTTTATATTCGCGAAGCCATCACAGATGGCCTGGCGGACTTGTTGGGGGGTGGGTTTATCGGGGGAACTGCTGTGGCGAAAAAAGGAAACCTCTCCTTTTCCTGCCACACGCACCAGGTAGAGGCTCTTCTGGCGATGTTCTTCCTGGATGGTCCGGTAGGGGGTATTAAGAAGGGGGGCGGCCTGACATGAGGCTATCCCCCAGAGGGCGAGCGATACAATTGCTGGCCACCAGAAAACCCGCGCGCGTGAGGCGCAACGCTTTGGGGAGGGCGCCGCACTTTCACGGATTTCACCACATCGAGTGAACAACCTGAAGCTCAGCGCTTTTCTCCTTCACAGGCATATTCGATTCGCGGCCAGATGTCCCACGACCTCGTGAGCACTCTTTCTTCCCCCTGGTCAAGCAAGCTGACGCGAACCCCCCTCGACTGATTCACCAGCTTCTTGTAGCGAATGGGAACGTCGAGGTCGCCCACAGCGTCATCCACCTCGCGGAAGCGGTCAAGCCCTTTTCGCAGGTTCGCAAGAGCACCTTTGTAGTTCCGTTGCTGGAGTTTAACGTAGCCAGCCGCGAGCTGGATAAGCCCTTGATAGAATTTTTTCTCAACGTCCACACTTTGAATCCAAACGCTTTCCCAGGTTTCGTGGGCGGACCCGTATTCGTGCTGGTTGAAGAGGAAGACCCCTGAATCGCTCTCCGCAACCCAAGGGATCTTGTAGCCCCTCATTTCTTCTCCTGCAATAAATACGCCCCAGGCTATGCCCGTTGAATTTCCTCTGCACACCGAAAAAGCCCCGCAGGTACAATCCTGCGGGGCTCTCGTGGATATACCCCGGCAACGACCCACTCTCCCACGCAAAAAAGCGCAGTACCATAGGCGCTGGCGGGCTTAACTTCCGTGTTCGGGATGGGAACGGGTGTGGCCCCGCCGCTATTGTCACCGGGAATATCGGTAAATCTCGACAATCCGAACCGCGAAGCGGGAGATGAAATCAAAGCCCAACGCCGGCCTCCAAGCCGGAATCAAGGAAAAGTACAAATCGGTCAAGCCTCACGGTCTATTAGTACCAGTCAGCTAAACACATTGCTGTGCTTACACCTCCGGCCTATCAACCTCCTGGTCTAGAAGGAACCTTCAGGGACCGAAGCCCAGGGAGATCTCATCTTGGGAGAGGCTTCCCACTTATATGCTTTCAGCGGTTATCCATTCCGAACATAGCTACCGAGCACTGCGGCTGGCGCCACAACTCGAACACTAGCGGTTCGTCCGACCCGGTCCTCTCGTACTAGGGTCAGCTTCCCTCAAATCTCCTGCGCCCACGACAGATAGGGACCGAACTGTCTCACGACGTTCTAAACCCAGCTCGCGTACCGCTTTAATTGGCGAACAGCCAAACCCTTGGGACCTGCTTCAGCCCCAGGATGCGATGAGC
Organism: uncultured Nitrospinaceae bacterium; assembly: GCA_964620535.1. GTDB lineage: Bacteria > UBA8248 > UBA8248 > UBA8248 > UBA8248 > CAZUHN01. The sequence continues at coordinate 120 of CAZUHN010000130.1, read as the reverse complement.
CGACATCGAGGTGCCGAGCCTTGCCGTCGATGTGAACTCTTGGGCAAGACTAGCCTGTTATCCCCGGCGTAGCTTTTATCCGTTGAGCCACGGCCTTTCCACTCAGAACCGTGGGATCAC
>CAZUHN010000129.1:0-1689 GCA_964620535.1 uncultured Nitrospinaceae bacterium | reverse complement strand
AAATTATCAAAGGGCAGGATTCTTGTTTTTTGAATTTCGTTTTTTACATACCTCTGTGAAATTCACCCGGAAGAAGGCTTCACCGCCGTGAACTTGATGCAGGCCGCTTTCCCTTGCGCGCGGGCGAGGTCCTCTGTCGCGGGGGCAGGGTTGTACTCCTCGCCGGGACCACGGGCCATTGCCTCCACCTCCTTGGGGGCGAGGGTATGGCGCGCCACAACCCGGACCTCGGCAAAGCCCGCCTTCCTCACGGTTCGCCAATAATCCGCCTCGAGGACAGCCCCTCCAAAGCATCCCGCCCAGGTTGACTGAAAGCGCTCTCGCACCTCGGCACCAATGTTCTCCGTGAGTATGATGTCCGATACGGCAAGGCGTCCACCCGCTCTCAGGATGCGAAAGGCCTCCTTGTAAACGGCTTCCTTGTCGGGACATAGGTTGACGACACAGTTGGACATGACGACATCGGCCGACTTATCCAGAAGCCGCGACTCCTCCATCGACGCCACGCGCAGGTCGATGTCCCTGTCCTCCAGGCCCGCCTCGGCCACGGCCTGTCTGGCGCGCTCGATCATCTGATATGTGAAATCGATTCCGACGACTCTGCCTTTTGAGCCGGTCTTCTGGGCGGCCAGGATGACATCTATCCCCCCTCCGCAACCGAAATCCACAACCACGTCGCCTGGAGCAAGGCCCGCGAAACCAGTCGGGTTGCCGCAACCGCGGGAGAGATTGAGCGCGAGCTCCGGCAGCGAGGCGAGCTCGTCCCGCCCGTAAAGCGCCTGGCCGATCGCAAAGCCCAGACTGGACCCTCGCTTACTGGGTCAGCAGGCCTCTTTGTGACCACCTTTCTCGGCGAACTTGCCATAACGGCCCTTGATCGCCTGCTCGACATCCCCGATCTTCATTTTTCTCGCCTCGCTTCCGGTTCAACCGGCGTTCTTCAAGCAACTCTTTGACGAGCCAGTTCTACCAGAAGAGGCTCTCGGGCGAATCCCGGAATGGCTGCCCTCCAGGCCGCGAGGAGAGGGTGGGGGAGGGGCTCCAAACGGTGCCAGGCCGAAGGAGAAGGAATTATTGCGCCCCAAAACGGAGATAAACACCTAGTCACTTGTGGTTTTTCTTGGAAAGTATGTCGCCCAATAGCGCATCTTTTTCAATATTTTATGATTTTCTCGGCGGTAAACACAGCCGAAAAAAGAAAAGAAGGTCTGAATTGCTAGAACGAGAGCGTTCCCGTATAATCCGGATATACAAGAGCGTCCCACATCATTTCGAATAAACCCTTTTGGGCACGGTGCCCGGAATGAAAGGGTGGGTTGACGCTGTTCGCAAGTCAGAGGAGCCGCGGGTTTTTTCCTAGGGAGGAAAATCGACATTTTCCCCGAACATGGTTGAACCAAGAGAGGGGGGATTTAAAATGAAAAGCAAACTCCGCGTTTTGATCGCCGTCGCCGCGTCTGTCCTATTGATTTCGCTCGCGTCGCTCGGCAGTTTCCCGACGGGAGCCGGCGGCGCTTCAAAATCGATTAAATTGAGCGCCGGGGCCATGGGGCAATCCATTTACATGCTCCTCGCCGTCCTGGCCAAGCGGTTGGAAGAAGCGATGCCCGGAGTCAGGGCCAACGTCGTCGCGGGCGGCGGGAAGGCGAATCCCAAGCTTGTCAGCTTGAAAAAGGTCGATATCGCCTT
>CAZUHN010000128.1:0-2500 GCA_964620535.1 uncultured Nitrospinaceae bacterium | reverse complement strand
GGTGGATAGGTGAAATCTGCTTTTTTCGACGGCGCGAGAAAGCTGGAGATTAAGACCCCTTTTAAAGGCCTCACGGGATAGGTCAGCGGGACGCCTATGACAATGGAAGTCTTCCCGTATTCCGACAAGGTTTCCCAAAGGTATGGAACGTGAACCTTCTTCGCGTGGGCGATGTCGAGACCGCCGTAGGAGTGATCCTTTCTGTTGCGGAAGCCATAAATACCTAGCTGACCCGGATCCTGGCTGGTCATCATGCACGCCCAGGCGGGAACTGTAATCGGCGGTATCGTGCTCGTGAGTGTTCCATATACGCCGGCCGCCATTAACTTGTTAAAGGCAGGAAGCTCATCACGCCACCAGTCAAAGACGAATTTCGGTGGCACGCAATCGAGTCCGATCACCATCATACGCATGTTGCTTTCTCCGATTCGGCTCTTCGCCCTGCTTTCCTGAACGCTGCAGATTTAAACGGCCAAAAAAAGGGGAAAACGCCTCAATTTGCCCAAAACGATCAACCTACTCGAACGGAACTCGGGGGACGCGAAATCTCTCCGTCCCCGGGGGCGGGGGAGGTTTAGGTTTTGGCCCCGCACTGGCGAGCACCTTTTCCGGGTAATATCGAAACACCTTAAAATCCACGCTCTTCCACTCTTCCCGAATGGAACGTGAATACACCTCTTTAAACCCCGCTTGATGTCTCTTGAGATATTCATTTACCCCGCAGGGATCCCGGTAGGTGCACGGGTGGAATATCGCAAGATAGGTGGGACGCTTTGCGGACAACCAAGCACCCGCTTCCCCGGGCGTGATATTCTTCCAAATGTTTACGAGCCGTTGATGCTCCACGCCCCTTATATTCGTACCCATAAGCCTGGCGGCCCACCAGTCGATAACGGCAACGGTTTCCCCCGGCATACCGTTTTTTTTAAGCCATTCGGCACCCAATGTCCGCGCCGGGCGCGGGCCCAGTTTGTGGTCCAAAAGATAGCGACCAATGCCAAGCATTCCATTGCCCGCCAAGAACCCGACCAAAGCCAATGCCGACCAGAATCTGACCCCAGGCCATCGATTCGCCACGAGCGGCCAAAGCGCGAAAGAGCCACAGATGATGTATAAAATCAAAAAAACACGCCGTGACTGGATGTCGGAGCTGTACCCCATCTTTTCGAAGAAAAACATCGCAACGACAAATGAGGCGAGCGCACCGCCGAACAATCCCAGTAAGCGCAACATTGAACCTTCAGATTCGCCTTTTAGATACCAATTGTGAATCATTCCGCTCAAAACCATGGCACCTTGGAGAACGGCGATCGTGAATATCCAGCTAATTGGGAGAACGTATTTGGGCAAGAAGATTTTAAAAACGAGAGTCATGAAGGCGATATAACCGCTCATTGTGAGGAGGAAGATGGCAAAGGCATTTTTGCGCCGACGATAAATGTCGACCATGCCTAAGACGAAAAGAGCCCAAAGGGAGGCCGTGAGGAGGGGCTGAAACGCCAACCGCGTCCGATAAAAAAGAGCGTTAGTAGGGAGGTGGATGAACCCATCAAGCGCACGAACGTTAATGCTCACCAGCGAGGAAAAATTCCAGCCCATTGCGCGCTCGGAGGGTGCAAATTGTTCCTTGGCAAACATGAGATCGAGATAATTTTTGGGCTGATAAAAATTAAAGACACCCCAAAGGAAAATCAAGAACGCCGAAGCCATCAACAGCCTCAAAGATCTTTTCCTGTCATGGCCCAGAAATAGCCAAGCGGGCACAATGAGTAAAAGGAGGGCTCCATCCTGCCTACTGAGAAAAGCGGCTACGGCCGCAACGTAGGCCCATCCTCCTTTGCCGGATATGAGTGCATAGGCAGTGAGAATGTAGAGCAGGATGAGGAGCATGTCGCCGAGCGCCTGGGTCGAGTGATAAACGTGGAGACCGCTCCACAAAGTAATCGCCGCTATGAACCAGGCGCTAATCCGGGAGTTCAGAATGCCGTATGCGAGGTAGTAAAGTGCAATCAAAGCGGCGGTCGAAAAGAGTACGTTCAGGACGGCACCCGCTAGAATCATCCCCTCTCCGTGCCCTTGGCCGAAGAAACGGCCAAAGATCTCGATAATCAGATAATACAGAGGCATCCGAGTGAGATTGTCCCGGAATACATATCCAATCCCTGCCGCAGCCCAATGCGTGTCGTCAGAAGTGGAAATGTAATAAGTAATGTAGGAAAGCTTGTGAGATATTGAAACAACAAGAAGAAGCAGGAGGGGAGAATCCTTGCCCAGAAACCGTTTGTGCCATGGAGTCGGCATCGACATATTCGCTCTATCGGAGGAAATCATCTCGTTTCGTACAATTACTATTTTGGGACTGTAAGTAATATCTAGAATCAATTCCGGAAAAAATAATCATTTTACCCGGAATTATGCGGCAACGCTCTCTATTTCTCGAATTCCGGTCTACTTACCCTTTTTCGGGCGCTTCTTTCCGCCGATAAGCCAATAACGTTTG
>CAZUHN010000127.1:0-16414 GCA_964620535.1 uncultured Nitrospinaceae bacterium | reverse complement strand
AATATTTTCTCTACTCGCCAGGTCTCTACGAGGAGGCAGGGAGGTGGCTCGTAGATCGGGGGGTGAAAGGGGTCGGGGTGGACCAGCAGGCGCTCGACCACCCCCTGGGGACCAAGCTCGCCTGGGGCCCAGCTCCCATTTGTCCTTTCCTGCTCGACGAGTACAAGGCCCATACCGGCCGGACTACGGGCGAGGATTTCCCCGATTGGGAGCCTTGCCACCGCGTTCTGTTGAGCAACGGCCTCGTAGGCTTCGAGAACGTGGGCGGTGATATCGACAAGGTGGTCGGCAAGCGGTTCGCCGTGGCCGCTTTCCCGTGGCGCTGGGTGGGCGGGGACGGTTGCATCGTCCGGATGGTGGCCTTCGTCCCCAAGGGCGATCTGGGATAAATGACCTTCGCTTGGGGGAAACGGAACGGACAATTTCCCTGGTCGGGCGAAAATAAATCTACCCAACGCTATTCTATATCGTCCATCGTTTGCATTTCCAGATTCAAGAAGCGCGAGAGCAGCTTTTCGTCAAATTACCCTGTACTGCCCTTCAGGATGGTGAAGACGGACATTTTGGAAACCTTCTTTTTGTAAGACCTCTCTGTCGCAATCGTGTCGAAGGCGTCGGAGATGGCACACATCCTACTGCGGTGGATTTGGATCAAGCTGACGTGTCGAAGCACGACAATCGGTCGAAGTCTTTGGCGGCGGAATCATCCAAATCTCCAAAACTTCATCAGAGAATAATAATGAAAGAACGCATAGTACTCATTTTTTCAGTCTCATTATTTCAGCCTGCCAGACTATTTCCGTCGTGGACTACAACGAGGTCCCTTTGTCTGTGAATAATGGGTTCACGCTCAGGGCGGATGTCACGTTCCGGTCTTTTCAGGAGTTCCGGACCTCAGCGGTAGAGAAATCCGCCTGTAGAGGTAGGCCGACACCGTCGCCCTACACAGATTCGTACGATCGACCGAGAGAACTGTCCAAATACAAAAAGGCCGGGGGCGGAACATCACTGGCACGGAATCACGGGCGTTTTTCAGATATATGGATCAGTCTTCATATTGACGCCATCACCGCTTACGCACACGGGGATGAAGAATTTGCACATGCCGTTATTGACGCCCTGCTTCGGTTCGCAGAGGCTGGCGTCCTTCTCAAAACCGTTGAACCATATACGGCTAACCGGCAGAAATGCTGGTCGAGTGCCGACGCAAGCTGTCCGATGCATCACGTACAGACCGCCGCCGAATTCTTCATCAATGCGACCCATGCGGCCGTTTTGGTTCAGGCATGGCTGAACGCCCAACCGATGAAAAAGAAGAAGATTGATGTCTGGCTGGATGAAGGATTTGACTACGTCAAGGGTTTGGCGGACCTTCAGGGAACCGGACCGAATGGCAGTTTGTACGAGTATATGAACGGCAAAGCGGGCGTTCTCGTTTACGCAATCTATCGCGATGATCCGAAACTGTTTCTTAATTATGCAAAAGTCGGCCTGGCGCAGATCGCCCGTCATATGGACGACGACGGGTACATCTATAACAACAGTTGGCGCGGCTCACGCGCTCTTTGGTATCATTCTTTGGGCCTCGGCGCTGTGTTCGGCTTCGGGGAATTGCTCGAGGCCCAGGGCATCCGCTTTTTCGATCACCCTCTGCTGAAGGATAGGCTCCGGAAATCCTATGGAGCGGCCCTGAAGGGTTCGCGGGACTGGAAGTGGTTCGAATCCAAGGGAACCAGAGGTTCCAATTTCATCAGCGATGCTGACCGCGCCCGCAGACACCTGCACCAATCTGCTTCCTCTCTTCAATGGATCGGCGCTTGGCGGTATCCGGACATTGGGCAATCGTCTCTTCCCGGAGGCTTCGATTCCGTCAGTGGCATATGGTCCGACTGCATGTACGCTGACCGCGAAGATTTATTGAGCAAACAGAAATGGATCCCGGCACCCTACCTAGGTCGAGCGGTGAAATGAGTGAGCGATGCAAAACGTGCGAATAAGGCAGCTTCGGGTCATGACCGGCCAATTGGGTAGTGTCAGCATGGTGCGTCGTTTACTCTATATGCAGTGGGTGTCCGCTTAATCGGATAGGCACGGTATCTTCAATAAATATACGTGTTCCTTATTTTGATAACACCAGGAATCGCCAAAATGTTTTAAATTTTCTTGCTCTTCGGGGTCATGCGATGATTGTCAATAAACCGGTCAGATGAAAAACAATGGGTTCTTCCGGGAGATCGCGAGAGGCGTTTCTATTCAGGCAGCGGAACCTTGAGTTCCCCGGCAAGCCGGACGATCTCGTCCCAGACGGTTTGGTAGACGAGAACACCTTCCCGCTCGCGTCGCTTCTTTTCCGCGAAGCCGCGAGCGCCGGGAATGCGGATTTCCTCAACGCCCGGGGCTTTGGTGGAATTTTTCACCTCTTCGAGGTGCGCCCCCACCGCCTCGAGGAAGACCGCCGGCTCGCCGAAGGCGGAAGGGTCGATTGCGACCACGAGGTTTCCCCGTTTTCCCATCATATATCCTCTTTTTCCGCCCGTGGTGACATGTCCTGCGTCGATGGCGGCCCGGCCCACCTTTGCCCCTACTAGGGGGCCCGCGAGAAGTCCCACGCATAGGCCCAGGCCGTAGCCCTTGTGGCCTCCCAGGGGCGAGTTCGCCCCCACGGCGGCGGCGGTCGGATCCCGGGTCGGTAGGCCATCCGGCCCGACAGCCACTCCTTCGGGCAACTCCTCCCCGTGCGCTAGGGCCTCGACGATGGTCCCTGAGGCGATGGCGCTCGTGGCAAAGTCGAGGAGAACGGGGGCTTTCTCAAGAGCGGGAATGGCGATGACAAGGGGATTTGTCCCGATCAGGCGGTCCGCACCGCCGTGGGGGTGAACAAGGGGGGTGCCGGTCGTCATAACGATTCCGGCAAGGCCTTCCCGGGCGATCCGCTCACCGTAGTAGCCGAGCATAAAAACATCATAGCAATTTCTGACGCCCACCGCACAGCAACCGGCCTTATTGGCTTTATTGACGGCGAGATCTGCCGCGAACAAAAGCGCCGGTTGGCCCGGCCCGCCCTCTCCGTCCACCAGGGCAGAGGCCTCTTTTTCACAAACGATTCTGGGCCTTCCCCCGGGGTTGCTCCGCCCGTCCCGCATGCTGAGCAGCATCGAGTGAATATGATCGATGCCCTGGATGGCGTGACCCTTGAGGTCCGCTTCGAGAAAGACCTCGGCGCAGATGGCCGCAGACTCGGGTGGGAGGCCCACCGCCATCAGCAGCCGCCGCATCAGGTCCCCCAACGCGTCCGCCTTTATTCGCCGAGCTGGGCGTTCCCCCATTCTGCGGCTCCTCAGGAGGTCGAACGGAATTGTAATCAAATGTAAATTATGTATATGGTTAACAGCTAAAGTTTCACTCGAATATTCGTGCGCTAGTTTTCCCTTAACGCCTCAATGCGCCCGGACCGGCCCATGCGGGGGGGGGGGCGAAGGATGACGCCACTCGGCAAGCGAACAGCATAATCATACATTTTATTCCGAGGTTATTGAAAACGGGAGCGCGGAAGCACGCCGGGAAAAGGGAGGGGCTAGCCCTCTTCTTGTTCGATGAGGGCCTCCAGGTTGGGCGGAAGGCTCAGTATCGCGTTCGGTTTTTCCACCATCAGAACACGCGATTCTTCTTTCAGCCGGACGAACAAGCGATTGTCCTTCTCGCCTTGCGCAAAGACGATCGGCCCCAATTTATTTCCTTTCTTGTCCTTTAGAGCGATCCGGACGCGGAATTTCTCGAAATTGAAGGGGTCACCCTCTTTTGCAACCGCTACGTACTCCAAATCTTTGAGGAAGAGCAAAAGGTCTATCACCTTCCTCACGTTCGGCTTCTTGTTAGATGGCACCTTAAGTTCCCAACCCTCATCCTTTCGAGCTACTTCCACCCGCTTACCACCGGGAAATTCGGCTGAGAGTCTGGCGATGTCGTCTGAGTCTTCAAATATCACGAGGCGGCGGTCACTCAAGGCAAATCCGTCTTTTAGAATTTTGCTGACATCCTCGGCTTTGAAAGCGAATAGGCCTTTCTGCCCATCCATGCGGCCGTAGGCCTTCTGCCCATCGAGAAGGGCGCCGAGGGTGAAGCTCTTCTTCACCTCGGATGTTTCTGTTTCGCCCTCTTTTTTCTTCTTGATCCACAAGGTTACCTTGTGGACAGTGCTCTTTCCATCCCCTTCGACCAGACCGTATTTTGTGAGGTCCTCACCGGGGGTATCTGCGAATTCGATGACCTTTGCCCATTTGATGTCCCAAAGAACGTCGTCCACGTGCCTGAAATAGGGAGTAATCTTTTTCACTTCCTCTTCTCCCTTTATGACATCCAATTCCCACTTCTTCTTTCCCACGCGGCGGGCGTCGACCACTTCCTCGGGGAGTTCCAACTTTAGTCGGGTAATGTGGTCCACATCGTAATCGAGAATCTTTTTATCGCGAATAGCGAACGGCTTGAGTGGAAGTTCTGTAATTATTTTTTCCGGGACAAGAAAGACAGGCCCTCCCGAGATCCTTTGACCGTAGAAAAACTGCTTCTTCGTTTTCTTTCTCTGCTCCTCCACTTCTTCGCTGATGCCTTTGCCCAGCAAGATTCCGTCTCCGATTTTTCCTGCTTTGTCGGTGAAAATCCGGACGGTGTAGCGAGCGGGTGCGAGTCCGTAAACGGAAACATCCTTCGGGTCTTCTTCGATGAACCGATGGACCTTTCCGAATCGAAGGGTGTTGACGATATCTTCTGTTTTCCAGATGTCGCTTCTGGCTTTGACGGGCTCAATCAACTCCCATTTTCCTGTCGACAACCGGACGGCGGCAAAGGATTTCAGGTCCTGGGGCTCAACGACGATCTTCTTTGCGTCTTCGGCTTTCAGGGGAAGAATAGTCCGGTCTCTAATCTCGAGGATCGACTTGTCGAAATTGTCAATGGTGGACTTACCGGTGGTGAAAACAGGCCCGTCTTTGAGCGAAGCATAGCGGAAATTATTGGTGGGGGTAAGATTCCCCACCTCCAAGAGCAGATCGTCCTGTCCCTTTAGTCCGAAGTTGATTTTCAGGGAGGATTTTTCCAAACCGAAATCCACTCGGTTCTGGGCGTTTTCAATCTCGCGCTCCTCCCTGAGGGTCCCGGCCGCTTGCAGGAGCGCCTCGGCCACATCCGAGTCAACGAGCGCGTCGATTGGCTTTACGAAGCGCCAGCCTTTTTCCGTGCGTATGAGTTGATAAGGTTCTTTCTTTCTTTCGACCGCAATTCGAGTGATCTTTTCCTTGTCGATCCCCTTGAGTACTTTTGCAATTCGCTCTTTTTCCGTCTTTTTTTCCGTGGCCCACTTTACGTCGTAAAGGTAAAATCCGGCCACCGCGACTATCAGGACGAGGAGAAGAAGGGTGTTTTTTTTCGGGTTCATCGCAATTTTCGTCTTCGAATGTAGACGGCGGCTCCGGATAACACGATGAGGAGAGGCATCAGGACCAAGGCAAACAGTTGGACAAAGGTCCCTTCCCCCGTCTCAATGAGCATCGGGGTAGCGACCCTTGCTTTGGGACGAATGGCAATGAGGTCCTCCTCGCCACTCAGCCAGTTAATCGCATTGAACAGCAGACTTGCATTCCCTTGAGCACCAATGTAAGCGTCACTCGCGAAATCAGCGTCGCCGAAGACAACGATACGGGCTTCCGGCGCAGAATTCCCGTTCTTCTTCACCGCCTTGCCGGTGAAAGTCTCCAGTTTGACCCTCACGGCAGCGGCGATGGGAACTGGACCGTCTTTTTTTGAATCTGTGTCGATAGTAAGTTTGTTGTTTTTTATCAAGGGTTTGACCGAAAAACTCCCCTTGCCCGTCCGACCGATCGTCTCCGCAGAAAGGCCGCGGTCGGGGTCGTTCTTGGCGGAGACTTTGCGGACCGTCGGAAATACGGTGGCAAGTCCTTTCAGCTTTTCGGTGATTTTGTGGACGCCGTAGTCCACGACGAAAGGCGTCACCTCGTTCCCACCTACCAGGGCGAAGCGGACGGAGCTTGGATCTACGACGATGCTTTCCGGGACTTCAAATCCGTATTTGGCAAGAAGGTCGAAGAGGCGCTTGGCGGAGGTGTCCGGTTCGACCAGAACAAGCAGTTTTCCTCCCTTGCTCAAGTACTCCTCGATGACCTTGGATTCTTTTTCATCGAGGTCGTTTTTCGGGGCGGCGATGATGATGAGATTCGAATCCGAGGGCACGCCCTTCTCACGCAGGAGGAGGAGCTCCTCCACTGCGTAGTTTTCGTCGCGAAGGCCTCCGGACAGTCCTTGCAAAGACCTCCGGCTTTGTCCCACGTATTGGCGTTCACCGTGTCCGGTGAGGAAGTAAATCTTCTTTTGTTCCGTTTGGGTCGTCTTTAAAATTGCGTTGGCGATGGCATTTTCAGACAGGTCATAGATTTTTTCAGAACGGAAATTCTTCTTTTCTTTTCCATCTTTAGCCGCGTATTGGGCAGTCGCTGATTTCCCTTTTTCTACTATTTCTCCACCCTTCTTAAGATGATGAACAACCACAAAGGTGCCGTAGGCGTTGACATCGTATTTTTTCGCGGTCGCCGGATTGGCGTCCAGATCGACCAATCGGTAGCCCATCTGCTTCGTTCTTTGAGCATACTGATCGAGAATTTTATCCAGAGCCGCTTGGCTACTTTTTTGCATGAAGGCAAGGACTTCGATCTTCTTCTTTTCGCGGTCAATCTTTTCCAGCAACTGGATGGATTTCGGGGAGAGGCTGAAGAATTTGCCGGGAGTTAAGTCCCAACGCGTGTAGTGTTTCACCGAAATCAATTCCACAACCGTCAATATTCCGGTGACGATGACTATCATCGCCAGCACTTGAGCGCCCGTTCGCGTCGTACGTTGTTGGACGCTTCCCTTCAATTCACCCCAGGTGGACCAAATCGCGTAGGCCAAAAGAAGTGCCCCAACGAGAGCCGACCCGTATCCCCACCAAGGCTGACTTCCGGTAGGAGTTGTGTCGCGAGACATCCAACCGAGGATTCCCAGGGCGAGGAAAACAACGGCCAAAATATAAGTATATAAATATCGGCTATTCACTTCCCTAACCCTTCCATTTGTAAAGCTCTAGGGAGCGCATCGCCAGGAAAAGACAAAAGATATTAACGGTTAAAAAGAACACAATATCTTTCGTGTCGATGATCCCAAAAATAAAGTTCCGGGAATGAATGTTAAGCGAGAGATGGCGGAGGATCGCGCCGGCCACAGGGCCGACGGAAACGGATATGAAATCGAGAACAAAACTCAGGAGCAATATCAAAAAGGTGACCATCGCTGCGATGATCTGATTCGAAGTAACGGAGCTGGCAAACAGTCCCAGTGAGAGGAAGGCACTCCCGAGGAGAAGCATGCCCAGGTAGGCGGAAACGATGACGCCCCAATCCACTTCGACAAAAAACCGCACAATGAGCGGGAATACGAAAGTCATGCCCAACATGACCAAGTACATTGTCAGAATGGCAAAGTATTTGCCGGCGAGGATTTCTCCGTCGCGGACCGGGTAGGAAAGGAGGAGCTCTATCGTGCCCTCCTTCTTTTCTTCGCTGAAAATCCTCATTGTCAGCAGGGGCGTAACAAATAGAAGGATAACGCTCACGATCGAGAATACGGGTTCGAGAATCGCCGATGTGGGAGTGATGTTCAGCCGCTGGGCCGCCTCAATGTTCCTTACGAGTTGCATAGATAGGGCGGCGTATCGGGTAAAGGCGCTGGCGAAAAAAAACCCCATGATAATCGCCCAGGCGGTCATCACGACATAGGCGATGGGGGAGAAGAAGAGAGAAGCTAGTTCTCGCTGGTATATGCGTCGAATGTTATAAATTTGCTTCTTCCTTCATCCTCGGGTGCTCGCCGCCGACGATTTTCACAAAGAGTTCCTCCAGGGTGGCCTTTTCCTGGAACAGTTCGGTGAGGCGTCCGTTGGAGGTCGAAACTGCGGCGGCCAATTCTGAACGAATTTCCGTTCCGCTCTTCACCTTTATTTCGAGATGAACTTCGCTGTCCCGTTCGGACATTGTTGTATTCACTTCTTTTACTCCGGGAACGGAGAGAAGGCCGTTTTTAATTTCCTCGCTCGACCCCAGGGCGGAAATGCGGATCACCTTATCCGAGTGGTAATCGCTCGCAAGGGTATCCACTCCCCCCTCGGCCGCCACTCGCCCATGATGAATGATGAGGACGCGGTCGCAGACAACGCTGACCTCGGGGAGGATGTGGGTGCTCAAAATGATGGTCCGACTGCCCTTGAGGTCGCGAATGAGGTTTCTGATTTCGACAATCTGGGCGGGATCCAGCCCTGAGGTAGGCTCGTCTAGAATCAGAACAGGGGGATCGTTCACGAGCGCCTGGGCGAGGCCGACCCTTTGCCGAAATCCTTTGGAAATGTGCCCAATCAAGCGATTTGCCACATCGCCGAGTCCGCAACTTTCAATAACCTGGTTCACACCCGCCAATAGCTGCTTCCCTCGCATCCCTTTCACCGAGGCCACGAAATTGAGATACGACCGAACCGCCATATCTTGGTAAAGGGGGGTGTTTTCAGGAAGGTAGCCAAGCCGTTTCTTCACCTCCAGAGGCTTTTCCTTAACATCAAAATCTCCCACAAAGGTCGAGCCGGATGTCGCGGGAATGTTGCCCGTGATAATTCGCATGGTGGTGGATTTTCCGGCGCCGTTCGGACCGAGAAAACCCAGAATCTCACCCTTCTCTATCTTGAAAGAAATATTTTCAATGGCAGAAATTGAACCGTAGTGCTTAGTTAGATTTTCTACTCGAATCAAAGTCAACCTCCGATAAATTGTCTTATTTAGGAGCGATAGATTTCGTCTTTTGACGCTAATTTATTGCGTTAAATGCAGTCAAGTTCCATCTTTCGTGGTCGGAATGACGAAATTAGAATCATAAAAATAAACGCGCCAACATGATTGCACGCGTACAAAATTATCGAATGCATCCATTCCTAATCACAAGTCCATGTTTTATAATTGGTTTTAGCCATTATTTCAATGCAAAAAGCTGGAACTGTGTATTCCTGATTGATTTCTATAGGATATTTTCAGGTTCTTTTCAAGAGAAAATAAGTTCAGCATCCGAATATTTCATCGGAAATTATTCTGCACGTCCCAATGGCGACAAAGTAAATGCATTGAAAAACAATAACAAGTAATACGATATCTCAAGTGTTTCCCGAAATTATCGGAGGGCGAGACCATTCCTTCCGAATACCGAGAGATGGCCTCGTTTGGCGGCCTTTTCCAGAATTGCCGGCGCATCCAGCACTAAGGGGCCCTTCCGATCCAATTGAATCCGTACTCTATCGCCCGGCCCAAGGCTGAGTTCCCGCTCTCCGTCAAAGGCGAGAACGGCCGCAGACTGAAGCGATAACTCCACCGGCTCTGAGAAAACCATCCGCCGCGACATGCGGATCCGGGTCGCTGCGAGGAGGCCGGGACCGATCGGCGAAAGGACCCGCTTCCCCCTGCGCTCTCCCCTACTTCCGAACTCGAGCCATATCCCGTAAGGCTCCTCCGCCCCTACCGGGTCCACGCTCGCCCCGATGGCGGAAAGCCCCAAGACACCGGGGCGGCCTTGGGTGAGGGCCAACGCTTCGATGTTGTCCAAGTCCCAAATCGCTCGGGCGCCTATGTGCTCAGTGCGTAAAACAGCCACATCGATAAGGGCCATCTCCTCTGTATGGCCACGGACGCGAACGCGCAGACGCTTTGTCGGTAGAATCTGTTCTCTGTACCTACGAGAATGCGCTGCGTAGAGTCCCGCCCCCAGGCCCGCGACGGTTCCCTCCCAATTCATCGGGAAAGCGTTGTTGGTCCCTGTTGAAAGCGGGACGAGAGGTTTATTCCCACATCCCTTTGCGGCGGCCCGGCTCGTTCCGTCACCCCCCACGACGACGATGCAGGAGGCCCCCCGCTCGGCCATGGCATTTGCCGCCCGGGTCGTGTCCCTCCCGTCTCCGATTGCGTTCATTGAGAGAAGGCGGCCCTTAAGCGTAGTCCCTCGAGGCAAATCCCCAAGCCCGTCGAGCGCCGCCTCGCCCAACGATCCGGAATCGTTATAGACGAGGGCCTCCCGCACCCCCGCCGCGGCGAGTCCCGCCAGAACCCTGCGAAGGATCAAGACTTTCTCGTGGTTGCTAAACGAGCTGGCGAGGGTCACGAGCCGGCGGATATCTTTTCCCGACAGGGGATTTGCGATGATCCCGACGCAGGGCAATTTGCCTCCTTCCGCATAGCCTGAAGTGACAACGCCTTTTCATGTACATTCTTAAACTGCTTGTGACAACCCGGACGCGGAGCCCCGATTTCCTTTGGCCGATCTTGTCTTAAAGATGCCGGGAGGCGTGGTGGATCGCCCGGCAGAAATTTTCCGCGCCGGCGATAGGGAAGAACAGCCCCGCTCACACAGATCTCGGCGTGATGCCAAATAGGTGGGGAAAATCGTAATATTCGCCCGGCCGAGCTTGAGGGCGGCTGCCAATATGGGCTTGTCCCTTTTTCTATATCCCTTACGGGGCACCCCGCTTATGGGTGTCCGGAGAAGCGGGCGACGATGGCTCAAGGAAAATCGATGAAGAAGGCAGGATCGTCAATCAGAACGATCAGGAACAAGAATTTGCGAATAAAAAGATCATCCACCCTCATCCGCCGGCACGCGGAGACGATCTTTCGGGCTGCCCTGACCTCGGCCCGGGCGGATACTGCGGTTTTCCATTGTCTCTCCCGAGAAAAAACGGAAAGAGGCGAACGTCTCCGGTGCGGAAAATGGAGGATTCCCCTCCGACTGGGCGGCCGGATCATCGTGGTGGGGGCAGGCAAGGCGGCGGCGGATATGGGCCGCGCCGCGGAAAAAATTCTGGGGAGGCGCATTCACGGAGGGGCGGTGGTTACCAAGTACGGGCACGGGAAAAAATGCCGCCGCTTGGAGGTCATCGAAGGAGGCCACCCCGTCCCGGACGCCGCAGGTCTGAGGGCGGCCGGTCGAATCGGGGATTGGGTCGACGCGGCGGGCCCGGAGGACTTGGTCCTCTTCCTCCTGTCCGGTGGCGCTTCCGCCCTCATGCCCGCCCCCGCCGAAGGTTTGACACTCGCGGACAAGCAAAAGGTGACCGACGCCATGCTCCGCGGAGGTGCCCCCATCGAGGCGCTCAACTGCGTTCGAAAGCACCTCTCCCAGCTCAAGGGAGGCCATCTCGCCCGCCGGGCGGCGCCCGCACGCGTGCTGGTCCTCGTCGTTTCCGACGTGATAGGGGACCCGCTCGATGTTATCGGCTCCGGACCCGCAGCGGGCGATTTCACCGTCTTTTCAGATGCGAGAAGGCAGATGAAGCGATTCGGCGTCTGGCGAAGTGCCCCGAAGGCTGTGCGTCGTCATATCGAAAGAGGCGTCGCGGGCCTGACCGCCGAGACGCCTCTCCCGGGAAGTCCTCCGCTCGGGCGGGTGCGTCATTTCGTGGCAGCGAATAATGAAACCGCCTTGAGAGCTGCGTGCGCCAAGGCCCGCTCCCTGGGTTACCGGGCGGCGATTCTCACCCGCCGCTTGCGTGGAGAGGCCCGTGAGATGGGCGTATTATTTGCATCTTTAGCGGCGGAGATGAAGGCCGAGGGCAGGCCTCTCCGTCCGCCCGCCTGCATCTTAACCGGGGGGGAAACCACCGTTACCGTGCGCGGAAAAGGGATAGGGGGAAGATGCCAAGAAATGGCTCTTTCATTTGCGATTGAGGCCGCAGGGCAGGAAGAAGTCGGGTTACTGGCGGCCGGGACGGACGGGACGGACGGACCAACGAATGCAGCGGGCGCCTTTTCTGACGGGCAGACGGAAAAACGGGCAACAAGGGGAATTATTGACAAGGAGACCTTTTTGCAAGATAATAATAGTAATGAATTTCATAGAAAAACTGGATCCTTGTATTTTACTGGTCCCACAGGCACGAATGTGATGGACATCACTGTCCTAATTGTTAGATAATACCGGAAGTTTCAGTCTGTTGAGTGTGCATCGCACTGAACGCCCGACCGGAAGGAATGAAAGAGTGTTGGGGAACACCCGTGTATGCGTCCGGTTGTGCAGCGTTATCGTCTTTTGTCTTCTAGCGGGAGGGATTCACCCCTCCCTTACCCAGAGCGCTGGGAATTCTGTTCGCATCAGCAATTATGATCAGTCACAAGAGTTGGGCTCCGACGGCATTCCCAAGGGCTGGCGCCTGAAAGTATGGCGGGGCCGGCCGGATCTGAAACTTGTGAAGGGGATCGGTTCGAGAGACAAGGCCATCCGGATGCGGAGCGAAAAGGCTTCGGTCGCGCTGTATCGAAATTTGAAGATTGATCTGAAATCCTATCCGACGCTTTCCTGGCAGTGGAAAGTGACGAAACTTCCGAAGGGCGCCGATGCCCGCATCAACAACAAAGACGATCAAGCGGCTGGCGTGTATGTCGTTTTCCCCCGTTTCCCCTCAATCGTCAACAGCCGCTTCATCGGTTACGTTTGGGATTCGAGCGTGCCCGAGGGCACCGTTTTGCAGAGCCCCAAAAACCCCCGGATTTACTATATTGTCATCCGAAGCGGCCGCGGAGAAACAAACACCTGGATTAACGAGGCGCGGGACGTTTATGCAGACTACCAAATGATTTTCGGCGAAGATCCCTCCGAGGTAGGAGCCCTCTCCTTGATGATTGATACGGACGATACGCACTCCAAGGCGGAGAGTTTCTTCGGCCGAATCGTATTCACCGACAAACACGCCAAAGCTACTTTCCCGGAGTCGAACAAATTCGCGAAAAAAACCGACTAAGCTCACCTCCTTTACCATTGCTTGTCCAAGCAACAATCCACTTTCGCCGTGGGTTCTTTCTCGCCTAAAATAGCCGGGCCTTTCTTTTGCGATTTATTTCCAAAAAGAAACTGGGAGGACAAAATGGCTCGGACCAAAATCGTCTGCACGCTGGGACCTGCGAGCACGCATGCGTTTACCCTGCGCTCGATGATCCGCGCCGGGATGGATGTCGCCCGCCTGAACCTCTCGCACGGAGAACCCGCCGAGCACCGAACCACCATCAATAAAGTCCGAAAAATCGCTACGGAAGAAGGCCGCGCCATCGCCATCCTGGCCGATCTTGCGGGCCCCAAATTCCGCTTGGGCAGGGTATCTGACAATCAAATCCTGCGGGAAGGGCGCAAGGTCCGGCTCGTGAGCCGGTCTATCGTGGGAACTGCGGCGCACCTTTCTGTGACCCGGCCCAAAGAACTCCTGCCTGCCCTCAAGCGCGGCGACCTAGTCATGATCCATGACGGCAACATCGAACTCGAGGTCCAGGTGCCCGGCGAGAATGAGGTCACTTGCCGCGTGGTCATCGGGGGCGTGCTGAAAAAAGGAGCGGGCATCAATCTGCCGAGAACTGTATTGAACATTGACTGCCTGACCCCCAAAGACAAGAAGGATATCGCCTTCTGCGTTAAGCAGGATGTGGACTTCATCGGCCTCTCTTTCGTGCGCACCGCAAAGGACGTGCAGGACTGCCTGGATGAGATCAAGGCTAACAAGGGGAAGATGGCGATCATCGCCAAGTTAGAAAAAGGCGAGGCTGTTACGAACCTCAAGGAAATCATCGACACCTCCGACGGGGTAATGGTCGCGCGCGGGGACCTGGGAATCGAGATCCCCCTCGAGGAGGTGCCCATCGCCCAAAAGCGCATCATCGCGTACGCCAATCGGAGGGGAAAACCGGTAATCACAGCAACAGAGATGCTCCTGACAATGGTCAGCTCCCCTCGCCCCACCCGGGCTGAGGCGGCGGATGTCGCCAACGCAATCATTGACGGAACCGATGCCGTGATGCTGAGTGAAGAGACGGCCAAGGGGAAAAATCCCACGGAAGCGGTCCGGGTGATGGAACGGATCGCGCGCGCTTCCGAGGAGGATATGTTTAAACAGTCGCACGCCCATCTGCGGGAACAAAGTTTTATACCCGATCTGGCCCACGCAGTCGCGCACAGCGCGGTCATCCTCGCCGAAGAGATCGGCGCCTCCCTCATCATCAGCCCTACTGATTCGGGTGACACTCCCCGCCGTCTCGTCCGCCACCGCCCGCGACAGACCGTTCTCGCCCTGAGCACCTCGTTCCATACAGTGCGCCGCCTCGCCCTTTCCTGGGGCGTCATCCCCTGGAAGATCTCCCGGCGAATACCCCCGGACCAAATATTGTCCCAAATGCGGGAGCGCCTTCTCGCCGAAGGCCTTGGGAAGGAAAGCGACCTGGCGGTGCTTGCCGCCGGATATCCTTTCGGCGCAAATACGAGCACGGGCCGCATCATTCAAACAGAAACCTTATGAGCGAAATGGAGTCGGAACCCGCCCTCCTCGCCATCGATTTGGGAGGCACTCGGGTGAAGCTCTCTCGTTTCGCCTCCGATGGCTCGCGCGAGGAGACTTCCGGGGGCGACACTGCTTTTCAAACCTCGGCGGAGGACCTCATTCGTCTTCTGCTGTCCGTTTCCGCCCAACTCCTCGAAGGGCGTCAGCTGCGGGGGGTCGGCATCGGGGTGGCGGGCGTCCTTGACCTGGTGGCGGGCCGGATTGTTCAATCTCCCAACCTGCCCTACATGGACAAATTCCCCCTTCGCGAGAAATTGGAATCAGAGTTCGGGGTACCGGTGACAATGATGAACGACGCGAACGCCGCCGCCCTCGGAGAGTACTTCGCCGGTGCGCCGGGAGCTTCGGGAAGCATGTTTCTTCTTACCCTGGGCACCGGGGTCGGCGGCGCTTTTGTCCAGGACGGGCGGATCTGGGAAGGGGCGGCGGGGTTAGCCGGAGAGGTGGGCCATATGTGCATCAAGGTCGACGGCCCTGACTGCCACTGTGGGGGAAAGGGTTGCCTGGAAGCTTTGTGCTCCGGCTGGGCGCTCATGCGGGACGCGAAAAAGTTCGCCACCGAGAAAAAATCCTCCGCTATCGCGGACCTCGATCCCATCACCCTCGAGGCGCTCGCCGCCCTCGGCGAATTGGGCGATGCGGACGCGCTCGCGCTCTGGGAACGAGCGGGGATGATGCTAGGCATAGGCATGGCAAACTTGATGAACCTTTTGAATCCGGACTGCCTTGTCCTGGCCGGCGGTCTCGCCAAGGCGGGCGGCCTCCTGCTGGAACCGGCGCGACAATCCTGGGAGCGTCACGCATTCGAACAGGCTTGGACCTCAACCGAGGTGCATTTCAGCGCCATGGGTGAATGGGCCGGGGTCCGAGGAGCGATTCAACCTTTTTTGAAAGCCACTACTTGATCGAAAGGTCGGGCGAATGAGGCTCTTTTTGAACCAGATCTCGATTTTCCTGGCGCTCCTTTTTCTGCCCTGTACTGCGCCCGCCGCCTCCTCGGAGGGAAAGGGTGCGCCGCTGCTCCCCTTCCGGAGCGGGGAGACCCTGATTTTCAAGATCCACTGGATGGGGACCTCTGTCGGTCGGACCTCCCTTTCTGTGGCAGGACCCATTCCCTGGAAGGGGAAACGAGTTTTCCGCTTCCAGGCTCAGACGCTCACCATCGGCTGGCTGAACCGCGTGTACCCAGTGAACGATATCGCCGAGAGTCATGTGGACGCGCGGGGGCTCTTCAGCTATCGGTTCGAGTTGCGCCAGCGCGAGGGACGGTACCGGAGCCACAAGTGGTACACGTTCGAGGGGCGACGGGCCACCTACGTCCGAGCCACTCGCCCGCCCCGCTACTATGAGACCCCCGGTGAGGTGCAAGACGCCTTGAGCGCCTTTTACCGGGTACGCTCTCTGCGCCTGCGGACCGGTGAGACGGTGGAGGTTCCCGTATTCGACAGCAAGAAAAATTGGCGCGTGAAGGTGAACGTACTTCGGCGCGAACGGGTGAAGTCCCCCTGGGGCGGAATTGCAACGCTCCTCATCGAGCCCGAGATCAAGAGCGACAGCTTCTTTCGCAGCCGGGGAAAGGTCCGCCTCTGGGTGACCGAGGATCGACTCCATGTGCCCGTCCGCCTGGAGGGAAGAAGTGTAATCGGGCCCTTCGCGGCCCACCTCATCGAGACCCGCGGGCTGCCTTTCGGTCCCCTTGCAGGACCGCCCTTGAAAATGTCCGGAGAGGTCCGACCCGGGGTGAGATCCCACAATAAAATCGTCTTCCCGGCTAAGCAAGCCTGGAAGGGTATTTTAGGAAAATGAATAAAAGCAATACAATTAATCAGTTAATGAATATCTGCAATAATGTACATGAGATAATGTTCCCGCTCCATACCTTCCCAAGTTTCAGTGGAAATTTGACAACCACCCGAAGTTAACTTAGGATAACAGTGTTATAGTTGCTTAATTTCAATTGGAATTCAT
>CAZUHN010000126.1:0-12548 GCA_964620535.1 uncultured Nitrospinaceae bacterium | reverse complement strand
GGCTACATGATGGACCATCCCCTCGAGCGCTTCATGCGCGACGCCAAGCAGCTCCAGATCGTCGAGGGCACCAACCAGATCCAGCGCGTGGTCGTGGCGCGAAACCTGCTGGGCCTCTACCGATAGCGAAACCAATAAAAGCTGGAGATTCTGACGCTAGTTAGTATTTTTTGGCGGAAGAAAGTTTTTTAATCTGTTAAGTTAATTTTCTGGTTATGTTTGCGTGGCAGGGCATCTAATCGTGTCTTCAATGTTTGGGAAACCAAGCGCCACTCATATCTTTTTTAGAAATGACCTACTCCGAGCTTGGGGTAGGTCAAATTTTTTCAGATGTGTATATTGCATCCATATTGTTATGCTACACGGACGAGTGCGGCAGTCCTGACCCCCACACGGTTCCCCTAAGGGATGGCTTAACCCCCTCCTTTGTCCTGGCAGCAATTTCTTTAGACTCCGAGAAATAGAGAAGCCTTGACCGCGAATTCCTTGCAGTCAAAACCAAATTTTTCCGCAAAGAAATCCAGTCATCCGGGAACCGGCCAAAAGTTCATGAGGCAAAGGGAACCTACCTAATCAGACCGGGCAATAAAGATAAAAGTCGAAACATGGCTTCCCTCGGAGCTTTATTTTCAGTTTTCGACAATTATCGAATGAAAATTTTTCCAATCGTCTTCCAGAAAAACGCCGAGCGTCCAATCAATCGCGTCTCGATTTACACAATGGGTCTTCAATGCCTTGTGGAAAGATTTTCACTATTTCTCGAAGAGCAAGGAGAAAACGATAAAGGCGTCGTCGTCGACTCAAGAGTTCACGGCATCGATTACCAGATCTCCCTTTCGGTTCTTTCGTTCCTTTTCGACCATGATGCTGGCAGAACCTTCACAAACATTGTCGAAGGTCCTTTGTTCGTAGATTCAAGAACCAGCCCTGGCGTTCAATTGGTCGATATCATCTGCTCCTGCATTTATGGGTCTAGTTACTACAGAAACTGTAAAGACATCCCCAACGCACTCGATTATTCAGATTTGGATTGGCTACAACCAATTCTTCAAGCGCACACTTTTGTTAGTCTAACTCAACATCAAGGGCGAATCGTTCATGGCATGAGATACATCCAACACTAACTTGTTTCAAATTCATTGTTCCATTTCCCTTCAATCTTTCCATATACTGCGTGCACTTTCGTTGATTCAGCCTCGAGCGGCATGCTAAGTTGGCTGGTGCCTTCTGGGCAATGCGCCCGTGAACCCTTCCCAGGGTACCCGAGGAAAGAAAGAGGGAAGAAGCATGATCGAGCGATCCGGACCCCGCGCGGTGGCCGAGACTCTCATCATCTTGAAGGGGGGCGGTGACCTGGCGACCGGGATCGCCCACCGCCTCCACCGGAGCGGCTTTCCCGTCATCATCACCGAAGTGGAGCGACCCACCATGGTGCGGCGGGCGGTCGCGTTCGCCGAGTGCCTCTACGCGGGCCGGACCGAGGTCGAGGGCATCGTCGCCGAGCGCGCCGAAGGCCGGACGGCCGGGGAGATGCTCGCCGCGGCGCGCGCCCTCCTCGCCCAGGGGATCGTCCCGGTCGCCGTGGACCCGGAGGCCGCCATCGCTGGCCCAGCGCGGCCCGCCGGGCTCGTGGACGCCATCCTCGCCAAGCGCAACCTCGGCACCCGACTGGAGCAGGCCGAGGCCGTCATCGGGGTGGGCCCGGGCTTCACCGCAGGGGTTAACGTGCACGCGGTGGTCGAGACGGCGCGGGGCCACACCGTCGGGCGGGTCATCCTGGAGGGGAGCGCCGAACCCGACACGGGCGTTCCGGGCCCCATCGGGGGCTACGCCGCCGAAAGGCTCCTCCGGGCGCCGGGGCCGGGGCGCTTCGAGCCGTGCGCCGAGATCGGCGACGCGGTGGAGGCGGACGAGGTAGTGGCCGCGGTGGACGGCCAGGAGGTACGCGCCCAGATCAAGGGGGTGCTCCGGGGGCTACTGCGCGGGGGTCTCGAGGTGGAGGCGGGATTCAAGGTGGGAGACGTGGACCCGCGGGCCCGGCCCGAGCACTGCTTCACCATCTCGGACAAGTCGCGCGCGGTGGGCGGCGGCGCATTGGAGGCGATCATGATGTTCCTCTTCGGCGTTTCATCCCCGGCGGTGCGGACGCCATGAGCGGGGGAACCGTCTCCGAAAGCCTGGAGAACGGGAGCTACCGGGTGGGAAGGGTCACCCTTTCTGTCAACCCCCACAACGACAACCGCTTCGTCCCCGAGCCGCAGTACTACATGGCCGGCGGGGACACCCTGGAGCGGGTCGCCTGGGCCGTGGCACAAAACCTGCCCGTCCTCCTCGTGGGGGAGACGGGTGTGGGAAAAACCCTCACGGTGCGCCACCTGGCCCAAATGACGAACAACGGCTTCCGGCGGGTCAACCTGAATGGCATGACCACCGTGGACGAATTCGTCGGAAAGCTCATGATCAACGAGGGGGGAACATATTGGGTGAACGGAATTCTCATCGAGGCGATGGAGGCGGGGGACTGGCTCCTCATCGATGAGATCAACGCCTGCCTGCCCGAGATCGCCTTCTGCCTGCACAGCCTGCTCGACGACGACCGGATGATCGTCCTCTCGGAATACGACGGGCGAATCGTCCGGCCCAACCCGAATTTTCGGCTCTTCGCGAGCATGAACCCCCACGAGGACCGCCGCTACGGCGGAACCAAGCCGCTGAACGAGGCCCTGCTCGACCGCTTTCCCCTCACCGTCCGACTGGACTACCTCCCCTTCGGGCTGGAGGTGGAGGTGGTCTTGCATCAGAGCGGAAACGGGGATCGCCCCCTCGTCGAGCGGATGGTCAAGGTG
The DNA here is from genome assembly GCA_964620535.1 of uncultured Nitrospinaceae bacterium. Taxonomy (GTDB): domain Bacteria; phylum UBA8248; class UBA8248; order UBA8248; family UBA8248; genus CAZUHN01. The sequence goes on along the minus strand of CAZUHN010000126.1, from coordinate 9,702 downwards.
GCGCACGACGCGCGCGACGCCATGCGGAACGAGAAGATCTTCTGCACCTTCAGCACCCGCCGCCTCATCGACTGGGCGCGGATGGCCATTTCCTTTCACCCGGCGGAAGCCGCCACCTCGACCGTCTTCAGCAAGGTGAACACCTTCGACGCGAAGGTGCTTGAGGACATCGTGGACAACCACTTCTAGCCCGCCGCCGGGGCCGCCCCATGGACCGCCGCCGCACCCGCCTCGAGATCCTCGCCCAGGTCACCTCCGGCGACTTCGACCTCCACCTCCGCTATGGGGACGCCCCCCGCCAGGAGGAGGAATCCATCCAAATCGAAGACCCCGAGCATACCCTGGAACGCCTCGGGGGCGACCTGGGGGACGAGCACGTCCTGCGGTTCCAAAAAGGAATGACCCTCGCCGAGGTGGCCCACCGCCTGGGGGGGGTGCGGCGCTGGGCCGGCCGGGCCGTCGCCGCCAACCGCGCCCGCCCCGGCCTGTTCCACATCTGGCACACCCTCGAGGACGCCCGGTGCGAAAACCGCTTGGCGGAGAGTTTCCCCGGGACGCGGAAAAATTTCCGCGCCTACGTGCGGCCCAGCCTAGAGGGGGCCAAGCGGGAGCAGGCCGAGGGAATCCTGCCCCTCTTCGCCCAGATCCGCTGGGGGCTCTACCTCACCGGAGTGGGCGAGGCGGCGGACCCTCATCCGCCGGAGCCCGGCGCACTTCCGGCGGCCTGGCTCGATCCCCCGGCCGCCGCCCTGATCCGCTCCTTCGCGCCCGCGATCGTGCGCGCGTGCGGCACGGCGGACCCGAAGAAGTGCTTCGAGGCCGCCGGGGAAATCTACGAAGCCCTCCGCAGCGCCATCGGGGAGGAGGCGCTCGCCGGGGCGGTCCTGGACCTCCGCGGTGTCGAAACCCCCGAAGAGGCGCAGGAGAAAGCCAGAACCCGCCCCAAGGAAGAGGAGGAGTCCGAAGGCGGAGAGGAGGACCGCTCCAATGATTTCCGGGCCGAGGGTGAAGACACCGAGGGCGAGGCGATCGAACTCACCCCCGAGGAACTGGCCCGGCTCGGACACTGGGCCGCACCCTGGTTCGAGTTCAAGGGCCACGCCAAGGAGGTCCACCCGACCGCCGACCTCCCGGACGAGGCGACCGTCGTCATCCCCCCCGAGGGGAGGACTGAGGAGTACCGAGCCGTCGTGGACGGAGCGGGCAGCCACATCAAGGTGCTCGCCTGGAAGCTCATGCAGCTCATCCAGGAGCGGACTTACACCCGCTTCGGTGGCGCGCACCGCTCCGGGAAGCTGAACACCCCCAAGCTCTGGAAGCAGCGCCTAGGCAAGTACCGCCTCTTCCAGCGGCGCGACAACCCCGAGCGCCTCGATATCTGCTTCATCCTCCTCGTGGACGAGAGCGGAAGCATGAACCGGGAATCGAAATACATCGCCGCGCGCGAGGCGACTGTCTTCTTCGCCGAGGTACTCGACCGGCTGGATGTTCCCTTCGAGATCATCGGTTACTCGACCGATAGCTCCGAGGCAGCCATGGCGGCCTCGCTCGGACACGTGCCCGCCTTCCAGTACCGCCACATCCGCCACTCCCCCCTCCAGCACCGAATCTACAAGGCCTTCGACGAGCCCTTCGGCCCGAACAAAACTCGCCTCGTCAACATCTTCCCGCGCTTCAACAACTGGGACGAGGAGCACCTCCTGTTCGCTTACCGTCGGCTCCTCCAACGCGATGAGAAGGAGCGGGTCATCATCATCACCTCGGATGGGCAACCGAACGGGGACGCCAGCCACCTCGTGGCGACTGTTGACCGGCTGCAAAAACTCGGGGTGCGCGTCGTAGGCGTCGGAGTGGTGGACCCTTTCGTCGAGGAGATCTATCCGAACCACATCGTGGTCAAGCACCTCTCCCAGCTTTCCGAGGAGCTGGTGGGCATCCTGCAGCGCGAGCTCCTCGGCGCTCGGGTGAGGGTCGTCTCCTGGTGAGCGCCTGCCCCCTGATCCAAGCCGTGGGCATGCGGCCGGGAACGATGGTTGCCGCCGTGGGCGGCGGGGGCAAGACGAGCATTCTCGAAGCCCTCGCGCGCGGGTGCCACGCGGCCGGGTGGCGGCCCGCCGTCCTGACCACCACGACCAAGATATTCGCCCCCGAGGAGGACGTCGGCCTCCTCCTCGGAGAGGCCGGGGCGCTGGGGGAGGCACTCGCCGGAAAGGCGGCAGCGGGACACCTCGTCCTTGCGCGCGCCCGGCTGGGCGAGGCCCCCGTCCCCGGCGCGCCGGACAGACGCCGGATGAAGCTCGAAGGATTCCCCCCCGAGGAGGCTTCGAGGTTCCGCACCGAAGAGGGAGTTCTCCTGGTGGAGGCGGACGGCGCCCGAGGGCTTCCCGTCAAAGCCCCCGGCCCCGCCGAGCCCGCCGTACCGGCGGGGGCGGAGATCGTCCTGGGGGTAGTGGGCCTCGATTCGATCGGCAAGCCCTTGGACGCGGCGCACGCCTGGCGCCCGGACCGTATCGCCGAGTTGGCGGGCCAGCCCTCGGGGAGCCCGATCGCGCCCGAGACCATCGCCCACCTCGCCCTCCATCCGGAGGGGATTTTCCGGGGATCACCCGGGGAGGCGCGGCGGATCCTGATCCTCAACAAGGCGGACGGGCCGGTAACGGTGGAAGAGTCGGAAAATTTCGCATATAGTATTATGGATGCGGCGGGGACCCCGAAGGGTCCGGTAGACGCAGTCCTCTGCACATCGTGCCTGCTTCCCGCACCCAGGGTTTTGTTCCGGCTCCCCGGATAGGGAACCCGGCCGGAAGAGGCGGCCGCGGATTGCGGAAAGAGCCGCGGGAAGGGGTTGAAGGAAATGGAAATGGACGGAAAGGGATAGACTCGCAAGATGAGCGAAGACATTTTCAAGGAAATGGCCGTCCTCAAGAAGAAGGACTTGCGCGGCGCCCTGGCGACGGTGGTGGCCCGGAAGGGCTCCGCTCCCATGAGCAGCGACGCCAAGATGCTCGTTCGCGAGGATGGCAGCACCATGGGCACCGTGGGGGGCGGCTGCCTCGAGGCCGAGGTCTGGCAGTCGGGGATGGACATCATCGAGAGCGGGGAGGCAGAAAAACTCCGCTTCGACCTGGCCCAGGATGAGGCGGGCGACAGCGGCCACATCTGCGGCGGGGTGGTGGACATCCTCGTCGAGCCCTTCGAGGCCTACGACCCAGACCTCCTCGAGGAGATCAACGATATCCGCACCAAAGGCCAAAGCGCCGCCCTCGCCACCGTGGTGCAGGCGGGCCCGAAGGGAGACCCCTCCATGCGAGCGAGGAAAATGCTCGTCCGGCGGGACGGCAGCGCGCGGGGCGCGATCCCCCCGTTTGAGGCCGAGATCTGGCGGGAGAGCAGCCAGATCATCCGACAGGGACAGCCCGCCATCCTCGAATTCATGGACGAGGAGGCGCACACCGGCCGGCGGCGGCGCCAGCCCGGCGAGGCGACCGAGATCTTCGTCGAACCCATTACAGGCCGACCCCTAGCGTACATCTTCGGGGGGGGGCACGTCTCCTTTTGCGTCGCCCAGGCGGCCCTCCTAGCGGGCTTCCGGATCGCCGTCGTGGAGGACCGCCCCAGCTTCGCCAACGCGGAGCGCTTCCCAATGGCCGAGGCGTTCTACGTGGGAGAACACCCCGAAGTCTTCGGCGAGATTCCCGTCGACGAGTCAAACTACATCGCCATCATCACCCGGGGCCATGCGAACGACGAGGTCGTCCTCGAATGGGCGCTGGGCACACCCGCGCGCTACATCGGGATGATCGGATCGAAGAGCAAGGTTCTCCTTACCTACCGCCATCTTCGGGAAAAGGGCTTCGATCGCGAGGTACTGATCCGCCGCGTGCATGCGCCCATCGGCCTCGACATCGGTGCCGACAGCCCCGGCGAAATTGGCCTGGCCGTGGCGGCGGAGTTCGTCCGCTTCCGCCGGCGCGGCGAGGAGGCTGAGCAGGAGGGCGTCCCCGGAAAGCGCGTCCGGCTGCGAAGAAAATCCTGACCGCCCCCCCGCCCCGGATGCGGACCTCTCTTCGCCTCCTCGCTGGCATCCTCGATTTTTGCATCTCCCCTCATGGTCCGATTTACAGCGTGCGCCGGCCCCTCGGGGGCGGGCGGGCCGTTTGTAATCCGTGCCTGGCCGAGGTCGAGCGGCTCCGGCCTCCCTGCCGCCCGGAGGCGGAGCAACGTGCGGTGGGCTTTCGCGGTGGCCAGACCTCAGGCCGTTGAGGGGAAAAGGTTTCTCCTCATCAACGATCTCATCACAACCGGGTCGACCGCCTCCGCCTGCACCGAGGTCCTGAAAAAAGCCGGTGCGGCGTCGGTGGACATTCTCGAGATGCGCCACGCCGGCGCCGGATTTTCATACAAAACCTAGAAACCCGAAATGCTTGAATTGCAATCCCGAATTACTGAAAATTTTTGAAAACGCTTATATCAAGTCTCCCTATGACTGGCATCGGTGAATTCATCTGTCTTTTTTGGGCTATTTCATATAGATTATATCAAAATCAGGGAAATGCAGTGGGGTATCCCTGAAAGGATAAACCTTTCGACCGAATGACGTAAAATGACCCGTGAAAGCCTTTGTGCGGGAAAACGCCGCCGAATATCATAAAACTTTCAGGTGAAGACCCATGAAACTTCGGTTGGGAGATTCTCAGCGGAAAGCCATCGGCGCACGGTTGCGCGAAATCCGGCAATTCAACAACTTGGAGCAAACCGAACTTGCCGGGCAAGCGGGACTGTCCCAAGCCATCATCAGCCAGTATGAAAAGGGCCTGACCGAGCCCAGCCTCAGCTTCATTACATTCCTGGCGGAAAAATTCGGGGTCTCGGGGGATTGGCTGATCCTCGGCTCCGGGGGTTCCTCCCCCGGCCAAGAGGGCCAGGAGATCGCCCTCCGTATCGCCGCAAGCACAGAAGACGAGGAGGAGCCCGAGACCGCCGGGTTTTGCGGCGTTCCCCTTGTCGACGCCGAGACGGCCGCCATGCCGGGCAAGGTGCAAAAGGATCTCGTAACCGACTGGGAAATCGTCCGCCTCAAGAAGGTCACCGGCCAAGCCAACCTGGTCGCCTTGGACGTTGAACCCGGCTGGGTGGAGAACATGCCCCCCCCCTTCCGGCCGGGGTGCCGGGTGATCATCAACCGGGATTGTCGCAAAGTGAAGCCGGACTGGTACTACGCCGTGAACACCAAGGGGGGGAAGGGCAGCCCGCACGATGCCCGCGTCAACGCCATCCGGCGGCTCAACCTGACCGGCAACCGGCTCTGGCTGGTGGAGGACCAGCCGAAACAAGAATTCGCCTACATCGATCTGAAATCCCCCGAACGCACCGCCGACATCATCGTGGGCCGCGTCATCTGGATCTGGCAGAAGGTTTAGCTCCGCCCGATTTTCGACCTGCCTCCGGAATTGCTTCCCCTCCCGCGCACCATCCTCGCCGCAAGGACAGCCGCGTCCGCCATGCTGGAAGGGTCCGCCCGCCCGCGTCCGGCGAGATCGAAGGCGGTCCCGTGTTCGACCGAGGTGCGCACGATGGGGAGCCCCAACGTTACGTTCACCCCGCGCACCGCGCCTCGCCCTTGCGCGTCGAACCGGAAGCACATGAGCTTGCCCGCAATGTGACCCTGGTCGTGGTACATGGCCACGACCCCGTCGAAGAGCCCCCCGCGCAGCTTGGCGAAGACCGTGTCCGGGGGTTCGGGCCCCGCCACCTCCCGCCCCTCGCCGCGCGCCCTACGGATTGCCGGTGCGATCTCTTCGATCTCCTCCCTCCCGAAAAGGCCGCCCTCTCCCGCGTGCGGGTTCAGGCCCGCCACGGCGAGACGGGGGGGGCGCCCGTCCAGCACCTCGAGGACTTCGGCGAGCAACCGGATGACGTAAAGGATGCGCTCGCGCCGCACATGGCGGAGGGCTTTCCGCAGCGGAAGGTGGGTCGAAAGGTGGGCGACGCGGAACCTTCCCCTCGCCAGCATCATCACTGGCCGCTTGGCGCCCAGAAGGTGCGCCAGCATCTCGGTATGCCCCGGAAAGGGATACCCACCCGCCTGGAGGGCCTCCTTGTTGAGGGGGGCGGTGGCGATGGCCGCCGCGCGGCCCTCTCGGACGAGAGCCACCGCCCGCTCCACGTACTCCCCCGCGGCCCGGCCCAGGTCGGGGCGCACCTTTCCGAAAACGCGCTGGCACGCCGGGACGTTCGCCAAGTCCAGAACGGAAACGGGATCGGATGGGCCGGAAGGGGGCGGCAGGACATCCCCGGCCGGGACCGCCCGGAGCCCGCCCGGCAGGCGCATCCGCCGGGCGTGGGCGCGCAACACCCCCAGGTCCCCCACGATCAGGGGGAGACAGCACCGGAGGACGCGCGCCTCCCGGGCCGCCTTGAGGCACACCTCGGGCCCCACCCCCGCGGGATCCCCCATTGTGAGCGCGATCACGGGGCGTTTCGCCATCCCGGCATCCTCTACTACGGCACGAGAACGATTTTCCCTAAAAACTTTCCACTGAGAAGGACGCGGTGGGCCTCCTCGGCCTCTTCGAGGGAAAGCGCCAGCCCCACATGGAGACGCAGTCCGCCCGCCTCGAGAAGGGGAGAGAGCCGGCGAATCGCCTCGGGAACCCGCGGCCCCAAACCGGCGGTGGCAAGGCCCAGGATCCGCGCGTTCTTCCCCATGGCGGATTGCACGTTCAGGCTCGTCGAGGGTTCCTTCCCCGTCCCGGGCCCAACGAGGACGATCCGCCCCTCCTGGGCGAGGAGGGCGATGTCGGCGTCCAGGTTGTCGCGGGCGGCGTTCTCCACCACCACCCCAGCCCCCCGCCCCGCGGTCAGCTCCAACACCCGGGGGACGACCTCTTCCTCTTTGTAGTTGATAATCTCATCCGCCCCGAGGGTCAGGCAAAAGCCCGCCTTCTCCTCGGTGCTCACCGTGGCGAGCACCCGGCAGCCCATCCGCTTGGCGAGCTGGATCGCCACCTGGCCCACTCCGCCGGCGCCCCCCTGGACGAGGACAGTCTCCCCCGCCCGGGCCTCCGCCATGAGGACGAGGGCGCACCAGGCGGTGAAGAGGGGAACCGGAAGGCAGGCCCCCTCGTTGAAGGAATATCTGTCGGGGAGGCGCCCCGAGGTGGCGGCCGCGAGGATAGCCCGCTCGGCGTAGGCGCCCTTCGACGATCGGCCCCAGACGCGATGCCCGGGAACGAACCCACCCGGCCCCTCGGCCGGAACGCCCGGGCCCACGGCCTCGACCGTCCCCGCGAGGTCCATACCGCAGATATATGGGTAGTCCTTCGCCTGGGCGAGCGGGTGGCTCCCGTCCCGGACGGCGATCTCGTGGGGGTTGACCCCCGCCGCCTCGACCCGGACCCGCAGCTCCCCCGCCTCCGGAACGGGGCCGGGAATCTCCTCCACCCGCATCGGATGCTCCAAACCGATCTTCTGCACCCTCACCGCCTTCAACCGGTTTTCTCCTTTTCAGGGAGTAAGCACCACCTTGCCGCGAAAATTGCCGCTCAGGACGAGCTTTTGAGCGTCTACGGCCTCCGCTAGGGGGAAGGCGCGGTCCACGTGAACCTGGAATTTCTTTTCCTTCAAGAGGGGCTCGAAGCGGCGGACCACCTCCGGCAGATGAGGGATCAGGTGCCTCGCGGTGAGGCCGAGGATGCGGGCGTCCTTCGCCAGAACGGCGGGCACCCGGAAGGTCGCCTCCGGCCCCTTTCCCGTGCCCGTGCCCGCGACCACGAGGCGCCCGTTCACGCAGAGGGCGTCCAGATCCTTGTCGAAGTTGTCACAGGCCGCGAGCTCGAGGATGACGTCCACCCCGCGGCCGCCCGTCAGCTCGAGGCAGCGCTCGGCGAAATCCTCCTCCCTGTAGCGGATGATCTCGTCCGCTCCCATGCGGCGGGCGAAGTCCGCCTTCTCCTGGGTGCTCACGGTCGTTATCACGCGACACCCGAGGGCTTTGGCCAGCTGGATGGCGCCCATCCCGACCCCTCCCGCGCCTCCCTGGACGAGAACCGTCTCCCCCGCCCCGGCGTCCGCCTTGAGGACGAGACCGTTCCAGGCCGTGTAGAAGGCGAGCGAAATGGCCGCCCCCTCGGGGTAGCCGTAATCGTCCGGAAGTTCGACCGCCGTCGCCGCCTCCAGGTGGACGCGCTCGGCGTAGCCTCCCTTGGGACACCTTCCGAAGACCCTCTGGCCGAGGCGAAAATTCTCCGCCCCCTCCCCCAGGGCGACAACCTCGCCCGCGGCCTCCATGCCGGGGAGGTAGGGCAGCTTCACATAATTACGGTACGGGGGAACCCCCGAGCGGATGGACATGTCCACCGGGTTCACACCGGCCGCCCCGACCCGGATCACGATCTCGCCCGGCCCCGGGGCGGGGTCTTCCACCTCTTCGAGACGCATGGGAGCGTCCAGTCCGAACTCGTGCACTCGAATCGCTTGCATCGCTTCACCTCCCTCTGGTCTAACGCTTTATTTTCCCTTCGCCGCGCCCTCCCGGCCGGCGCGGCTGCGCGGCGGGGAATCCTCCGCGAAATCTTCCCCCGCAAGGCTGTCCCGGAGGTGGGCGGCGGCGACCCGCACCCGGCGCAGAAGGGGAGAGCCCCGGTCCAGCTTGGCCGCCACCCGCCGGGCGCCCCGCTCCGCCTCAACGAGGTGGCCCAGCTCATAATTAGAGCGGACCACTCGCCACTCGGAAAAATCCCGGTAGAGACTCGCCAGATCGTCATCGGAGGTCCGAAAATCATACCAGATGGCGGCGTACTCCTTCCTCGCCCGCGCGAATTTCCGCTCGCGGTAGTACCCCTCGGCCCGGGCAAAGGCATAGAACGGCTGGCCGGGGTAGCGGGCGATTAGAGGGGCGAGCGCCTTGCGCGCTTCCGCGAAACGCTTTTCTTGATACAGCGCCCACACGAGCTCGATCCGCGCCAGATTCTTCAGCCACCTTCCCCGCTCGGCGGCGCGCCGCAGGTAGGCCATTCCTTGCTCCCTCGCCCGGCGCAGGGTTTTGCTCACGGCGCGGAGGACGGGGATCCGGCTCCGCCAGTAATGATAGAGGCCCAGGCCGTAGTAGGCGTCCTCGAGGGTGGGATCGAGCGCGAGCGCCCGCTCCATGCTCGCCGAGAATTTCCGCCCATGGCGGAAGGCGGTGATGTAGTGCCGCTTTTTCGATGCCTCGATAGCGATCATCCCCCTGGAGAGGCCGAGGAAGAGGTGTCCTATTGCGTCGCCGGGGTTTCGCCGGATAAGGGCTTCGGCTCGGGAAACCGCCAGGGCCGAGTTCTCCTTGAATCCGGCCCGGTAGGCCGGGCGATCGAAATGGCCCAGGAGGATTTGGTAGATCGCCGCAAGGAAGAAGGGACCCTCGGGCCGCGCGGAGTTTTGCTCGGCGATCTTCCCGAAGGTGGCGAGGGCGTGCGCGTAGCTTCCCCCCGCCGACTCCTCGAGCCCGCGCTGAATCGCGCGCTCCAACGCCTCGGCGGCGGAGACGTTCGGGGCGGTGGGTGCGGCCGCCGGCAGGAAAAAGAGAAGAACCACGCACAGCGCGGCGGGGAGCGGGAAGCGGGATGGCATGGGTGCGGCTCCTCGAAGGCCTCTCTTCGCTGTCCTCGCCGCCCGCGGCGGGCGGCAGGGGGGTGCTCCCTAAAGCTTCCGCTCGACGCTGTC
>CAZUHN010000125.1:0-4708 GCA_964620535.1 uncultured Nitrospinaceae bacterium | reverse complement strand
GGCCGCCCCCACAATCTTCGTCGCTAGGAGAAAGTCTCCTTCCCGTTCCCGAACCCTTCTCCCGTGGAAGCCAATCGACCGCACTTGTTTCTCCTTCTCACCCAGTTCGGATCCGAAGAGGCAGAGGTCCATTTTGGATTAAACAATTCAAAGGGATAGGTGGTGTATTCCATTTTGCTTTGTCCGCTCTCTAAATGGTGAAAGTTGACACGAAAAAAATCCAATCGCTATAGTGCGATCGCGAATTCAGGAGAGAATAAACCCTTGAGTAAAAAGTTTGCCATCTTTACATACGGCTGCCAAATGAACCGGTACGATACCGAGACAATTACCGGTTATTTGGAGGGGGAGGACTACGAACGCTGCGAGGACTTTCAAAGGGCGGACCTCATTTTGCTCAATACTTGTTCCATTCGGGACAAGGCGGAGCAAAAGGTCTTTAGTCATTTGGGGCGCCTGGGAAAGCTCAAAAAATCCAAGCCCACCTTGAAGATTGGCGTTTGCGGGTGTTTCGCCACGCGGGAGGGCGCGGCCATCTCCAAGAGACAACCCGCGGTCGACCTGGTTTTCGGCACCCAAAATATTCCCAAGCTCCCCCAGCTTCTCGGACAGATGGCGCGGGGCAGGGTGGTGGACGTCGATCCCGTCGAACCCGATTATTCCGAACTTGCCCCCATGAACCGCGAAGAGGGACCGAGAGCTTGGGTGAGCATTGCACGCGGATGCGACAATTTTTGCACCTTCTGCGTCGTCCCCTACACACGCGGGCCCGAGTGGAGCAAGCCGAGTCGGCTTGTTGTCGAGGAAGTGGAGGGTGTGGTTCGGGAGGGATTCAGAGAAGTCACCCTCCTTGGGCAGAATGTGAATTCATATGGGAAGAAAACACCGGAGAATGTTACTTTCGGCGGGTTGCTTCGGCGGCTGGAAGAAGTGGAGGGCTTGGAGCGCATTCGCTTTATGACCTCTCACCCCAAGGATTGCGGCGAGGACATGATGGAAGCCATGCAGGATTGCACCAAAGTGTGCGAGCATCTTCACCTTCCGGTGCAATCGGGGTCGGACGAAGTGCTCCGCCGGATGGAGCGGGGCTACACGGTGGGCGAATATCTCTCCAAAGTATCCCTTTTCCGGGAGCAGGTGCCGCGCGGCGTCCTGACCTCAGACATCATCATCGGTTTTCCCGGGGAGACCGACCGAGATTTCGAAGATACGCTTCGCGTCATCGAAGAAGCAAAATACGATAATATTTACCAATTCAAATATTCTCCACGGCCCGGAACCCCTGCCATTGACATGGAGGGAGAGGTTCCCGAAGAATTGAAGACGGAGCGCTTTGACGCCGTTTGCCGGCTGCAGCGGAGCATTACCGAAGAAGCGCACGAAGATCTGGAGGGGAAAGTCGTGGAGGTAATGGTCGAGATGGCTGTGGCCGGAAACTCCGATGCTGGCAGGGATTCCGGAGAAGGCGTATCTTCTCCTCTGCAAATATCCAGTGTCCCGAAGCGCTTTACGGGTCGCAGCCGGGGCAATCAGAGGGTACAATTCCTCGTAGAGGGGACCTCTCAGCGTCCTGGCGATGTGGTCGAGGTGGAAATACTTCGGGGGGGGGTCCACGTCCTTGAAGGAATTTCACCCGTAGGTGCTGCAATTATGAGAGAAAGCGCACTATGATCGAAATGAAAATAAGGGGCCTCACTCTGGATCCACTCACGAACGTGCCGATAGTAATTTTACGTGAACTCGATGGGGAACGCGCCCTTCCGATTTGGGTGGGCATTTTCGAGGCCCACGCTATCGCGCGGGAAATTGAAGATTTTCAGACCCCGAGGCCGATGACGCACGACCTTATTAAAAACTTGGTGGAAGGCATAAACGGCAATGTGAGCCGCGTCGTCATCCACGATTTGAAGGACAATACTTTTTACGCTGAAATCCATCTTGGTTTAAACGGAACGGAGGTTATTGTTGATTCAAGGCCTTCCGACGCCATCGCCATTGCACTACGCATGAGTGCGCCCATCTTCGTGGAGGAGAAGGTCCTCGAGGAAGCAAAGAGCATCGAATTTTCCGAAAAAACTGAGGCTGGTTCAGTCGAAGAGGCGGAAAAAGTCGAGAAGGCCCTGGATGAAGACCCCGAGGACATCAAGCGCTGGCTCGAAAACCTCAAGCCCGAGGACTTCTCATAGAGTTCGACTCTTCGCTGCTCCGCCACAACGATTCCGCACCCAAATGTTCGCTCCGGAGTTCTTCCTTTGCTCTTGTATCTTTTGCGGCACGGTGAAACCGACTGGAACGTCGAGCGCCGCATCCAGGGGGTGAGCGATATCCCGCTGAACGAAGCCGGCCTTTCACAAGCCGAAGCCATCGCAAATCTTCTCGCGGAGCGTACCGTCCACGCCATCTACTCTAGCCCATTTCGCCGATCGCGGCAGACCGCCGAAATGTTGGCCTCCGCCTTCGGCCTGCCCATTCTGGACGAACCGCGCCTCGCCGAACTCGACCAAGGCGAACTTGAGGGAAAAACCATGGAGGAGCTTGAAGAGCAACACAACGACTTCATGGTCTCCTGGCGCACGCGGCCGGCGAAGCTCCGCATGCCGGGCGGAGAAACGCTTGTCGAGCTTCAAGAACGCGCCTGGGCCGCTCTCGATGATTTCCGGGTAAAGCACCTCGGCGAAACAGTGGCCGCCGTGAGCCACAATTTGACCATCACCGCGTTGCTTTGCCGGATTCTCGGAATGGATCTAGATCGGTTCCGCGTTATACGTCAACACAACGCCACCTTAAATATTCTTGAATATGATCCTGAGCGCGGTTGGAGCGTGGTTACCATGAATAGCTTGTCCCATCTTCGGAATGCACCCGCTGCTGGAAGAAATCCTTATGTTTAAAGAGCGTTTCCCGGTTCAAGGGAACCTCCACCCGCCCGTTTCAGTCTTGGCTCCGGGTCGCCCTTCTGTCTAGTGCCCCATTGTGGAGATGGGAACGCATATTTTCGAAGAAATATATCGAAGGGTGATGCTTCAATAGTGTGAACCGCCGAAGTTTTCAGTCTACGTATTTTCTTCTGCCTTCGGATTCGCTGTGGAAGTAATCTTGGATGTTCTCGACAAGCCGGGCAGTTTGGCTGCACGGTTTTTGGAGCCGGGAAACCTTGATGCGGAAGAAAATATAAAATGAGAGAAACCCAAAGATAAGCCTGAGGATCAATACGTCGAAGAAAATTTGGTAAACACTCACGGGCGGGATCTAACAGAGAGGGAAGTGCCTGTTAATCCCCGATTTAACTTCCATCTTTTCGGATGTCAATTTGCCCCGATTGGACTTCACATCGGGGTGAGTGACGGTTTTTATTGTTCCAGCCGGCATCCTGCTTGGATGGAAATGGTATTTTGGAGGAGATCGAAAGCGTGAGAGAAAGTCGTGGAGGCGAAGGCCGAAAGTACACTATGAGCTGTCCTCCCCGCTCACGGGCCGCGATGATCAACTATGCGGCCGACCTCAACCCCCAGCAGCTCGATGTAGTCATGGCGGGGGAAGGCCCCATTCTCGTCATTGCGGGTGCAGGAAGCGGGAAGACACATACCATCACATACCGCCTCGCCCGTCTTGTTGAGGAGGGCGTTCCGCCCGAATCCATTTTGCTGCTTACTTTCACGAACAAGGCCGCCCGCGAAATGCTTCACCGCTCGGCCGCCCTCATCCAGGGGGATATCAAGAGAATCTGGGGCGGCACCTTTCACCACGTCGGGAATTTGCTCCTTCGCCAGCATGGTCCATTGCTGGGCTTCTCCTCGAATTTCACGATACTGGATCGGGAGGACTCGGGTGACTTGATCGCGGATTGCATCCATCTTGTGGGGATCAATACTAAGGAGAAACATTTTCCCAAAGGGCGCGTGCTGGAATCGCTCTTCGATTTCGGGGCCAATATCGACCGCAGCCTGGCAGACGCTCTCCAGGAGCAGGCGCCCTATTTGGCAGATCGAATAGAGGATATCGAGAAGGTAGCCGCACGGTACGGGGAGCGGAAGCGCGAAATTCAGGCCGTGGACTTCGCCGACCTCCTCACCCTGACGCGCACCCTTCTTCAGCAACACGAACCGGTCCGGAACGCGCTCCAGCAGCGATTCCGCTACATACTCGTGGACGAGTATCAGGACACGAACAAGGTCCAAGCGGAAATCATCGACGCGCTTGCTGGCCGGTACAAGAACCTGACCGTTGTGGGGGATGACGCCCAAAGCATCTACAGTTTCCGGGGCGCCCATTTTGAAAACATTATTACATTCCCCAACCGCTATCCGGGCGTGCGCCTATTCCACTTGGAGGCAAACTACCGGAGCACCGAACCCATCCTTGCCCTGGCGAACGCCTCCATCAAAAATAACAAACGCCAGTTCGAGAAAAATCTCGCCACAACCCGCGGAGGAGGGCCACTTCCCGTCCTTGTTCCCACCCGGGACGTTCTCCAGCAAGCCGATTTTGTGGTTCAACGCATTCTGGAACTGAGCGATGAAGGAGTACCTCTTTCGGAGATCGCTGTTCTTTACCGAGCACACTATCATTCGATGGAACTTCAGATGGAGTTGACCCGTCGGGGGGTTCCCTTTGAGGTTCGGAGCGGCCTGCGATTCTTCGAGCAGCGCCATATCAAGGACGTGACTTCCTTCCTCCGCCTCGTAAACTCGCCCGTCGACGAATTGGC
>CAZUHN010000124.1:0-2095 GCA_964620535.1 uncultured Nitrospinaceae bacterium | reverse complement strand
TTTTTAAGAGCCAATTCCAACGAAGAAGGCAAGATATCGGTCTCCAATCCTTTGAGTACCCCGGATTGGGATCCCAAGGATTGCTTAAAACTCTGCCACGCCTTTTCTTTGGAAACATACCGGACGCTGTTCACCTCCGGGTAAGAGCGAACCTGTTTCTGAATGGTCCCAATCTGTGAGGGCGTGAGTCCGTCTTTCAGATAGGCAAATACTTGCAGTTGGCTGCTCCACCCCTTCAACAGTCCCTGGAGGTTCCCCTGCAGCAGAAGAAATCCACCGAATACAAACAGGGTCATGGCCATGGTCCCGGAAGTAAGCACCTGGGTCCAGATCAGGTCCCTCAGGCTCCTGAAGACGCGCCGGAGAACGAAAGAGAGGTGGGCTAATCTCACGACTTCGTCTTCCCTTTCGTCGGATCGGAGTCCTCCATCAAAACACCCCGTTGAAGGAAGATCACCCTGCGGTTGAACCGTTCCAGGAGACGCCGGTCATGGGTGGCGACCAGGACCGTGGTGCCCTTATCGTGAATTTCCGAGAATAGTCGAACCGTCTCTTCCGCCATTTCTGGATCCAGGTTCCCTGTGGGTTCGTCCGCCAAAACCAGCAACGGATCGTTTACCAAAGCGCGCGCGATTGCAACCCTCTGCTGCTCACCCCCCGAGAGAGCAGGGGGCAGGGCGTCATACCTGTCCTTAAGACCCAGTTCCCGAAGCAGGTGAAATGCCTTCCTCCTGCTTTCCCTCCTGGAGGTCCCCACCACTTCAGCCGCCAAGGAGACGTTTTCCAGCGCCGTCATAAAGGGAAGAAGCTTGAAATCCTGGAAGACAAGTCCGATCTCACGCCTCAGTCGCGCGAGGCTCGCGCCCGCTAAACGAGTGATATTGCGACCGTTTACGATGATCTGGCCTTCGCTGACCTCTTCCGCCCGGAAGAGAAGCTTTAGCAGGGTGGTCTTGCCCGCCCCGCTGGGCCCGCTGAGGAAAATGAACTCTCCCTTCGCAATCTGAACACGAATGTCGGTCAAGGCCGGATAGTTGGGGGGGTAGATTTTAGAAACTCGAAAGAGTTGGATCATTCAGCCATCAGGACCGGGATAATTTCACTGCAGGGTTATTTCTTGACACCCGTAGCGGGGGGTTGGTAAAATCATTTCAAAGTAGTTAGGATGCGTTTCTCCCAACTACATATATGGAAAGTTGTCCTAAGATACAAGGCGGCAGCGAGCATCCGGCAAGTCTAAAGCGTTTTTCTACGGATTTCTCTCATATCAAACGTCTCAAAGTCGTTCTCATCAAGCCCTCCAAATACGATGACAACGGCTATGTCATCCGCTTTTGGAAAGGGGTCTTGCCCAGCAATACCCTGAACGTCCTGCACGGGCTGACTCAAGACATAAAGCAACGGCGCGGACTCGGCGGCATCGAGATCGAGGCGCATACCTTCGATGAAACGGCGCAGAAGGTGCCCGTCAAAAAAATCATCCTCTGGGGCAAGCGGCCCGACACCAAGCTCGTCGTGGGACTGGTAGGTGTACAGACGAACCAGTTCCCCCGGGCCCTGGAAATGGGCCGGCAGTTCCGAGCCGCCGGCATCGACGTCATCATCGGCGGCTTCCACACGAGCGGCACCATCAACATGCTGGGAGAAGGAGAGCCCGAGATTCAGGAATTGATTCGAGAATCCATATCCATCGTGTCGGGAGAGGTGGAAGATCACTGGGAAGGAATTCTGGTGGATGCCCTGCACGGACGGTTGCAGCTCGTTTATTCATTCGCCCAGGAGCTGCAAAGCCTCGTTGACATCAGCAATGCACCCACTCCCAGAATCAGTCAGAAAACCATGCGCCATTTCGCCTACCCTTCCTTTGGCACGGTGGACACCTCCAGGGGCTGCCCCTACTCTTGCAGCTTCTGCACCATTATCAACGTGCAGGGACGCAAGATGCGGGAACGGAGCCCCGAGAGCATCGCCAACCTTATGCGCAGAAACTACCACGATGCCGGCGTCAGTTTTTACTTTTTCACCGACGACAACTTCGCCCGCAAGAAGCGTTGGCGGGAAACCTTCGAGGCCATCATTCGCCTGCGCCAGGAGG
>CAZUHN010000123.1:0-27013 GCA_964620535.1 uncultured Nitrospinaceae bacterium | reverse complement strand
AGACGGATGCCGCGCGAGGAAGCGGGGCGGCTTGGCCTGCAGCTGTTACAAAGACAATCAACTATCATTGCATGTGCCAAGGCATAAGAAACTTATACTCCTATGAGCAACAATAGATTCGAATTATACAGAGTGTATCGTGAAATGGGGTTGGGATTGAAACTGCGAATTTTTCATCTCGGCAACATCTCGTAATAACTTGCTTTATTGTCTATTTGGGATTGCCAGTCTAATTTGTCAGAGAGGAGAGCAGATTGAGAAACACATTATGTTCTGCGCGTTGAACTGTTGACATCAGGTTTTTTGTGGTTTAGCATTCCTATACTGCACACAGTATAGGAACCAGCCAAAGGAGCTCTTGATGGAGTCCCTAGCAGCCGACCAAGAGTTGAATTGCAGTGGTTTGTTGTGCCCTGTCCCGATAATCAGGATGTCAAAAGCAATTAAGCAGATGGAAATCGGGCAGGTGCTCAAATTGGTGGCTACCGATCCGGGGTCCATGCCTGACATGGAAGCATGGTCGAAGCAGACCGGACACGAACTGCTGAGTGCGTTTGAAGAAGAGAAAGTTTTCACCTTTTTCGTGCGCAAAACGAAATAGTCTCCGTCCTCGGAGGAAGAAGGGATGGCTGTGGATAATAAAATTCTTCTCGACTCGAAGATTCAAGAATACATCGACCAACAGGTCGAAGAAAAGGTTTCCGAGAGAATGGCTCAGCTCTCCGATGGCGACGATACGCCCCGTTTGGCCATTGTCGCCTCCAAAGGCACTTTGGACATGGCATACCCCCCTCTCATTCTCGCCACCACCGCAGGCAGCTTGGGGTGGGAGGTGGGAATTTTCTTCACTTTTTACGGCCTGGATATTCTTCACATAGACCGCCACAAATCCTTAAAGGTGGGGCCGATCGGAAATCCCGCCATGCCCCCGCCAATCCCCTCAATGCCATTCATCAAGGTGCCGAATCTCGTCGGCGCGCTTCCCGGCATGACTGCTATGGCAACGACCATGATGAAAAAGTGGATGGCAAAGGCGAATCTTCCCACGGTCCCAGAGATGATTGATATCTCAAAGGATTCTGAAGTACGCCTCTTCGCCTGCAGTACCACGATGGGTATGATGGGCATCGAGGAAAAGGATCTTCTCAGCGGAATCGAGGTTTGTGGTGCAACCGCTTTTCTCGACTATGCAGCTTCCGCGAAGGTGAGCATGTTCATCTAGGCGCGGGAGAGGCCGTGAGCGAAAACGAAAAATGCATCATCTATGTTCAGTCGACGGGGGTCGAGGCTCCTGAACGCGCTGCCACGGCGATTTACCTCGCAGCCGCGGCTGCAGCGATGGATGTTGAAACGGGAATTTATTTTACACAATTCGGACCGTCACTGCTGAAAAAGGGCGCGCCTGAAGGGACGCGAATCAAGAAAGGTACGGTGGGCGCCACGCTCAGGCATTTCATCGATCAAGCTTTGGAGCTCGACGTTAAGCTTTATGTCTGCCAACCCAGTCTTGACCTGAACGATATGACCGCGGGCGATCTGATTGATGGAGTCAATATTATCGGCGGTGCCGCTTTCAATGACATGGCCTTGGAGGCCGATCAGGTCATTTGCTTCTGAGTCCCACATCATCTGGGGGATTCGCCTTGTCTGAGGGTCTTCGCCTTACCACTTCGATATATTCAGGTGCGGTGAAGTACCAAGACGTTTCCTGCGAGGAGAAAGAGCGCCTATTCGAGGAAGTTAAAGCCGACAGCCGATATCCCCACTATCTGCACGGGTGCTACGAGTGCGGAATCTGTGTCGCCGCCTGTCCTTCTGCAAGGATCTACGATTTCAGCCCCCGTAAAATCGCTCAAGCGGTTGCCCGCGAAGACATCGACCTCGTCTATGAGTACATGAACGATTCGGTCTGGGACTGCTCCCAGTGTTTTTCCTGTGATCGTTGTCCGCGAGGAAATTCGCCGGGTGGCGTGATTACGATCCTGCGCGAGATAGCCGTTAATAACGGATTGGCGAGCGCGAAGGAGGTGCTCGAAGGCTACAGCCGTATCATCTACAAAATCATGTCGACCGGCACGCAGGTTTCTCCCGACATGCTACAGCCTGACGCCTTCCCCGACTGGGGACCCGAAGTGAAGGACGTGTCCAACAACTTGGAACTATGGCGTCGAGCGATTCCGCCAGAGACTCTTCATACCGTTAGTACAGGTTGGGATGTTGATCAGAGAACTATAACTGAACTCTATCTTATCTGGGCCATGACGGGTGTCATGGACATGATCAAGGAAGTGGACGAGAGCCTCCACATGATTCTAGAGGATGTCATGGAGGAGGTTTTGGAAGAAGAAGGCTATGAACTCTAACCGGAGGCCGTTTCCGTGAGTGGCTTCATACCCGTGGAGGCGCTGGTTAAGCCTGCCAAAGAGCGAACATTCAGGCGTGATCCTGAGAACGCACCGACAGAGGATTTTCACCAAAAGCTTTTCGAACTCGAAGAAAGGGGCGAGTGGATCGTGCAGCGCGTCCCCGAACCCTATGTCGAGGTCGAGACCAAGTACGGCCGAAAGAAAAAAATTCCGCTGGAGCATACTTGGCACCACAAAAGCTGCGGTCAATGTGGTCATATTCCTGGATATTCAACGTCCATATATTGGCTTCATCGAAAGTTGAATCTCGAATATGTGGATCCGCGGAACCAAACATCCTGCACCGCATGGAACTACTACGCCTCTGCAACCTCGAACGCCCCCGCGCAGGCGGCGGTTGCGATGCGAAATTTCGCCGCGGCCCATGAGTCAGGTTATTTCCCCCAAATTCACTGCGGCACGAGCTACGGCCACTACAAGGAAGTGAGGGAGGAACTTCTCCACGGCGCCGGGCTCCGCGCTCAGGTCCGGGGAATCCTGGAAAAGCTTGGAAAACCGCTCGTCATGCCGGAGGAGATCGTCCATTACAGTGAATGGATACACGTGATTCGCGACAAAATCGCCGAAAAGCAGGTGTACGATTGCAGCGATATCACAGCTTGTGTGCATCCGGCCTGTCATTACCACAAGCTAATAGAAGAAGATGCAATTTACGATCCTGACCTCTACAGCGGTCAGCGGACGGCGATTGTTTCGGGTCTAGTCGAGTCCCTAGGGGCTAAGGTTGGTGATTATTCGACTTTTCACGACTGCTGCGGGTTCGGCTTCCGCCACATTCTTGTGCAGCGCGACTTCACGCGCTCTTTCGCGACCTTGCGTAAAATCCAAGTAATGAAGGAAGAGGCAAACCCCGACGTCACCCTCACTCATGACACAGGATGCGTCACCACGCTCGACAAGAGCCAGTTCGCCGCAAAGGCCAGGGGGTTCAACGTAGGCATTCCCGTGATGTCGGAGGCGCAATTCGCGGCTCTTGCCATGGGTGCTCATCCCTACCGAGTGTGCCAACTACATTGGCATGGTGCCGATTACAAACCGCTCCTCGAGAAGATGGGGATCGATTGGGAGGCACGTTGGGCTGAATTCCAGGAGGATATCGTCCGGCTGAAGGCAGGGGAGCAGGAATTCCTCACGTGGGAGGACGCCGATGCCTAGTAACAAGGTCTTGGTGATTGGTGGCGGGCCAGGCGGAATCGAAGCTGCCCGATGCGTGGCCGACTTGGGAGTCGATGTGGTCCTCGTCGAGAAACATGGGAAGCTAGGCGGGACGCCAATTCAAGCCAACTATGCGGCGCTTACCCACGATTTTGCAGATGCCGAGGATGTGCTCGGAAAGATGATAGCGGGCGTCGAGGGATGTCCTCAGACCAGTTTCCGCCTCGGCCAAGAAGTCACGGCTTGCGAGGGTAGTGCAGGCGGCTTCTCTGTAACACTGGTAGGCTCGGAGAACGGTTCCGGCGAGAAGATCGACGTGGGGTCTATTATCGTGGCCACCGGTTTCGACCATTTTGACCCCGGCCGCGAAACCCAGATGTACGGGTATTACGAGTTTGATGACGTCATTACCTTTGTTGACGCTGAAGGAATGCTCAAGGCGAATAAATTTGTCCGCCCGTCAAACGGGCAGTTTCCTGAGCGCGTCTGCTTCATCCAATGCGTCGGTTCGCGGGATCGTAGACTCGGCAACGAGTACTGCTCGAAGGTTTGCTGCGGCATCGCCTCCAAGCAGGCCATCGAGGTTCGGCAGCTGATCCCGACCGCGAAGGTCTTCATCTTCTATATCGACATGCGGATGTACGGGTACTGGGAGCAGGAGATTTACTGGCCTGCTCAAGAAAAGCACCGGGTGAATTTCGTGCGGGGAATCGTGACCGAGATCCTGAAGAAGGGAGGCCGGCTCATCGTCCGCGGTGAGGACACCACCATGGGCCGGCCCATGGAGGTCGAGATGGACGTCGTCGTCCTCTCGGTCGGCATTGAGCCGAGCAAGGGGACAAAGACGATAGCAGAAATCCTCGGAATCAAGCAGGATCGTTTCGGGTTCATCGAGATCCCCCACGGGAGATTGGATACGGTTACTACCTCGATGCCCGGGATATTCGTGGCGGGCGCGGCCGCTGGCCCCAAGGATCTCGACGATACAATTTCCATGGCCGGCGCGGCAGCGGCGAAGGCGGCCGCCCTCGTTCGCCGCGGTATGGGCGCCGGCGTTTAAGTCACCGCCTATATACGGATAGATAACCCCATGCTAGGCGGGCAGGTCGTCGATACTGAGAGCGCCAAGGATTTCATGAAAGAGGCGCTCACCAACATCGATCCCGGCGAACTCGACAAAGTTTCTGAGGCGTTGGCCGAGAAGAGCAGACGTTTCAAGGAACGGATCGGAAATGTCTCTGTTCATCCGCTCGAAGATTCCGAGCTTCAACCTGTCCTGAGAAACATCTTCTCGGTTCGCCGTCAGGCGGACAGGTTGCTGGAAAAATCGAAAGGCCAATTGGGTGGGTGGATCGCCGAACTGCTCCACGGAAGCGATTCTCCAGAGAGGCGTTTTGAGACTTTCTGCGGAAAACTCTCTCCGCTTATCGCCGAGCCTTTGCGTCATGATTTTGCGAGCGAACTGATGCATTTCGTAGAACCCGAAAAATTCTGGCTTTGGACGCGGTGGATGTGGGACGCGAACGCGCAGACCGGGGCCCTTCCTCTCGTCATCGTTGAAGGCGTAGAACTGGAGGCCGACAGCCTTGGGGAGAGTTATCTACGTGTGGGAGAGGCCGTCACGTTCGTCCGCCTCGTTGGCATGTCGGCCGGTTTCACACGCATCGGGCGGGGTCCGTACGGCGTTTATGTGTACCTGGCATGTGTATACGCTGTATACGTGTACACTACACTCCGATTGCGGATGACACAAGAGTTCAACAAGGTAGTTCCCCAGTTTCCCGATCTAATTCGACGGCTCCTGGGGGTTCATCGACTCGAGGTGTGAGCGAATGTGTGCGCGAGAAGTCCACAACGTAGAAACCGAGCGAATTTCAGAAGAAGAGCACCTCGTCGTCGACGGGACGGACATTTCCGGTCATTGGAACCGGATGTTCGAGCAGCGCGTTATCTGGGATTACGACACATCAGAACTCGAAAAAATTGCTGAGTTAGACGAAGGCGAATCCCTCGGGTGGTGTTATCAGTGCGGCAAGTGCATCGGGGTCTGCCCGGTGGATATCGTGGGGAACTACGGACCCCGCAAGGTGGTCAATCTAACCCTCCGGGGCGGCAACCTCCTGGAGCATCACGACCTTTGGCTGTGCACTACCTGCATGAACTGCCTGCGCGTATGTCCGAAAGAAGTCGACATGATTCAGATTATGCCGGCCGCGCGAGAAAAAGCGATTCTGGATGGAAACTACGTTCCGCTCGAGCTCCAAAAAGCTTTTGAGGATACGGCCCGTTACGGGAACCCGCTCGGGGAGCCCCAGCGCAAGCGCGCCGACTGGACCAAGGTGGCCGAGGTCGAAGTCCCCATCATGAAAAACATCAAAAAGCCCGTGGAGATCCTTTGGTATGTGGGGAGCTACCCCTCCTACCATTCTCGCGGAAAGGACGCAGCGCGGGCCATGGTGCGGCTCCTGAATGCGCTTGGGGTGGACTACGGAATTATGGGAGCCGAAGAGAAGGACGACGGTGACTCCCAGCGGCTCGCCGGCGAAAAGGGCCTTTTCGAAATGCTAGCAGAGCACAACATGAAGATGTTCGACAAGTATGAATTCCAGAAGCTCGTCGTCACAGGGCCCCATGAGTACAACGCCTTCAAGAATGAATACCCGAAACTCGGGGTCGAATACGATGTGTATCACTACACCCAGTTTCTGGTTTCGTTGCTCGATATGGTCCAGCCCATGCTCACCAAATCACTCTCGTACCGAGTCACCTTTCACGACCCCTGCTACCTCGGCCGCCACAACGGGGAGTACGACGCGCCGCGGAAGCTTCTGCAGGCCATTCCCGGGATTGAAGTCGTCGAGATGTCCCGCTGCAAGGAGAACGGCTATTGCTGCGGCGGTGGGGGCGGTGGAATGTGGTTGGACAGTTTTTCTCGGGACTTCACCCAGGAGCGTCTCTCAGATCGCCGCGTGCGGGAAGCGGTCGAGGTCGAGGCAGACGTCTTGGCGGTGTGTTGTCCGTTCGAGGTTTCCCGCTTCGAAGATGGAGTTAAGGCGACGGGGAACGAAGGGAAACTCATCGTTCGAGATATTCTCGAGCTTCTCGACGAAACCTGCGTCTAATCCAAATAGCAGAACGACTCCGATATCGATAGCTGAAGCTATTTCCCTTTGTACCTCTGGGTTCCAGGCAGGAGACGACACATGGACATCGTTGTACCTATGAAGTTGATTCCCGATCTAGTTGAAGAACTCGAGTTGCTCGATGACGAAAGCGGCTTGGATCCTGATGCCGTTGAACTCAAACTGAATGAGTTCGACGAGCACGCTCTCGAAGAAGCCTTGTTCCTTAAAGAATCCAAGGGCGGAACTGTGACAGTCGTTGCTATAGATGGCGAGGGAGCCGAAGACGCGCTCTACGCAGGGATCGCCAAAGGGGCGGACCGGGCGATTCGTGTCACTGGCGGACCCGAGGAAGGCGCAGACACCCGACTGACCGCTCGTCTTTTTGCCTCTGTCCTGAAGGGTCAACAGTTCGATCTCATCTTCACTGGGGTTCAGGCGGCCGACGACCGTGTGGGGCAACTAAGTCCTCTTTTGGCTGCGGAGCTGGAGCTTCCCCACGTAAGCGTCGTGACAAACGTTGAAATCGAAGGGAACGTAGCTGTAGTAAACCAGGAATACGCCGGTGGCGTGATGGGCCGCTTCGAGGTGGATCTGCCCGCCGTGCTGGGAATTCAAGCTGCAGGGAAAGCGCCGCGCTACGTACCCATCAGCAAACTCCGGCAGGTGATGAAAACGGAGTCCATCGATGAGGCCGAAGGATCCGTGGATGGGGAGATCGCCGTGGCGATGGTGCGGCGGATGTACAAACCCGCGAAAACGCGTTCCGCGGAGATGATCGAAGGAGAACCCGAAGAGGTGGCCGAAAAAATCTTCACCATCCTCCAAGAGAAGGGCATTCTGAAAGGCTAAGAAGCGTTTTTCAATCACGCTTGGCAATTGGGAAAGAGAGGTAAAACTCCGTGAGCGATATCTGGGTGGTGGCGGACAGCCTGGAAGGAAATATTTCCGCGATAACCTTCGAGATGCTGGGTAAGGCAAAGGAATTGGCGTCCGAGGCTGGCTCGAAAGTGGTCGCTGTGTCGCTTGGAAAAGGTGCGTCGTCCCGAGCTGGCTCACTCGGTGCCGCAGATGTCATCATTGCCATAGAAGAGGGCCTTACTGCCGCAGACAGCCCGGAACAGTGCGGGAAAGCGCTCGCCGCAGTGGCCAAGGAACGTTCCCCCCGGCTGATGATGCTTGCGAACTCTGCGACTGGCATGGATCTGGCCGGATACATTTCTGGGAATGTGGGCTGGCCGTTGGTCGCGTATTGCAAGGACATCAAGCTCGATGGCAATTCGATCGTGGCGACGAGTCAGCTCTACGGCGGGAAAATTCTTGCCGAGTCGGTGTCGGAGAACCCGAGCACGGTAGTCACAGTCCTTCCCGGCTCCTTCCCCGAAGAGGAAGGCCTGTCTGACAGTTCGCCGTCAGTGGAGAATCCCTCCCTTCCAGACTTGGGGCAACCTCGGGTTCGCTTCAAGGGAATTACCAAGCCCGAGGCCGGAGATGTGGATATCACGAAGGAGGTGGTGGTCGTTTGTGTCGGCCGCGGCATCGGTAGCCAGGACGACATCGAGGTCCTGGAAGAGCTCGCCGAAGCCCTTGGAGCAGCGCTGGCTGCCTCGAGGCCCATCGTCGACAACGGATGGCTCCCGAAGACCCGCCAGGTGGGCAAATCCGGCTTGACCGTCAAGCCCAAAGTCTACATCGCCGTCGGGGTAAGCGGCGCACCCGAGCACATCGAAGGGATGGCGGACAGTTCCACCATCATAGCCGTAAACACGGATGAAGGCGCTCCCATTATTGGCGTGGCGCATTACGGCGTGGCAGGCGATCTCTTCGACGTGATCCCCGCCCTCACCGAGCGTATTCAGAATGGCGCCTAAAGGACCGGACGGATGACCCCAGGACGAGAGGTATTCCGTCAATTTTCGAGCACTTCCCAGATCAGCTTCTATATTATTTCGGCCGTCACCGTTACTGTTTTCCTTTATGGTGCCTGGCTGCGTATCCGGAAATATCGGCGCGGCCGGCCGGCCGGGCGGATGAACGATCTCCTGCCGCGTTTTTTCCGTGCGTTCGTACGAATTTTCGGCGGAACCGCCGTAGGCCACCGCGACATCCTCGCAGGGTGGATGCACGCCCTGATATTTTGGGGGTTCACGGTCTTCTTCATAGGGACCCTGATCATCATGGTGGACTATGACGTCCTCCGCTTCATCGAACCGAAACTGCAATTCTGGAAGGGCACGTTCTACCTCTGGTATTCGATGACGCTCGACCTGTTCGGCCTGGGGTTTGTGGCCGGACTCATCGTCATGATTGCCCGTCGGGCGGCAGCGCCACCCCAGCTGGACTATGCGCGGGTGAACCGCGAGGAAGGGCAATACGACAGGAAAGCCTACCGCTTGGACGACTCACTCTTCCTGTGGTTGCTCCTAATCATCGGGTTGACGGGCTATTTGGTTGAGGCCGTCCGCATCGTGGCCGATAGGCCGGACTTCGAGGTGTGGTCCGTGGTGGGGTGGCCGCTGGCGAATTTGCTCTCCGCGATGCGCCTTTCTGCCAGCGCAGCGAGCGTCTTGCACGCTCCGATCTGGTGGATGCATGGGCTTCTGGCCCTCGGCTTCGTGGCGTATATCCCGTATTCAAAAGCTGTTCATATGCTGGTCGATATCGCGAGCCTGGTGTTCTCGGAAGAGCGCGCTGGCCGGATCCTGCCGAGACCTGTTGAAAACCCCGCTCCCGAACACCTGGGCTACAAGACCATAGGAGATTTCACTTGGAAAGAACTGATCGATCTCGATGCTTGCACAAAGTGCGGACGCTGTCACATCTCCTGTCCCGCCCACTCCTCAGGAACTCCACTCTCCCCGCGCGACCTGATCCTTCAACTTCGCGAGCATGCCGGTGAAGTTTGGGGAGGTGAAAGCTGGCTCCATGAAACAGCTATACCATCGAACGGCGGGCAGGCCGAGTTGGCAGGCGGGGTGATTCGAACGGATACGCTCTGGAGCTGCACAACCTGTCTGGCGTGCGTCGAAGCCTGCCCGGTCGGGATCGAACATGTCCCCGTCATAGTGCAGATGCGAAGGAATCTCGTGGAACAGGGGGAGATGGACGGAAATCTCCAGGCCGTTCTTGAGAAGCTGGGGCGCTACGGCAACTCCTTTGGGCAATCGGCGCGAAATCGGGCGAAATGGGCCAAGGAGCTTCCCTTCAAGATCAAAGATGCACGCAAAGAGGAAGTCGAATACCTCTGGTTCGTGGGAGATTTCGCTTCCTTTGACCCGAGCCTTCAGGAAAACACACGTATCGCTGCGCGCATTTTTTTTCAAACAGGGATCGATTTCGGGATCCTGTACGAGGACGAGAGTAACGCAGGCAACGACGTGCGGCGAGTCGGCGAAGAGGGGCTTTTCGAGCTTCTCGTCGAAAAGAACTTGAAGGCTTTCGATAAGGCCTCGTTCCAAAGGATCGTCACCACTGACCCTCATAGCCTGAATACTTTGCGCAACGAATATCCCCAGTTCGGCGCAGATCTAACTGTTCTCCATTACACCGAGTTGCTGTCAGAATTCATTCGGACCGGTCGAATCCAAATCGAAAATTCCCTTGACTACACAGCGACCTACCACGATCCGTGCTACTTGGCCCGTTACAACGGGGTGACCGACGCTCCTCGCGAAGTGATGCGTTCTTTGGGGCTCCGGCTGGTGGAGATGCCCCGGCACGGTGAAAACACGTTCTGCTGCGGTGCCGGCGGCGGACGAATCTGGATGGGCGATTCCGGCGGTCCCGGCCGGCCGGCCGAAATGCGCATCAAGGAAGCGCTTGAGTTGGGCGGCGTCGACGTGTTCGTGGTCACGTGCCCGAAAGACGTAACGATGTTTCGAGATGCGGTCAAGACATTAGGCGTCGAAAGCAGAATCGCCGTCAAGGAACTTCTCGATCTCGTCGAAGAAGCACTCGGTGTTGATGCAGAAGTCGCGGCCGTGGGCGCTGAGGTAATAACGGGCGAGAATGAACAACCGGAACCGAAAGAATGAAAAGAACGGGAATGGAATCCAATCCACTTCATGTAATTTCCCCAATAAAAGTTTCGGCCTCTTCTGAGGCATCGGATAGTACGCCTGAAGATGCTTTGGTCGAAGGGTTGATCTCTCGCATGCTGGGAATCCTGCGATCGTTGGATCGGCAGGACCAGCTGGAGACGTCGGATGAATTTTCTGGCTGGCTGGAGACGTTTTCACAAGATGAGGAGGGGGCGAAAGCCGCGGCGCGAGAACTCGTCCTCAGGGCACTGCGAGCGATTTCGGATCGGATCAACTATAGGATCCTTCAGCAAACATCCAACATGGAAAGCCGCCCTGTCTCGGAAGTGATGCAGATCCTGGGGTTGGGGCGCGTCGAAGCGGTGGAAAGAATTCACGATCTCGTGCAAGTAGGTGCGCTTTCCCAGGATCTGGTAAGCGGGTCCGTGCAAGTGACTCTCTTGGGAGCCGCTCTTGCGGGCATGGTGGAGAGGACATCCGAACTAGCCGTAAAGGAATTGCTCGATCGTCTTTCAGGGAATCTCTCATGAACTGCGTGATTTATGGGCATCAGGACAGTTGGAAAAAGGTGCACGCTCATCTTGTCGAGGCGCATCTGGAATTGGTCGAACTCAAGGACGATTCTGGCCGCCTTTTCTACATCGTGAATTGTCCCCTTTGCGATTGGCATTTAATAAAGAGGTGAACCCACGAGGCAGGGACCCCTTCTTCCTGGAAACTTACGAACGAGAGGTCCGTCTCGCTGCAACTGATTTGCTTTTATACCATCTCGCGGAGGAGCATGAAGGCGATTTTTTAGGTGCTGACTCAGAAAATTTCAAGGGGAATGGAAATGGCGCAAGTCAATAACTGCAACGTGGTTGAAGAACTCTACTATTGGGTAGAAAAGCACGTCTGGGTCCGGCCCGAGGGAAATGACGTATGCGCCATTGGCATGACGGACGTTTCCCAGAACATGGCGGGCAAGATCGTATCCATAACGCCTAAGAAGGTGGGGCGTAAGTTGGCACAAGGGAAAAGCGTTGCGACAATCGAAAGCAGCAAGTGGGTGGGGCCTGTTCCATCCCCCGTCGCTGGTGAGATTGTTGAAATCAACCAGGAGATCGTCGGCAATCCGGGACTTCTGAACGAGTCCCCGTACGGAGAAGGTTGGATTCTGAAGCTTAAGGTCGAGAATCTAGAAGAAGCACTTTCAGAGCTAGTAACCGGTTCCGCCGGAGTTGACGCTTATCAGAAATTCCTCGATTCCGAGGGAATCGATTGCTCAAAGAAAGATTAATCTCCTGCGGTCCGAGGATTCCGGTGTTTCATAAATTTATTGTGGATAATTCAACAACTTCCAGCTGAAATCATGTGAAGCACCTCCGAACGGAGAATCTATTAATGGCAAACGTCGGCAACATTTTCCTTCCGGATAACCTCCATTACGACAAAGAAGAGCATCTGTGGCTGCGATTTGAAAATGAAAAACTGACTATCGGATTGGACTCCATGGCGCTAGAAATGGTTGGCGAATTGGTCAATCTCGATTTCATTCCAATCGGAACAATCCTCTCTAAAGGGGATACTGTCTGTACCCTTGAGGCAGAGAAGATGGTGCGGCCCATCAAGTCGCCTGTCCGGGGAACCGTAACGGAGCACAATTCTGAAGTTCTCGCTCGTCCGCTTGAGGCGAACATGGATCCATATGGAAAAGGTTGGCTCGTCCGGATTTGCCCGGAGGATTGGGATAGAGAATCCGCAAATTTCGTCACCGGCAAGGAGGACGTCACCACTTGGCTTGAGGTGGAGGTCGCTCTTTACGAAGCGGGACAAAGATGAGCACCACTGGTAAGGATATTCATTTCTACGCACCGGGAATCCGGAAATTCGAGACATCTGAATTTTCGGGGAATTCTCGCCAATTCGTCACGCTCAGCGTGACGGGGACGCAATGCGCCCTCATGTGCGATCACTGCGAGGCGAAGGTGCTTCGTACGATGACCCCTGTGGCACCCGATAACTTCTTTGAAATTTGCAAGAAATTGAAAGAGCAGGGCGCACATGGCGTTCTTCTGTCCGGTGGATGCGACTCGAAGGGACGTGTTCCCCTGTCTTCGTATCTGCCGGAACTTCGCAAGGTGAACGAGGAACTCGGCCTCGCCCTCCGTATACATACGGGTTTGGTTTCTGAAGAAGTGGTCCAAGGCATCGCTGACATCAAGGTGGATGGCGTGATGCTGGACATCATCGGGGCACGCGAAACGATTGAAAAGGTATATCACCTGGATCTTGACGTGGATGAATACGAGCGGTCTTTGGATTTACTGGCGCGTTATGAGATTCCATCCGTCCCGCATATCGTCATCGGACTTCACTTCGGAAAATTTCTTGGCGAATGGGAAGCCCTTGAAATCATTGAACGTCACCCGCGGAAGGCAGTCGTCTTGGTCGTTTTGCAGCCGCTTTATGGGACTGCGATGGCATTGACGCCGTCTCCCGAACTCAGCGAGATCGGCGACTTTTTCTCCCTTTGCCGTGAGCGACTCTTTGGCACACCGTTATTTCTCGGCTGCGCTCGTCCACTGGGGAACATGAAGCGGGAGATTGATCGTATGGCGGTTGACTGCGGAATGGACGGCATCGCGTATCCTGCTGAGGGTATCGTTTCGTATGCGCAAGTTCGTGGTCGAGTTCCTCATTTTCAAAACGCGTGCTGTGGCGTCGGTTGGGAGGAATAAGAAGTAGTATTTCAGATAGTAAGATCAGGCCTTTTGCGGCCGCCGTCTTCGGAGGGATAAATGTCAGAGATTTGGAATCATGAATCCAGCCCGGAACACATTCGCATCAGTACGGCGGCAGCAATCGAATTGGGGCTCAAGCCCGGTCTGTTGTATCGGGGCGCAAGTTGCCCATGCATCAATCTGCTCCTGAATTACGATGTTGGTTGCTACGCCACATGTACATACTGTGGCCTTGCTCGGGAACGTCCAGGTATAGCGGCTGAAAATTCGTTCATCCGAGTCGGATGGCCTGTCTATCACACAGAAATAGTCGCGAATGCCATAGCGAACAAAATAGATCGGGTGGGTCGCGTTTGCATCGCCATGGTCCATCATCCCCAAGCGTATGATGACACGTTGACTGTGACGAAGGAGATCCTAGCCAAGGTCGATGTTCCAATCTCAGGACTCGTCATGGCCACTTTGCTGAATGGAAAACGCTTGCGGGCCTTCAAAGATGCCAGCATCGATATCATCGGCATCGGTCTCGACGCTGCAAGCCAGGAGGTTTTCCATCAGACGCGGGGACGGGGTGCGGGTGGGTCGCACTCGTGGGAGCAGCACTGGGAGATCGTCCATATCGCACGTGAGCTGTACGGACCCAAGAAGGTGAATTGCCACGTTGTCGTGGGTCTTGGTGAAACCGACCGTGAACTGGTCGAACTATTTTACCGTTGCAGAGCAATAGAAGTAGAGGCGTATCTGTTCTCTTTCAACCCTGAGCCCGGAACGGTAATGGGCGGGTTGTCCCGCACTCCGATTTCCCGCTGGCGCCGCATACAGCTCATCAAGAACCTCATCGAAGACACGAACTTGCCAACCGAAGCATTCGAGTTCGACGACAAAGGAAATTTGACACACATCGATGCTTCCAATGAATTGATTGACCTACTCATTTCGAGTGGGACGCCGTTCATGACGGGCGGTTGTCCCGATCGAAACGGAAAACTCGCCTGCAACCGGCCATATGGAAGCTATAAGCCCGGCGAGGAGTTTCGGGACTTTCCCTTCCGAGCCACCGAGGACGATATCCGCCAAATTCGCAAAGAAATGAGGCTCGACGAAATTCTCGGCGTCCGAGAGCCAGCGTGAGCGATTCCGTGCGTTTCCTCCGGCTTGGTCGCCTGCCGTGGCGGACCACCCAAGCCTTTTACCACGCTGTCGCCGACTGTATGAAGGAAGGGACTCCCGACACTCTCATTTTCGCTGTTCCGGATGAGCCCTACTTTTGCATAGGTTACCACCAAAATCCCTCTGATTTTCTTGACGTAACGTACTGCCGGCGTCGGGGATTGGGGATTCTCAGGCGGAGGCTTGGAGGAGGGGCAGTCTTCTTGGACTCGGACCAGTTCTTTTTCCAGTGCGTATTCCACCGCTCCCGTGTTCCCGCGCGTGTAGATGCTCTATTCAGGATGCTGCTCACTCCTCCGGTGGCGGCGTTGAAGGGCATGGGATTCGACGCGGAGCTTGAAGGCATTAATGAAATCACCGTGGGAGGACGGCGAATTTCCGGAACGGGCGCAGGATGGATCGGCGAAGCCTCCGTAGTCGTCGGAAATGTTCTAGTGGATTTTCCGTGCGAGGAGATGGTTCGAGCGTGGAACCTTCCGTCGAAGATTTTCCGTCGCCTTGCCTCAGAGGGCCTTCAAGTTCATCTCACCACATTACGACGCGAATCTGAGACGCCTCCTTCTATGGATGCTATTGAGGAACATTTTTTCAATGCCTACACCAAAGCGCTCTCTCGTCCCCTCGTTGAAGGAGCACTTACCCACGAAGAGCTAAAGACTGCGGGACGTCTTGAAACCGAGCTGACCGACCCACATTGGCTCGAGGAACATCCTGTTCATGTCGGGAGAAAGCGCCTCAAAATCGCACGCGGCGTTTATATCTGCGAGACCATGTTTCAAACGGAGTCTGCTGAAGCCGTGTTAACGGCTCGGATCAACCGAGGCATTATCGAGGCTCTTGAGATACACAGGCCCGGACAAGAGGTTGTGAATGGAAATCGGAATTGCGCTATTGCGGGAGCGCGTTCTAGACATCCGAAGGATATGGCGAGAGCCGTCGTTCGCTTCAGCGAGTTGAAATATGTGGAAGAGGCCCTAGAAGTGCTCGCACATGAAACCTTGAGGGAAGAATAGCCAATGTGGAGGCGTATCACAGAGGATGGCGTATCGGCGACCTTCGGGCTTGCGGCGGATGAATTCATGGCCGACCGTCAAGGTGGAGTAGCAACTTTACGCCTATACACTTACGCATCGCACTGTGTTCTCCTAGGACGTCATCAAAATTTGGAGACGGAAGTAAATCTCGTGGAATGCAATCTGAAAGAAGTGTCCGTATGTAGACGCCCCACAGGCGGCGGGACGATCTTGATGGGCGCCGAGCAACTCGGAGTGGCGCTGACGATACCAAGTGAAAAAAGAAATGATTTTCCTGAGTCTTCACGTGAACTCTATCCAATTCTGGCGGGTGGCATCATCGATGGTCTATCGACATTCGGGGTAAACGCGACCTTTCATCGAAAAAACGATCTTGAAGTCTGTGGAAGGAAAATTTCTGGACTAGGAATTTACATGGCTCCCAGTGGTGGGCTTCTTTTTCACGCGAGCGTTCTTGTGGATCTTGACGTTTTTCTTGTGTTGCGCCTGCTGCGCACGCCATTTAAAAAAATTTCGGATAGGGCCTTGGATACGGTGGTCGATCGCATCACCACATTAAAAAGAGAGGCAACTCCCGAGATGACGGTTGGCGCCGCAAGAGAGGCGGTGGCCCAAGGCTACGAATGCCGTTTTGGAGTGCATTTGTCCGAAGAGCCATGGAGAACCTCCGAACTACAAGCGATACGAGCGCTCGAAGCCGACAAGTACGCCACCGAAGGGTGGGTGTCGCCACCGATGTGCCAAGGGTCGATGATGGTCACGGGTAGAAAGAAGACATCCTGCGGGCTCCTGGAAGTCCATCTCCAAGTGGAAGCGGGAAGGATTCGCCAGTGTCTGATTACCGGTGATTTTTTCGCTCAAGAGGCCCAGGTTCGGGAATTGGAAAAATGGATTCGTGGCATACCCGTGAGTAATACGGAGTTGTCGGCCGCCTTGAACGCATTCTGGCAGCGGCAAGGCGGCCTCATCGAAGGGATCACGAAAGATGAACTTCTGAGCGCCTTTGGCAGGGCCGCCAGAGATGCGGAGCGAGAAAGTGCTTCGCTATCCTCCCACGCATGCTTCGTCAATCCATGAGGATGAATTTATCGTGAAGATTGGGTTCATTCACCCACGCGGAAGTTTTGTGGCGCGAAATCCTCATATGCTTGCTTTCATGGAAGGGTATCAGGATATTTTCCGGCCCTGGATGATTCCGAGCTTGGGCCTTCTGACTGTGGCGGGGATGACGCCAGACGATGTTGGGATGGAATATGTGGATGAAAACGTGGGCCCGGTGGATTTGGATACCGACTATGACATCGTCGCCCTCTCGGGGATGACCCAGCAGGCTCCCCGGGCTTACGAACTTTCGTTAGAATTCCAGCAAAGAGGCGTCCACACCGTGATGGGAGGTCCGCATGCGACCGTGCTGCCGGAAGAGACGGCACAGCATGTGGACACCGTGATTGTCGGAGAATCGGAGGGAGCATGGGAGAAATTCCTTTCCGATTTCCGGCAGGGCGCACCACGTGGAATCTACGCCAATGTGGACCTGATGCGCGTCCCTCTGCAGGACTCTCCTCGTCCTCGGTACGACCTTCTGGGTGATGATTTTTTCTCCAGGGGTACGGGCTACAAGATGATCTCCGTCCAGACGACGAGGGGGTGTCCGCGCAAGTGCGATTTCTGCTCTGTGCCTCAAATATCCGGCAGTGATTTTCGGACGAAAAATGTCTCTCAGGTCATTCGGGATGTCGAAGCCGCGACTGAGGCGGCCCCGGATGTTTCGCTTCTGTTTTCCGACGACAACATGTTCATCAATCGGCGTTTCTCCCGGGTACTTATGGCTCAGCTCAAGCCAATGGGGATTCGCTACATGGCGCAGTCCGATATCGGAATAGCCTACGACCGCAGGCTGCTGCGCGAAATTCGTGAGAGTGGCTGCGTCATGTGCCTGGTGGGACTTGAAAGCTTGTCCCTAAACACCCTGAAGACAATCGACGCTTTCAAGGCGCGACGCCGGGGAGGTTACGAAGAAGGGGTTCGGAGGATCCAGGAAGAGGGCATCGCTGTACTCGCGGCTTTCATCGTCGGTTTCGACGACGACACCAAGGAGACCTTCGACAGAATTGCGGATTTTGTTTGGCGTACGCGGGCGTTCCCGCAAGTGACCATTGCCACTCCCCTTCCGAAAACAGGGCTCAGGGATCGGCTTCGGGCAGAAGGGCGCCTTCCGGATGCTCCCTACTGGGAGCAGTGCACATACTACGATGCCATCTTCGAATCCCGAGGCATGAGCGTCGATGAACTGGAGCGAGGCATCGCCGAACTTCATAAAAGATTATTCTCGGAGGAGGCAATCCGGATGCGGCGGGCTTATGCGAAGGACGTGAGAAGGCGCTTGCGTAAGCAAAAAGCAGACATGAACACCTTTGCAACAGCAATTGAATAACAAAGATATCAAGAGTGCCGAATGGCGCGAAGACCCGCCTTGAACCTGCAACGCGAACGTGTTGTTCCCTTCTTTTTCGAGCCTAGTGATTCAAAATGATGGTTGGTGTCCTGGTCCAGCGATTATTATATTGAGGTAGTCCGATCAAAATCTCTTAAATATCCAGCATTTGTGATAGCCTCCGAAGTCCAATATCAGTGACCTTTTTTGGAGGCCGTCGTGCCTGCGAATCCGGCTTGCCCGCGAATATCTATGTGTGGCGGGTTCCCAAGTAGACACCAAGATCGCTACATTATTAGGAATTCGCTATAGACAGGTCCGCTGCGCTGAAGCTCGGGGACGACGTTTTCGTCGATTGAGAGAGGCCGATCGCCATGGGTCTATTTCAAGAAGTCCGCAAGATCGAAACCGATGTCCTCATTATCGGCAGCGGCGTGGCCGGCATGATGGCCGCCGTCGGGGCCATTCGCTGCGGCGTAAAGCCCACCATCGTTACCAAGGCGACCTTTCCTTCGGGGAGTTCTTCAATGGCCCGGGGCGGATACACCGTTGCCATCGGCCACGCCGTGCCTGAAGACAAGCCCGAATTCCTTTACGAGGATTCCGTCCTGGCCAGCTTTGGCCTGTGCAACCGTCGGCTGATGCGCATCATGAGCCGCGAGACGATCGACCGCACCTACGAGCTCGACGCTTGGGGTCTTGGCTTGGTCAAGCTAGAAGATGGGAGATTTCATCAAAAGAAAAGCGCTTCCCACCGCTACCCCCGGCTCGTCCACTGCGGAAAGTTAATGGGAAAGCCGCTGATGGCGACCCTCTCGAAGAAAATGAAGGAGTGGGAGGTCGACCACATTCCTCACGTCATTCTCGTCGATTTGATGTGCGAGGGCGGCCGAGTGGTGGGCGCTTGGGGTTTTCACTACCGCGAGGGGACGCCCCTCTTCGTCCACGCGCGTTCGACCGTCCTGGCGACGGGGGGTGCGCCCCAACTCCACGAGCTGAACGACTCCCCCCCCACGATCTCTGGCGACGGCTACGCCATGGCCCTGCGCGCGGGAGCGGACCTCATCGACATGGAATTCATCGACTACCAGCTCCTTACCGCCGCCCCTCCCCAGATCGCCGGCTACCCTCCTCACACGAGCGGCTTCATCAACGCGGGGGCCTACCTCCTCAACCGCGAAGGCGACCGCTTTATGCGCCACTACGATCCCGAGCGCTGGGAGCAGTCTACGCGCGCGATGGTGAACCGCGGGGTGGCGATGGAGATATTCAATGGCCGGGGCACGGAGAACGGAGCTGTGCTTCTCGACGCGCGCCACGTCTTCGAAGAGGTCGACGAAGGGGTCACGTCCGACACCATCCGGGCCTTCATGAACTGCGGCGTTGACATGCGCACCACCCCCATCGAGGTTACCAGCGGCCCGCACACCTACCTCGGTGGGGTGCTGATCGACGAGTGGGGCCGGACTACGGTCCAAGGCCTCTACGCCGGAGGGGAGGCAACGGGTGGGGTCCACGGCGCCAACCGCACGGGAGGCGCGGCCCTGGCGGACAGCTATGTCTTCGGTTTGCGCTCGGGCATGTGCGCGGCTTGCGAGAGCCGCCTCCGCGAGCGGCTCGATCCCGAAGACGGCGGTTGGCGCGAACGGTTTGACCTCTTGAAGAGAGACGCCAACCGGCGGGGCAGCCTCTCACCTGGTGAATGGCGGCGACAATTGCAGCGATTGGTGATCGCTTCGATAGGTCAGGTTCGCCGCGGAGACCGTCTGAAGGAGGCGTTGACCCGACTGGGAGAATTTGAAAGGAATGTCTCCGAGGTCAGCATCGCGGGCGAGACGACGCGCGAACGTCTCGAGAGCCTACGGTTGATGGTCGAAACCCGCAACCTCATCGCCGTAGCCCGGATGCTGGCCACCGCCGCCCTCTTCCGCGAGGAGAGCCGGGGCGGCCACTTCCGTCTCGACTTCCCGAACCTCAACGACGCGAACTGGCTCTGCAACATCGTCCTGAGGGAAGAGGAAGGAGGCGTCGTCCCGCGACGCCGAGAGGTGGCAGAGGAAGACCAACTCGCGCCGGAGCCGCCCGGTGTGCCCTCGACGGCGGCCTCGCTCGACTAAAGAAGGGCGAGAGCGCGCTGGAATCCCCGCGGAGCGGGAGGGTGGCGTCTTGTCCAACAACTCGATCGATGTCTCCCACAGCCCGTTCCTGGTCAATAAATTCCTCTTGTTACACTGTTGTGATGCTGAATGTTTACACCGAAAAGTCATTTGGAAAAGGGGACTTTCCCCCGATCGTATTGTTGGACACGACGGGAAGGTTAAGATCGCCAACACCCTTTGCCGAGCGGGATTGCACTTGGGCGCTACGATCGTCGGGCGGATGCCGAAGGAAGAACCAAGTCCGTTCCCTATGGGCGAGGTCCAACTCTCCGCTCATGCCGTGACGGCCGAGCGGTCTAACCACGTTCGGTGGCCGGACGCCCGCTGAAATCTATCGTGGACGGGATCCGGCCTTTCAGCATCCGTGATTCGAACCAAGGGCGGGATGGCCGCTCGACGCACTCTGTTCTTCACCTCAGGTTCCAGTTGCAGGCGATCCTGGTGCCATTTTACGGCTTAAGGTGAATTTCCACGCAGGCCGAAGATACCTGCCCATCGTCGTGCTGAAACGCGCAACCCAGAGCAGGAGACTTGAAGTGTGACAGAATTTTCGCTGCCGGTCCGTGCTCGTTTTAGGGTTCGATGATTCTTTTTACTCGATTCCCAAACTACACTGCTACCGAACCGGCTTGCTATATTGAATTCGCTTCTTACTGCCAAGCTATTGCCATTCAATCTGTGTCTAGAGCGAGCATGAAGTTTCGCTGGACCGGTACACCATAAAAGATCCTCGCTTATTAGATCAATTTCTCGAGATTTTTCGAGGCCCGGACGGTGGCGTAGCGCGCGAATTTCCCCTTCCGCGTCGATATGCTCCGGCGCGCGCCCCTGGGGATGTGGACCACCCCGCCGGCGCTCACCTTCTTGCACTCCTCGTCCACTCGAGCGTCCACCTCACCCCGGACGATGTAGATAAACTGCTCGTGCTCGTTCTCGCCAATTGGCTCCTCGTGCCCCTCCGGAAGATCGAAGAAGCCGAAGGAGAGCCGCTCGCCTTCCATCCATTTGTAGTTGAGGGTGGAAAAAGGCGGTGCGTCGAGCGAGTTGATGACAGGATAGTAGGAATCGCGGAGGCCCTCAATGATGGCCTCTGATTTGTCGGGCGCTTTTTCCTGTCCGGGATATTTTCCTTCCTCGTATTCCCGGTTCACCTCATCGACCGTCGGGGCCTCGTCCGGGATGGCCTCGTCCTGGGCGATTCCGACGACCGTCCAAGTTCGGTCCTTCACGTAGAGATAATCCATCCGTCCGTCTTCGGTGGCGAGTATCTGATGGCGCGCATAGGGAGGGACGTGAATGAACGTGCCGGGAAGCACAATGCGGCGATCTTTCCCGACGAGGGCGTGGATCTTTCCCGCGAGCGGGAAAATCATCAGCTCGTTCGGGTGGTAGTGGAGCTCCGATCCGGTTCCGGGGTCTTTGGACACTAGGCAGAAGTAAATGTACTCGCCCTCGATGATGGGCCCTCGCCCCGAGGAGAGGTGGGGAGTGAGCTTTTTCTCGCTGAAATCCTCGAACCGGTAAAAAGGCATATACACCTCTCCGAAAAGGAAAAATAAAACCGATCGCCTCATTGCTCCGATTTGCCCGCCGCCCCTGGTTGGCCGGATACCCGGTCGGGCTACCGGCCCGGGCGTGCGGAAATAATTTTCTTGAATATTTATAAGATGTATGTTATACTTAATTGCATCTTACAACAATCAGTTGGGTTTATTTTTGCCTAGAGGAGAACTCCCGCAAGATCTCATCATCCGTCTCCCTGTGTGTTACCCGGTTGAATATCTTGCCATTTGAATATCTTGCCATTTGGAGGTATCGAGTTATGCGCAATTGTGTAGTAGCAGTATTGGCCATTGCTCTTGTGTTGAGTATTGGCGGCGCGGCGGCGGAAGCCGCCTACAAGCTGCGAATCGGGCATCACGCCGCGGCGTTCGGCTCCGTCGATGTGGTGGCCGCCGCCATGGGCTACTTCGACAAGACTCTGGGGAAGGGCAACTATGAGCTCAAGCAGTTCAAGCAAGGAAAGCTGATGGCCCAGGCCATCCTGGCCCGAGGGGTGGACGTCGCCCAGGCCGCGGCCCGGCCTTACGTGGGCTATCTCGGCAAGGGAACCAAGGGCATGGTCGCCATCGGCATTCAGTCGTATTGGTGCAAGGCCAGCGTTCTGATGGTGAAGCCGAACTCCCCCTACAAGAGCATTCAGGACCTGAAGGGGAAAAAACTAGTCGCCGGGAAGGCGACGAGCACCTACTATGGTTTCACGCGCTTCATTTTGCCTGCCGTGGGCCTGTCGGAGAAGGACTATTCGGTCGTGAACGCCGTAACGACGGACCGGATTCCGGCACTCGTCAACGGGACGGTGGATTTCGCGCTGACGACCGAGCCCTTGCCCAGTATCGCGGAAGCGAAGGGTCTCGTGAGAAGGATCAAAGGGGTCGACTTCTGCAAATACGACGATCCGCCGTTCGTGATTGTCGCCGACCCGCGTAAGGTCAAAAATCATCCCAAGGTCATCGAGAACTACCTGCGCGCCTTCCTGAAGGGTGCGGACTTGTTCACCAACAATTTCGACAAATTCGCTTCGGTCTACAGGAACGAACTCGTCAAAAAGGGCAAGAAGGTGTCGCTCAAAACGATTAAGGCTGGCCTGAAGTCGATCTCGATGCATCCACAAATTGACAGTCGGTTCTACAATTACGTGAACAAGATGGCGAAAGTTCTCAAGAAGGACAAAAAAATTAACGTGATCCCGGACTTCAAGAAGACCGGCGTGATCGAAAACCCGATGAAGGCCGCCATGGGAAACCCCTTGAATTAGAGATTTCCAGCAAGATCAGGTAGGAGGGCGGGAGAGCACCCCCCGCCCTCCTTGCCGATCTGTTAGCCTTTCCGAAAGTGCGGCAAACCAATGCGCTTTTGCGTTGCTGGCTGAACCGGAAAAAGCAAATCGACGTCCGGAGCATATTCAAAACATGGGCAAATGGGGCCCCCTTTGAACCGAAGATACTACCGTGGAGCCGGGTGCACGACGATTCATTCCTCTTCCCGTAGCTCGGATGTTGACGGAAGGGGCGACGGCCCTTCCGCTTCAGTGTATCCAGGGGAGAGAGCGGGGACCTGCGCTGTTGGTTCTCGCCGCCGTTCACGGGGACGAGTCCCAGTTCATCCACGCCGCTTCACCGTATCTTGAACCGGGTCTCTCTGAAAACGCTTCGAGGGGCGATTCTGGCGGTGCCCGTGGCGGATCTGTTCTCATTCGCGAACTGTTCCCGCCAGTGTCCCGACCAGCACGAGCAGACGAACCTCTGGGGCGCGTTTCCCGGCAATTCGGGAGGAACACCGGCCCAATGTTTCGCGACCAATATTTGAGATGTGCTGATTGAATATGCGGATTTCTTCGTAAAGTTCCACTCGAGTGGACAAGGTGGGCAAATTCAGCGCCGAGTCGATGTAGACAATCGGGTGAGGGAGAAACTGGGGCACCGGTAGCGTATAATGGGCATCGCCTTCGCCAGCAGCGGCGCTGGAATGGCGCACAACGTTCCTCTCAGCCCCGCCAGTGCACCCGGCGTTGCCCTGGCCGGAAAGGGGGAGGGCCGAAGAGAAAAATCGCCGCAAGATACAGGAAAATCGACGAGGATTTGAAGGCGCCCGGAAAACCGCTGAAATCGAAGCTCCTTGCGCGGCGAAAGAAAACGGCCGCTGCGAAAAGGAAAAAATAACCAGAAGAAAATAGGACGGCCTGGATACGAAGTACCCGAAGAACTGAGCCGGTTTGCAATCGCCGGATTTAATAGGGTGGTGTAAGGAGACAATCCGATGGCAGTCGCGACGCGTGATGAAGTCAAGATTCCGGCCGAAATGAGCAGGTCGGAAAAGTTTAACACCTGGATGCGGGACAACGTGCCCAGCTTTGTCGTGCTCGCGGTGACCTGGGAACTGATCGCCTTGTACGTCGATGAGCCGGCCCTTTTCCCTCGGATCCTGCCGATTTTGCGCCGGGCCCATGAGGTGATCTTTCTGTTAGCCGGAGATACGGTTTGTGTCCTTTGCGTGCACTCGATGCACACCGCCTGGCGGATCTTGATAGGGATGAGTATAGCCGCCGTGATCGGCACCGCGCTCGGCATCGCCATGGGGCGGGTCAAGTGGTTCGAGAAGTTCATGGTCCCCATCCTGAGCATGCTGCTGCCGATCCCGGCGCTGGCCTGGAGCCCGATTCTGGTGCTCTGGTTCGGCCTCGGGAACACGACGATGGTATTTATCACGGCCTTCGCGGCAGCACTTCCGGTCATTTCCTCGACCTGGACGGGCGTAAAGACGGTGAACCCTGTATGGATTCGGGCCGCGAAGTCGATGAACGCCGAGAGGATGACGCTTTTCTGGAAGGTGATCTTCCCTGCGGCGCTGCCCTTCATCCTGAGCGGATTCCGGATCGGCCTGGCCCGGGCCTGGCGGGCCGGAATCGCGGGGGAGATGGTGGCGGCCAGTGACTGGGGTCTCGGTTATGCCATCTTCGACAGCCGCGAGGAGCTCGACACGACCTTCATGCTGGTCGGCATCGCGACGATAGCCCTCGTCGGCTTCGTAATGGAGAAGTTTATCTTCGAGAAGTTCGAGAACGTGACTGTCGTGAAGTGGGGTATGTTGGCCGAAACCGGCAGAAGCCAGTAACAGCTTTCGCGGACACCGTAGAAAGGCTACGGGCCGGCCCTTTCAGGGCTGGCCTTTTTTTCTTTTTGCAGGGGGGTGTCAGTCAATTCCCCCGGACCGCTTCGGTTGCTTCGAGCGTGATCTCGATGAACCTCGGGTCGAAAGTGTTGCGCGGCCTGGGGAGATCGACACGAATCTCCCTGTGGATTTTTCCGGGCTGCCCCGCGAGGACGATGATTCGGTCGGCCAGGTAGACGGCTTCGCTCAGGTTGTGCGTCACGTAGAAGATGGTTTTCTTCGTCTTTTGCCATACCTCGACGGTCATCTCCTGAAGGTTTTCTCGCGTTTGGGCGTCGAGGGCGCCGAAGGGCTCATCCATCAAGAGGAACTCGGGTTCGTAGGCATACGCCCGCGCGACGGCCACGCGCTGCTTCATCCCCCCCGATAAGTTGTGTGGATAGAGATGCGCAAAATTCTCCAAGTGAACGAGCTTGATGTATTTATTGGCCGTCTCCTCGCGCTCTTTGGGCGCCATCCTCTTCATCTCGAGGCCAAACTCGATGTTCTTTAGAGCGGTGCGCCAGGGGAAGAGCGCGTATTCCTGGAAGACGACCCCGCGATTCATCCGCTCGGCATCGTCGATGGGTTTTCCGTCAAGGAGAATCTCTCCTTCCGTATGCGGGAAAAAACCGCCCAGAATATTGAGGAGGGTGGTTTTGCCGCAGCCGGAGAGGCCTACCACGCACAGGAATTCGCCGTCTTCGATGTCCAGGTTGATCGCCTTCAAAGCGGTAACAACCCTGTCCTTCAGCATGTAGTCCATCGTGAGGTTTCTGATACTGACTTTCGCGGGCACGACAAAACCTCTGGTCAAGAGATAATTTCTCCCGGCGCGGAGGCCGGAACTTATTTACAGGATGGCCTTATAATTACTTCACATCACGAGCGCTCGTCAAGTTCAGACTCTTGGCTCCACCCGGGCCGCTAGAAGGGAAAAAGGGCGCTTCGATTGGCCACGACGAGCGAGGCGGCCATGATCAGAAGAATCACCATGACCGTTCTAAAAAAAACTTTTTCGGGCAACCAGTCGAAAAGGCGCGTTCCCAGAAAGTAGCCCACGAAGACGGGGACGGTGATGGCAACCATCAGCCCCACCGCCCCCTCGGAGTAGGTGCCCGCGGCGAAGAGCGACGCCACCACGACGGTCCGCAGGGCCACTTGGCTGATGCTCAGAATGAAAAGATACCTGGATTTAGATAGATGCAGCCCGGTGAGATAGGTCGCGATGATATGGGAGGGCATCCCGACCGTGCCGAGCATCACGCCGGCGAGAAGACCCATGCCCATTCCCCGGATCGGGGAGTTCTCGGGCAGCTTCGCCTTTTCGGGATGGGTCCATTGCCAGAGCACCTGCCCGATGAGAAAGGCGCCCAGGAAAAATTTCATGAAGCGCGCGTCGGCGCTGAACAGGACCGTCAGGCCGATGGCCAGACCCGCGAGACTCGCTAGGAAGAAGGGGAGGAAAGGTCTGAACCCCTCTTTATAGGCCGCCCGTGTCCGCCAACCGTTCAGAATACTGGTCAACATGGTGGGGATCGATATCACCGCGATGGCGGTGGGAACGTCCCAAAAGAGAGCGACCGCCGGTGTGGTCAGCGTGGCGAAGCCAAACCCGCCGATGGCTTTCAGACCCGAGCCGATGAAGGCCGCAACGAAGACGAGGAGAAGATACATGAATGCTCCCGCACGTTCGGGGCAGGCGATAAAGTCTGACGGGCGGAGCCGTCCTGTCAAAAAACTCGAACGAATCTAAAGTCCAGTGTTTCGCAGATAACCATATAACCTGCCCCCGATAGTGGTACCACCCCTTATGTTAGTCCTTCAGCCATCTCCTCCCGAAGGCGAATCCTGGAGGAGGTGGCTCTATCGCCTCGGGAGCCGGTGGACGGTAGCCGAGTGCGCTATGAGGTCGGATTCGGTCGAACGCGCCTGGGCAAGAACCCCGCACGCGCGTCGCTCCGGGACGGTCACTTCTTCCCCTACATGCTCTACTGCCCGCCGCCGTCTCGAAGGGTTCAAAAGTTTCCCGAGGACGCC
>CAZUHN010000122.1:0-9026 GCA_964620535.1 uncultured Nitrospinaceae bacterium | reverse complement strand
ATCCCCGAGGGAATCCTTCGCGCCGCCCGGAGCCTGGGAGCGACGGAGGAACAAGTGCTCTTCAAAGTGGTGCTTCCCGAAACCGTCCCGTATATGGTGACGGGAATGCGAATGGCGATGGGAAACGCTTTTATTGTAATTGCCGCGGCGGAAATGCTCGCGTCCCGCTCCGGAATGGGCTACCTTGTATGGTCTGCGAGGAACCTTATGCTTACCGATCAAGTTTTCGTCGGCTTTCTCGGCTTGGGCCTCATGGGATTATTGGCAAACCGGACGTTCCGGTATTTCACTAGCCGATATCTCATCCATTACCGGGTAGTATGAAAGGGAATTCGCTTCTTTCTGAGGAGCTTTTAATTCTACCTGGGAGACGATGCATTGCCCGCTGGCCATGAAACACGTTTTGTTTTTTTGCTTTCCACTATCGGCGCACCCAGCGCGCCAAATCGTCTTCGCGGACCTATGGGATCTGCGATGTTTCTATCACTATAAGGGAGAAAGGCATATGAAAAAAAGTGGAAGTTTCATTCTGGGAATGATTGGTTTCACGGTCCTGGTCCTCGCCCTTTCGGCCAATATTCCACAAGCTACGGCGGCGGACGATGGCGTGGTCCGATATTCAACCGAGCCCACCTCTTTGGGAATCCCATACTGGTTGGCAAAAGAAAGGGGGCTCTTCAAAAAGCACGGACTGAAAAAAACCAAGGACACCATGGGACACACCGCATTGGTCGGCCTGAAGGCTATCGGAAGCGGCCAGCTCGACATCTCCTTCCAGAGCGATCCACCCACCATCGCGAACATCTCCAAGGGGATCGATGCCATCATCGTGGCGGCGA
Source organism: uncultured Nitrospinaceae bacterium (assembly GCA_964620535.1). Classification (GTDB taxonomy): domain Bacteria; phylum UBA8248; class UBA8248; order UBA8248; family UBA8248; genus CAZUHN01. Next base: position 8,187 of record CAZUHN010000122.1, on the reverse strand, counting down.
CGGCCCAAGGAAACCAGAGCATGAAGCTGGTTGCCATAAAGTCGATCACGAATCCCAAACAATTGATCGGGAAAAAAGTGACTTGGATGGGCGGAACTGGCGGGGAGTACGGTTTCATCAAGTTTCTCCAGAATCGCGGTATCGACTACAAGAAACTTGATCATGTAAACCTTCCTCCTCCGGAGGCCGTACCTACGCTGGCGAAGGGCGGCGTGGAGGCCCTGTGGTTCTGGGAGCCTTGGCCCCGCAAGGTGTTGGAGTTGAAAACGGGAAAATTTCATATCCTCGCAGCGAGCAAGGCCGCCGATTATGAGCCCAACTTCCACCTCACGGTCCGAAGGGGCTTTGCGAAGGATAAGCCAGAAACCCTGAAGCGATTCCTCCGCGCGTTGATCGAAGCGACAGATCTCGCCAACAAAGATCGTGCGGCGGCATCGGCCGTGTACCGAAAAGTCACCCGATCCACCGCGGCGGACGCCAAAGCCTCGCTGGGCGACTACAATTTGCGGATCTGGATGGACAAAGACTATTTTGACACGCTCCAAGAAGTATCCGAATTCAAAAAGAAACTGGGCCACATTAAGGCGATCCCAAACTGGAGAAACATCGTGAATCCGACATTCCTCCGGGCTGTGGACGCTTCGAAAGTGAAGAATTTCCCGTATTAGCACGAGATAGACAGGGGGGTATGGAAGGTTGAGGTTCGGAGGAAACAGCGGAATTTACGCCCTTTCCGTCGTCATCTTGCTTCTGGCATGGTGGGGCTTCACTTTTGTTTTTCCTCCGATTTTCCTTCCTACCCCCCTGGCCACCTTGTTCAAGGGAATTGAGATATCGATTACCGGCGAGTTGCCGATGAACATCTCGGCGAGCCTTTTTCGGGTTCTTTCGGGATGGGCTCTGGGAGGGATCGTCGGGTCTTTTCTCGGTATTATCATGGGGCGAATCCTATGGGTGCGATCGCTCGCCCTGCCCGTGCTGGAGTATTTCCGCTTCGTCCCTCCCGTGACCCTCGTCACCTTGTTCATCATCTGGTTCGGTTTCGGAGAAGAGTCAAAAATCGCCTTGATTTTCTACACGGCGGTTTTCATCGTGGTGGTGAACACCATGGCGGGGGCCGCCTCGGTGCGGAAAGGCGCCATACAGGCGGCGCAGTGCCTTGGCGCCACCGGAACACAGGTTCTTTTTCGGGTGGTCGTTCCTGAGACGGTTCCCTACATAGTCACCGGACTGCAGGTGGCCCTCAGCAACGCTTTCATGACTATTGTGGCGGCGGAAATGCTCGCCGCGAAATCAGGAGTCGGTTTCATGATCTGGGACGCTCAGATCTACACCCGGACGGAACGAATGTTTGTCGCTTTCGTCACCCTCAGCGTAATGGGATTCTGCCTCGATAGAACGGTGAACACTTTCTCCCGCCGGATGTTCGTTCATTACCGCGTGGTATGAAGAGAATAAACGGGACCCCTTGCCGGGGAAAATCCATAAGCAACGGTATGAACCGGTAGCAATCCGGCAGTCTCGGAAATCATCGCAGGATGTCCTGCGGCAATGAAGGGAACAACAATCAATGGCGGCGAAAGTTCGTCTCGAAAAAGTAACCCAAGTTTTCAGCGATCCGAAAAGCGGAAGAGAGACTTTGGCCCTAAAAGATGTCTCATTCGACATCGAGGACCAGGAGACCGTCGCCCTCCTCGGCCCGAGTGGCTGCGGCAAAACTACTGCGCTGAATGTCATCGCGGGGTTCATCCAACCCACGGAGGGCGTGGCGCTCATCGAAGGGCGCCCCATCACCAAGCCCGGACCGGACCGGGGCGTCGTTTTTCAAGAGCATTTTCTCTTCCACTGGCTGACCGTCGAAGAGAACATCGCATTTGCTCTCAAGCTTAAGGGGATGCACCGAAGCGATTACCTGGAGCGCGCACATGAGTTCGTTAAACGCGTAGGCCTTACAGGGTTTGAACGCCACCACCCGGATGAGTTGTCGGGAGGGATGCGCCAGCGCGTCTCGATTGCCCGCGTTCTCATCAACAATCCAGAGATCCTCCTTATGGACGAACCCTTCGCCGCTCTTGATGCGCAAACGCGTCTGCTGATGCAGGAATGGCTCCTCAGACTCTGGGAAGAACATCAAATGAGCATGCTCTTCATCACTCATGATGTGGATGAAGCGATTTTAATGGCGGACAGAATCCTCATGATGGGGGTGCTACCGGGAAGAATCATCCAGGAAATCAAAGTGCCCCTTCAGCGCCCTCGCATCCGGGCGATGCTGACCTCTCAACCATTCATGGAAACCAAGGTGAAGTGTTTGGATTTAATCGCCAAGGAGAGCGCCAAGGTGTTCGAGGGGGCCTTCGATTAGAAGACTGATCTCCTTTCAATCAACGGAGGAAGGTATATGGTGACGCAGTACATCTGGGCCCTTCCCTCGCATCGGGCCGGAGACGGCTGGCAGGTGAATCAAAAGGTGCCCGAGCGCCCACCCACTTTTGAATACCTCGCCCGCGTCGTCCAGGCGGCCGAGGAGGCGGGATTCGTGAACATTCTCACCCCCTGCGGAACCCACTGTGTGGATGCGTGGGCGGTGGCGTCCACCCTTTTTCCAGTTACGCGCAAGATCAAGTTCATCGTCGCCTTTCGGCCGGGAATCACGGGCCCTGTCTATGCCGCTCAGCAATCGAACAGCCTCGACCATCTCTCGAGAGGGCGGGTGACCCTCAACGTAGTGACGGGGAGCACTCCGGTGGATCAGAAACGCTATGGCGACCATTTGGCCCACGATGAGCGCTATGCGCGAACCGAGGAGTTTCTCAATATCGTCAGACAGCTCTGGAAGGAGGCGGGTCCCCTCACCTATAAGGGCAAGTACTATGACATCGAAGACGCCGCCATCTATCCGCCCCGGGTGAGCCAACCGAACCCCACCATTTTTCTGGCAGGGAGCTCGGAACCAGGAAAGCGCGTCGCTGCGCGTTTTGGAGATGTTCACTTGATGTACGCGGCCGAGCCCGAGGTGATCGCGGCCGATATACGTGAAGGCCGGTCGCTTTCGGAGCAGTTTCCGCGGGCGCGGCCCCTCGAGTTCGGGATCCGTCACTTGATTTGCGTGCGCGAAACAAAAGCAGAAGCTCGCAAGGCGGCCGAGAGCCTGGTGGACGCAAGCGCCATCGAGCACACATCAGCTTGGGCGGACATGAAAAATCGGACCGAATCGGTAGGCCAGCGCCGGACGAACGTGCTCGCATCGCAGGGAAACCTGTGGCTGAGCGAGGCGGTTTGGATGGGCGTGAACCAGGTCCGCGCGGGAGCGGGAATGATGTTCGTGGGAACTCCCGAAATGGTAGCGAGGGTGATCCGCGAGTATGCCGATGCAGGGGTGAACCATTTCATCATGAACGGATGGCCCCACCTTGAGGAGGCCGAGATCTTCGGACGCGAGGTGCTCCCCCTCCTTCAGGACACGCACCCACTCGTCCTCGAAGAACCCATCGCCGCGACGTAAGACCAGGACGCACGGGAATTTCCGCGCGCTGGCCAAGCCCGCCCCCGGACGACCGTTTGCGTATTTGATCGGCGGGACGCTTTCATGTGCGTAACCGTTTGCGCCTCCCGCATCTGCCTCCAGCGGGGTGAAAATACAAAGAAGGAGATTCAATAATGAGCCAGAGCCAAAGAGTTCCCGGAACGATCAATCCGGAAAACATGCCGTTCGAAATGTTCGAGGGAGGCGGCCACCACCGCGCCATGATCTCCCAAAATATGCAAGGAATGGACGTTACCGTCTATCACGCCTGCATCAAGCCTGGCCAAAGCCACGACTGGCACTCGCACGAGGTGGACGAGGCGATGTACATAATCGCGGGCAAAGGAAAATACGAATTGGAGGAAGGAGAATTTCACTACAAGGCGAGCGATTTCGTCTTCATGCCGAAAGGCACTCTTCACCGCAACTCATGCACCTCGGACGAGGAAGTGTACATCGTGGCTATTTTTCAACCCTCCCTCGAGTAAACCCGCCACCGATTCCACGGATTTCATTCGAAGAAACAAACGGCGAAACGTGGAGTGACCTCTCCGATTTACGGCTGAAACTCCGTATTATATTTCCACACGGATACGGAAGCGCCCGGAAAGACTTTCACCGGGCTCAAGCACGCGCACACCGGTTCCCTCCTGGCCCGCCTCGGCGAGATTGAATGCATCATTGCAGTTCGTGACCGGCTCGACCGCAAAGAAATCCTCCCCTTGAGGCGCATAAACGATCAAATGGGTGAATACCGGATCGCACTCGTATCTCACGCAGATGCCCGAACCGGGCCAAAACATAGTGGCCCGTCCCTCCCAGCCGGAAAAGCAATGGTCCAGGCCCGTATCTTCCAAGGGACGGAGAGTTGAAAAGTCCTGGTAGGGCGCGAGGGAGACCGGCGGGCCGGTGGGGAGCGGGGTACCGCCCGGGTAAACGCCGCCCACGCGAGCCTCGAACCGGACTTCCTCCCGGGAATCCGTAAGCGTTCGTCGAAAATAGGGATGGAAACCGAAACCGGCGGGCATGGCATCCCCTCCCGTATTGGTCAGATCCAGTTTCGTGTCGAACGCCAGTCCGGCAATTCTGTAATACAGTCGAACACGAAAGGGGAAAGGAAAATTGATGTCGCCATGTTCCGCCGAGTCGAAAGACAGTCCGAGAAAATCCGGCCCCTCCCCGGCTACCTTCCAGGGCCGCTTCCACGCATCACCGTGAATGGCGGTACCGTCCGAGAAATTCTCTCGAAGCTGGTACGATTTTCCTCGAAACAAAAATCGGGCGTCTCGTATGCGGTTAGAGAAGGGAACCAGATTGAAGCTCGCCATTCTGTCCGTATCGAGGGTTTCCACTACCCCGGGAGGCGTCGGCCGCATGAGCGATATCCATGCGTCGCCCATGGCCAACTCGAACGAAACGATACTCGCGCCGGCCGCGGGACAAACTTCCAGCTTCATGTCGTCCGAACCGATCAGGACGGTGCTCATCCCCCCTCCGGTCTATTCCGCCAAATCGCCATGGCTCATTCGCCGGCCGGCCAGGGTACTTAGCGGCCGAGGGTACGGTTCAAATTGAAAGCGGCGCTGATCATGCTCAGATGGGTGAAGGCCTGGGGCGTGTTCCCCAGCGCATCGCCGCCGACGCTGATTTCTTCACTGTAGAGGCCCACATGGTTCGCATAACTCAGCATCTTCTCGAAGATGAGACGCGCTTCATCCAGGCGGCCCGAACGGGTAAGCGCTTCAACAAGCCAAAATGTACAAATGCTGAAGGTCCCTTCCTCCCCGGTAAGACCGTCGGACGCGGCACCACTCACGTCATACCGGAATACGAGGGAATCCATCACCAAATCTTCCAGGGTGGCGTCAAGGGTAGATTGCATCCGCGGGTCACCGGGCGCAATGAAGAAGGTAAGGGACATGAGCAGATTCGACGCATCCAACGATTTCGATCCATACGCCTGCACGAAAGCCTTCCGATCGCTGTCCCACCCCTTTGACATGATTTCTTCGTATATCTCGTCACGCACCTTGATCCATTTATCCCGGTCGGCCGGAAAACTCCGCTTATCCGCCAAGCGCAATCCCCGGTCCACAGCTACCCAACACATGAGCTTGCTGTATATGAATTCCTGCTGGCCGCCCCGGACCTCCCAAATGCCCTCATCCTTCATTCTCCAGTTGTCACATACCCAATTGACGAGGGAGCGGAGGTTGAGCCAGAAATCATAGGAAATGGGATTGTGCTTGTTAAAGAGACATACGGAATCGATCAATTCACCGTAAATGTCGAGTTGCAATTGATCGTAGGCCCCGTTCCCAACGCGGACAGGGCGGGAGCCCTTGTAGCCATCAAGGTGTGTCAGCTCTTCTTCGGTTAATTTTTTCCTTCCGTCGATGCCATACATAATTTGCAACGGACCGCCGTTCTCGTTCATGGATTCGCACCGATCCTGAATCCACCCCATGAACGCCTCCGCCTCGGAGGTGAAACCGAGCCGCATCAGCGCATAAACCGTAAAAGCCGCGTCACGAATCCAAGTGAACCGGTAGTCCCAGTTTCGCTCTCCCCCTAACCCTTCCGGAAGGCTTGAAGTGGCGGCAGCGACGATGGCCCCCGTCGGTTCGAACGTGAGGAGCTTGAGGATCATGGCCGATCGGTGGACGCTCTCCCGCCAGCGGCCGTCGTAGGTGCAGCGCGATATCCACAGGCGCCAGAAGTTACAAGTGCGTTCAAACTCCTTTGCGGAATCTTCCACCGGGCATCTCGCGATTCCGGGGCTTTCCGGATCAACCGGCCACAAAACAAAAAGATGCGTATCGCCCTCCTTCACATCAAAATCGCTTTGGATCCCCCCCTCGACAGAGTGCAGAGCAACGCTGCTCGAGAGGGCAAGCCCCATCCTCTCGCCGGAAATCTGCCGGAAAACCGCGTCTGTCCCATGAACCTCCACCTCGTGAGGCTGCCGCGCGTAATCGAAAGCGGGCCGGCAGATCATTTTCATTGGAACGTCGCCCCGGATACCCTTCACCTGGCGTACCAATCGGCTGGTATGTGGGACGCCCTCTTCGCACACCGGCATGAAATCGATAACTTCCGCGACTCCCTCCTCGCTCATGAATCGAGTGACCAAAATATTCGTATCCGGGAAATAAAGCTGGCGAAGCTTTCCCTCGTGGGTAGCCGTGATTTGGAACCGTCCACCTTTTTGGTCATCCAAAATAGCGGCAAACACACTCGGTGAATCGAAATGAGGTAAGCACATCCAATCGATGGAACCGTCCATCCCCACGAGCGCGCAGGTATGCATGTCCCCGATGATTCCATAGCATTCAATGGGATTATAACCCATCCCAAGCGACCCTCTCCGTGCGAAAATTGCGGCTCACACCCGGCAGGGAGGAACGTCTCGTCAGTCCCCCACCTCAATTACGACCTTGAGCTGGCTCCTATCCTTGGCGATCCCTTCCATGAAGCCGTCCATCCCCACCCGTTTTGTGACAAATCGACTCAGAAGGCCCGGCCAGCGCTTTTCGAATCGAGCGAATCGCCTTACACCCATCTCGAAATATTTGCGGTTCGCGTTCACGGATCCGAGTATGAGTTTATTTCCCAGGACCATTTCCAAATTTATCACGTCGGCCGGAACCTGGAGCATCTTGTTTCCGCCCGAGACCCCCATCAAACAAAGCGCCCCGTTTATACCGATTACCTGCATCGCATCGAAGGAAACTTGGCTGGAGCCAGTCGCCTCTATGACGAAATCCACTTGGCACCCTAGCTTTTTGGGGATTTCGACGAGAGGTGTTTCTCGCGTGGTTATATAGTTAACCCCCATGGTTTCGAGGAAAGTCCGCCGGACAGGGTCCAGCGGTCCGCGCCCCACGGCAAAGGTCTCTATTTCCATGTCGCGAAGAAGCATTGCACAAAGAATGCCCAGCGGGCCGATGCCAAGGACCAGCGCCGTCTTGGGCTCCCATGCCATCCGCTTTTGGACCTCGAATGTTTGGAATATTCCTTTTTCAGCGATGGTCAAAGGTTCCAGAAGAACGGCGACTTCGGAGTGTTCCTCTGGAATGGGTACAATGAAGCGAGGATCGTCCACATAGAACTCGGCTAACATACCGTGGCGTTCCTTGATGCCCCGTTCCAAATAGTCTCCGGTAAGGCAGTTATCATTTTCCTCGTTTTCGCAATTGATGCAGTTCCAATGGCAATCACGGCGAACCGTCGCGACGACGCCCTCTCCGGGCTTGAGGCCATCCACCCCCTTCCCCACGGCCTGAACACGGCCGAAAGTTTCATGTCCAAGTATTAGGTAATCTTCACCCTTCGGCGCCCATCCGTACAATGCCGAATTGATTTCCGAGTCCGTCCCATCGAGTCCGACTCGAATCAGTTTTACTAAAACTTCGCCCGGCCCCGGTTCCGGAGCGGGTACATCACGTATGTGTGCTGAATCCTCTTTCCCCGGGTACACAGCTACGGCTTTCATGCTCAATTTCCCTTTCTTGGGTTCGTCCGGGGCCAACTATCGACTCATATGAACCGGAGAATAGATCCCTCCCCTTTTCCATGAAAAATCTGCAATCTAATATTGAGATGAACCGAAATTTTATTTCAACCGGAATTATGCGGCAACGCTCTCTATTTCTCGAATT
>CAZUHN010000121.1:0-1959 GCA_964620535.1 uncultured Nitrospinaceae bacterium | reverse complement strand
GCCCAAGCGCGTAGGCACCAAATACGGCCGCCTCCGCTTCCAAAATCGAAGCGGCATAAACGGCCGAACGCTCGCCGTACCGCCCCTTTCGCGCTGCCGGCCAAAGGCCCTCGATCGGATGATCCGAATCCAGCATCGCCGAGAGGGATTTCTCCACGGCCCCCCTTCCCTCCCCATTCCTTCGCCGCCGCGCGATCTCTCCGGCTATCTCGCCGATCTCTCCCCACCATTCGAAACTCGGCTCGATGTCCCCGGAGAAACTCTCTCCCTCAGCCTCCCTCTCCTTTTTCTTGTTTCCGGTTTCACCCCCGGTGGAGGCCGATTCAGGGTTTGCGGCGATGAGGGCGCGCCCGATATCCGTCCGCGGTATGACGGCCTCCTGCCAGGCGACACCCTCCTCCCCGCCCACCACCTCGAACAGGGGGGACGCCCCGAGGGCGCGCCGGAGGGAGCGCTCGACTTGCGCGCTGAATTCGGTCCGCAGCCCGGTCCGCGCTTCGGGAAAGGAGGCGATGATCACCCGCAGAGGACGCTTTCCGGAAGGAGCGCCCGCCCCCCCTCTCCGCTCTCGCCGGTAGGCGCGAAGACCCGCCTCGAGGGATTCGGCGAGCCGGGCCCCCGCCTGCGCAACCGAGTCCGCCCGCCCCGGCGCCTCCTGCCAGCGAACGGGCAGGTATCGGGCGCAGGCCCCGGGAAGGAGAAGGAAAATAAGAACGGGGAGAAGGAACCGGATGTCGCGGGAGTCCATCAATGAAAGAGCTCCTCAGGCCTCTCCCCCGCGCCGCAGGGAATCGATGGCGGCCAGCGATTTGAGAAGGGGCGCGAGGTCTTCGAGGGCGATCATGTTGGGCCCGTCCGAGAGCGCTTCGTCCGGGCGGGGGTGGCATTCGATGAAGAAAGCGTCCACTCCCACCGCGGCGGCGGCCCGCGAAAGGGGGGCGACCATCCGGCGGTCCCCTCCGCTGCGGTCGCCGAACCCGCCCGGCGACTGCACGCTGTGGGTCGCGTCGAACACGATGGGGCAGCCCGTTTCCCGCATGATGACCAGGGCGCGCATATCGGAGACGAGGGACCGGTAGCCGAAGGAGGTTCCCCGCTCGGTGATGAGGATCTGCCCGCAATCCACCCCGCGGAGCTTTTCCACCAAATTCCCCAAATCCTCGGGGGCGAGGAACTGACCTTTCTTCAGGTTCACGGGTTTTCCGGTCCGCCCCGCCGCCTGGAGGAGGTCGGTCTGCCGGCAGAGAAAGGCGGGAATCTGAATCGCGTCGAGCCCCTCGGCGGCCCGCACCGCCTCCTCGGCGGTGTGAACGTCGGAAAGGACGGGAAGGCCCGTCGCTACGCGCACGGCGGCAAGCATCTCAAGCCCCTTCGCGAGACCGGGCCCGCGGGGGGAATCCCCCGAGCTGCGGTTTGCCTTGTCGTAGGAGGCCTTGAAGACGGCGCCCATGCCCGCCACCTCTGCCGCCGCCCGCACCGCCCGGGCGCACTCGAAGACCACCTCCTCGCTCTCCAGGACGCAGGGGCCGGCGATGACGGCCGGCGGCGCGCCGCCGCCGACGGGAACGCCGCCGATCTCCACGCGCGCTGTCCGATTCAAACCAACTCCTCCCGCCCGGGGGACGCGGCCGCCCCCGGCAAGTGAAAAATCCCCCCTCCCGGCGCGGCCGGCAAGAATCCTTCTCGACGGCCCGCAAATACGCTGGACGCGGAGACCACGGCGCTAGACGAATAGTTCCCCACGCGCCTTTTTGGCGGCGGCGATGAAGGCGCGGAACAAGGGATGCGGCGCGTAGGGGGCGCTCTTGAACTCGGGATGAAACTGGCACCCGACGAAAAACGGGTGGTCGGGCAGCTCGATCATCTCCACCAGCTTTTCATCGGGGGAGAGGCAGCTAAACCGGAGGCCGCCCTCCTCGAGGAGCTCCCGGTAGGCGTTGTTCACTTCGTAGCGGTGGC
>CAZUHN010000120.1:0-2381 GCA_964620535.1 uncultured Nitrospinaceae bacterium | reverse complement strand
CAGAAACCGAAATAATTGCAAACTTTATTGCTTAACGATCTCTTAGTAAGGATAAGCCTCTTACAGCGGAAAGCCGTAAGGCACAAAAATTCCTTCCATTTCCCTTGACAAAGCCCCTGCAACCGCCATAATTTCAGCCTCCAATGATGAGGTATCGATTATGATGCATACTGTTGCCCACCTCTATAAGGCAAAAAGAAAGGCCGTCTCTGGCTCAACGTGGTGATCAAGAACACGGGCAGCAAACCTCAGAACTACGCCGTTTTCGGTCAGGCACAAACCAAGAGCGGGGGCTGGCTCGGAGGTGCTAAGAAAAGAGTCCCGAAAAAAAGCAAACTCGATCCCGGAAAAGAGACGACAGCAAAGGTAAAGACCCGATACAAGGGCAAAACCGTCCCCAAGGTGCTGCGGGTAGAAATTTCCCCCCCCCTTTAACATGATCCGTTTTTCTGATAGGGATGGGTCGTTTCGGGAAAGGAAGTTCCAGGCGTTTCCGTAAAGCGTCGAATCAGCAGCAAAATTATTAAAGGAGGTAGAAACATGAGGTTAAAAAAATACCTGGAGGTAGCAGTGGGGGTCGCACTGTCCATCGCAGTGCTGGCTTGGGTCTTCACACCCCTTCTGGCGGGAGCTGCAGTCTCATTCGAAGGGAAGCAAATTCGTTTGATGATCGGATACCCGCCAGGTGGAGGACATGACCTGGAGGCCAGGATCATCGCACGCCATCTGGCAAAGTACTTACCCGGCAAACCCAGTATCATCGTTCAGAATATGCCCGGAGCAGGCGGGATGATCATGGGCGCCTATGTTTATCACCGTGGGAAACCCAACGGGACCATAATGGGTCTTTTCGGCAGTAGTCATGCCCTTCAGCCCCTTCTATTGAAGCCCGATGATGTGAAATATAACTTGAAAAAGATGAGCGTTGTCTGGTCAATAGCAGGAGTGAACATAGAAATAGTCCGGGATTTTCTCAATGCCAAAACGGCGAAAGATTTCCTGAAAGTAGACCCCGACAAGATCGTGGTTGCGGGGCGTTCCAAGGTCGGATCCTCTTGTATCAGAGGTCAACTGGCCCTCCAACTGTTAAAGATCAAAGGATACAGGAAAGTTTGCGGCTATGGGGGTACTTCGCCGATCAAGGCGGCCATGGAGCGGGGCGAAGCAAGCTACTTCACCGCCAGCGCGGCGCATCTCATAGGCGGCGGCGCCTTCGTGGACCTGCACAACAGAGGCCTAGTCAACCCCGTGTGGCAGGCCGGCATGCTCAAATCCGACGGGAGCATCGTCCGCGCGCCCAGCGTTAAAGGGGATGTGCCGACCCTCCAGGAGTTCTTAACGAGTGTTAATGGGAAGCCCCCTTCCGGTCCCATGTGGGAGGCCAGGAAAGCGGTCAGCCTGGGCATTAGTGCTATAAACCGTACCCTGGTCACGCCTCCCGGGACTCCTTCGGAGGTCGTGTCCACTCTCAGAAAGGGAATCAAACAAGTGGCGAAGGACCCCAAGTTCATAGCTCGTTGGGAGCAAATCTTCGGCCAGCCTTTAGCCCCGCTGCTGGTAGCCCCTGAGGATGGGGAAAAAGCAAAAAACGATGTCTTGAAACCGGCCCCCTGGCAGGGATTCCTCAAGGAGTTCGTCTGGGGTAAGAGCTAAACCGAAAGCCCAAGCCTAAAACGGCCTCCGCGAGTGCGGAGGTCGTTTTTTTCCGGCAACCGGGTCGGCAGAGGGAGAGGTTTATGGCGCGGGGTTTCGAAATGATCGATGGCGACGGTCATTAGGATAGCTGCAGTGGAACGGATCGACCGAGATATCAACGTGATAGCTTGGTCTGACCCGGCAGGACGGCTAGGAAGTCGAAAAATTATGCCTTAAGCGCTTCCTGGTAAGGCGCAGGATCGTAATATACTGACAATTTCTTCCCCTTCGAGGGAACGAGACCGAACCTCACCCGCAGATCGAGAACACCTCCAAGGTCTTTGAGATTCATATCTCCGCTGGCGGGCAGGCGCACCAACTGCCTTGTGGCACTCTCTTCGTTTATGCCCTGATTCGCTGCTATCAACTTTACAGCCTCACCGCGGTTGGCCCTATCGTTGACCCAGCGAAGGGCAGTCAACCAAAGCTTCAGAAACCTGACGAGGTCGCCCCGCCGTCCCGCCAACCAGGCGCGGGTGACAGCAAAAACCCCTCCAGGATCATCTGGGAGAACTTCCCGATGATCGGCGAAGCGCACCATGCCGGCCGAGGCCGCCTTACCGTCCCAGGGAGGGTTCAGTATGCCGGCGAAGGTATCGCCCTTGGTAGTAGATTCGACGCGGTGCTGTGTCGCCCCCACGGGCACCAGCTCATAGTCTCCTCGGTCCATATCGAGATCGTGGGCT
>CAZUHN010000119.1:0-17511 GCA_964620535.1 uncultured Nitrospinaceae bacterium | reverse complement strand
TGGAGGCACTCGAAGTAGGCAAGCGCGGGCTGGTAGCCCGCCTCGACGAGGGTCTCGAAGGCGGCGCGAATGAGCTCGGTGATACCGCCGCAGAGAACCACCTGCTCCCCGAAGAGGTCAGTCTCAGTCTCCTCCTCGATGGTGGTCTCAATGATCCCAGCCCGGGCGCAGCCGACCGCCTTGCCGTAGGCCAGGGCGTAGTCGCGCGCCTTGCCGGTGTGGTCCTGGAAAACAGCCAGGAGGCCGGGAACCCCCCTTCCGTCCTCGAACTGGAAGCGCATGGTGTGGCCCGGACTCTTGGGGGCGATCATGAAGACGTCGATGTTCTTCGGGGGGATGATCTGGCCGTAGTTCAGGTTAAAGCCGTGCGCCACGACGAATGCGTCGCCCTCCTTCATGTTGGGCTCGATGTCGTCCCGCCAGATGGCGGATTGGAGGTGGTCCTGGGTGAGGATGACCACCATGTCCCCCGCCCGGGCCGCCGTGGCCGTTTCCATCACCTCGAGGCCGTCGTCCGCGGCCTGGGACCACCGGGGGGAGGACTTACGCAGGCCGACGACGACCTTCGCGCCGCTGTCCAGCAGATTGAGAGCGTGGGCGCGTCCCTGGCTGCCGTAGCCGATAACGGCGATGGTCCGGTCCTTGATCATGTTCAGATCGGCGTCGGCATCGTAGTAGATTTTCAGGTCCTTGAGAAGATCCTCAGTGCTCGGGTTCATGGCCTGCGGCCCTCCAATAGTAGGCGGCGCCATTCCGCCGCCGCGATTCACGGTCCAATAATGAAGAAACGGCGAGCGCGCACCGCCAGTTCATCGGGGAAACCCCTGGAAAAAGAAGCCACAATCTAGGGGCGCCGCAACGAGGTGTCAAGGTTATGGTCGGGGACAACCTTGACAGATGCCACGGCATGCGCCCCTACTCATCCGGAAATCTCCACACCGGATCCCCGCAGCGGTGAGCAGGAGGCGGAATGCGTCAGTACATACGGACCCGCCCCCCCCGGCGGAGGCCGCTCCCGGACCTTCCGTCCCGCATCATGTTCCTTGCCCTCTTGTGCGCCTGGGCGCTGACCGCCCCCTACGCATCCCTCCCGCCTGCCCTGGCGGCCAAAAAGACAATCCTCGCCCTCAACTGGATCCCGGGCGGGGCGCACGTCCCCTTCTTCTACGCGCGCGATGCGGGCTTTTTCGCGAAAGAAGGCCTCGCAGTCGAGATCCGCAGCGCCAAGGGTTCCCGCGACGCCATGCGCCTCCTCACCACGGACTCGGTATCCTTTGCCCTCGCCGAGGGGGCCGAGCTCTTCGTCCACCGGGCCGGGGGAATGGACACCGTCGGCGTCATGGTCCTCTTCGACAAAAGCCCGAACGCCCTCCTCGCCCTCGAGCGCCCCGGCCTCCGCCACCTGGCCGATCTCGCCGGAAAGCTGGTCGCCGCCCCGCGCGCCTCCTTCCCGCGGATCCTCTTCCCCGAGCTCCGGCCCAAGCCCCCGCTCAATCCGTCGAGCGTCCGCATGATCACCCTCCCCCCGGGAGACCTTCTTCCCGCCCTCCTCGGAAAGCGGGTGGACGCCGTCGCCGCCTCCGCCCTGGTCGCCCACCAGTACCGCGCGGCGGCGCGCCGCCGGGGCCACGGCGTCGCCGTCTTCCCCTACGCCGACGCTGGCGTGAACCCCTACTCCCTCCTCCTCGTCTCGGTGAACTCCCTCTTCGCCAAGGACCCGGACCTCATGCGGGCCTTCGTGCGGGCGAGCGCCGCCGCCCTGGCCGACGCGGTGGAAAGCCCCCGGAAGGCGATGGAGGTTTTTTTGAAATCCAACCCCGAGCTCGGCCGCGAGCGCATCCGCGCCGAATGGCGAGCGGCGCTCAATCACATCTACGCCAAGAGTGCCCGCCGGGCCGGCCTCGGCCGCTTCGAGGAGAGTCGCCTCGAGCACATGCGCGCCCTCCTCGGCCGAGTGGGCAGGCAGCAGTTCACCGGCCCCGTCTCAGAGCTCTACCTCAAGGGTCTCATCCCGCCCCTTCACCCCACGCCGGGCAAACTCTAGGAACGGACTGCGCCCTGCCCGTCCGGATTTATAATCTGAAGCGATTCAGAAGAGACAGGTAAAATATGTAAGCAAGGCGAATTGGGGAACAATTCCGCTCGCAGCCATCGAAAAAGGCTTTTCTCGAAGACGGAAAACGAACTCACATGGAATCGATGATCGTTTTGCCTCCCTGGCGGAGACGCGCAGAATGACGGTCAATCTAGAATGTTCGAAAATGGATAAAGAGAGAACACTTAAGCCGAAAATACCCCGCGCCCCCCAGGCGGGGCCGGGGCGGTGTTGCGGCGGCTGCTTCAAACGGCGCTAGGGCACATGGGAATAGTTGGTGCTGGCCGGGTTGGATTCGCCCCCGCTCACGCGGGATTGGGAGCCGGTCCGCGGGACGGGCGGGGAGTCCTGCTCCTTATACCCCACGATCAGATTCCCAGGCCGGTGAGGCCGCTGGTGTCTGCCGTATCGCCCGAGTCGCTGCGGACGTGGACGTTGCATCTGGCAATGAGGCGGTGGGGCCGGCAAGGCTGTTGATCGTGGCCGTGCTCGTGCTCATACAGGTCGCCAAGCTCTGTAGATCGGCCACCAGCGACTGGAGCGCGGCGACACCTGCGACTCTAATTCGGCCACGCGCTGGGGCGAGGCCACGCCGCCGATCGTCGTCATCATCGTCGGCGAGCGCCCCGTTACACCGCCGTGATGGTGTTCCGTCCGATGCCGTGGAAGGCGATGGCGATCTCCGCCGCCGCTCGGGAGGCGGCCTCGCTCGCCTCCTGGGCCCGGAGGCGGCTCTGCTCGGCGAAATAATGTCGCGCGGAATCCGACGCGCGATGAATGGCGTCCGTCACTGAGCCGGTGGCCTTGTTGACCGCCCCGGCCGCCCGCTCCCCCGCCTCGGCGGCGTAGGCGCTGGCCTGGCCAGCAAACTCCGCCGCCTCGGAAGCCCCGATCTTGGCCCGCTCGACGGCGGTCATTGCGAGGTCCTTGGCCCCCTCGAGCATTTGCTTCACGGTTTGATCAGCCATCTCGACGGCCGCTTTTTTCTTCTCCTCGATAGCTTTGGCGGCGTGTGCCAGGGCGCACTCGGCCGCCTCCAGCGCCTCGTGCGCGGATTTTTCCGCCGCCGCGTAAGCCTCTGCCGCGGAGAGCATTCGCGGCACATCGACCGGTACCGTGGGGTCGGTCATGGTGTAGAGCACCGCATCCTCGGCCGGCCCCTCCGCCAAAGTGTCGGCGAGCCGGAGGGCTTCGTCGTCCACCATGATATCGACCCGCCGTGCGACGACACTTCCCCGCGGTTCCATGATCCTCCAGGCGAGGCCCAGACGGCCCATCAGGCGGATGATCCAGTACGTGATGTCGAACTCGAACCAGCGCTGCCCGTGCGCGGCCGACCGCTGATCGGCGTGATGGTTGTTGTGCCACCCTTCCCCGAACGAGAGGACCGCAACGATCCAGTTGTTGGTGCTGCCCTCGTCGGTCCGGTAGTTGCGATAGCCCCACAGGTGGGTGGCGGAGTTCACCAGCCAGGTGGCGTGCCAGAGCACCGTGGTGCGGGCGAAGATGCCCCACACCAGCCAGGACATGCCCAGCCCACCGTAAAACTCGCCCGCAGCGTAGGCCAGGATGGCGAAACCAAAGTATATGCAGAAAAACCAACGGGTAAACCACCGCTGGACGGGATCGCGGTCCATGTCCTTCGTGAAGCGCGAATATTCCTCGTACTCCTCCGCTTTGGGAAGGGTCATGAAGAGCCAGCCCATGTGGGCCCACAGGAAGTTGACGAGGGGCGAATGGGGGTCCGGCTCGTGGTCGGCCTCCTTGTGATGGAGGCGGTGCATGGCGGTCCACTGCATCGGGCTGCTCTGAAGCGCGAGGCATCCGCAGAAGGTGAGAAGGTATTCGACCCACTTGTAGGTCTGAAAACTTCGGTGCGTCAGCAGCCGGTGGAAGCAGAGCGTCACCCCAAACAGGCCGGCGACGAAATACAGCACGACAGAGAGGACGAGGCCGGAAACGCTGAAATAGTCCGGATTGAAGGCCAGCAGGGCGCCGAGATGAATCCCTCCGATCACGAAGGCCGTGCCCCATTGGACGTGCCGCTCGCTCTTCCGGTGAATTTTCAGGCGGCGTTTTTCTCTCTTTTCAATCACAAATAATCTCCCATCCGACTGCGGGCGGGTGCCTTCGCACAGTCAAGAAACGATCATGCCAGTATGGATTTATCCGGGGCAGAACACGCTCGCAGGCTGTCAACCCGTTCGCCGCCAGGAGCCGCATCGCTCGTCCAAACGCTATCATTCCGGCCCAAATGGAATCAACGGGCCGCGGCATATTCGTGCACTTGCGGAAAGAAATCAACTCCTTTTTCCGGAAGGATACCCGCAGGCGCCTATGGGTATCGCGGAAGATGCCCATCCCCGGCGCCCAGTCCATCCCCCATGCCACGATTGTCATTCCTCCCAAAGTCCCGTAAAAAAATTGCACTGGCCGATAATTCTCGAATTCCCTCTTCCGCGTGGGAAGGGGGTTATCCATTTTAAAAAAGAATGGAATATTCTACCCGATTTTTCCGCCTCTATCGCAATTTCGGACCCAAACGCGCCATGGTCGGGGGAGGTAGTGCATTATGCCGCACATTCAGGTGAACGGAGCAAATCTCTACTACGAAATCACGGGCAAGGGAATCCCCCTCCTCCTCGTCCACGAGTACGCCGGGGACTACCGGAGTTGGGAGCCCCAGGTGCGCTTCTTCGCGCGTCGATACAAGGTCGTGACCTTCAACGCGCGCGGCTATCCCCCCTCCGAGGTCGTCGAGGACCCGTCGAAGTACAGCCAGAATATCGCGCGGGACGACATCGAGGGTGTCATCAAGGCGCTCGGACTCGCGCCGGCGCACGTGGTGGCCTTTTCCATGGGAGCCTACGCCTCGCTGCACCTCGTGCTAAAGGCCCCCGAGTTGTTCCGCTCGGCCGCCCTCGCCGGGCTGGGCTACGGCTCGGTCTCCGATCAGCGGGAGAAGTTCCAAGAGGACGTGGACGAGGTGGCGCGGCGCTTCGAGGAGGAAGGGATGGACACCTTCGGGCGCACCTACGTGCACGGGCCCACGCGCCTTCAGTTCAAGAACAAGGATCCGCGCGGCTTCGCCGAATGGGAGGAGAACTTCGTCGAGCACTCAGGAAAGGGTCAGGCCCTCACTATGCGGGGGATCCAGCGGACCCGCCCCTCCATCTTCGAGCTGGAAGAGGGAATGAAGAAGATCGATGTGCCCATGCTCATCATGTGTGGGGACGAGGACGACCCGGTGATCGAGTCCGCCGTCTTCATGAAGCGAACCATTCCGACGGCGGGCCTAACGCTGTTCCCGAACTCGGGGCACAACATCAACCAGGAAGAGCCCGAGATGTTCACCGACATCGTCCACAAGTTCATCGCCCAGGCGGACGCCAGCACCTGGCCCCGGCGCGATCCGAGGACCCAGGGACCCTCCGCTCTTCTCGTCGAGGAGGAATAGCCGGGCCGCCTTCGATACTGTTCCCGGACGCCGCCCTTAGGTGTGTGCTCTCGCGTACTGCACCGGGATCGACCCCTCGTGGCCGAGCTCGCGGGCGGCCCGCTGGGGCCAATAAGGGTCCCTGAGCATCTCGCGGGCGAGAAGAACCATATCGGCCCGCCCGTTGCGGATGATCCCGTCGGCCTGCATGGGCTGGGTGATCATCCCGACGGCGGCGGTCGGGATGTCCGCTCCCTTGCGAACCGCCTCCGCGAAGGGTACTTGATAGCCCGCCCCGACGGGAACCTTCGCCAAGGGCGTCCCGCCCCCGCCGCTGCAGTCGATGAGGTCTACCCCCTCCCCCTTGAGCGTCCTGGCCAGCTCCACCGTCTCCTCCAGGGTCCAGCCACCCTCCGCCCAATCCGAGCAGGAGAGGCGGATCGAAAGCGGCCGATCTCCGGGCCAGACCTCTCGCACGGCGCGCATAGTCTCCACCGTGAAACGGATTCGGTTCTCGAAACTGCCCCCGTAGTTGTCGGTCCGCACGTTCGAGAGGGGGGAGTGGAAGCTATGGATGAGGTAGCCGTGGCCCCCGTGGACCTCGAGCCAGCCGAATCCCCCCTCCCCGGCGCGGCGGGCGGCGGCGGAGAATTTTTTTTGAATCCCGGCGATCTCCGCAACGGTGAGCGCGCGGGGCACGCGCGCCGAATCGTGAAAGGGAACCGCGCTCGGTCCGACGATCTCCCAGCCACCCTCCTCGTCCGAGAGATAGTCGTCCAGGCGGCTGCTCGCCTTCCGGCCAGCGTGGGCGATCTGGATGCCCGGGACGGCACCCTGGCCGGCCATGAATTCCGCGATGCGGGCGAAGGGCGCCGCTTGGGCGTCCGACCAAATGCCGGTGCACTCGGGCGTGATCCGCCCCCGCGCCTCGACCGCCGTCGCCTCTGCAATGACCAGCCCCGCCCCGCCCACCGCACGCGAGCCGAGGTGAACGAAGTGCCAGTCGGTTGCGATCCCGTCCTCGGCGCTGTACTGGCACATTGGGGAAACTCCGATCCGGTTTCGCAGCGTCACGCCGCGAAGGGTAAGGCTGTCAAAGAGGTGTGGCATTTTATTCTCCTGCCTTTCCTGTCGCCCGAAAAGTGAAAAGAGGTGAGTTATTTCGACGGCTGCGGTCAGGCCGGACCGCGCCGCATCCTCCCGTCAGTGTCGATGGCGTTGACGTGCATAAAGCTGCAAGCCTCCGAGGAGAGGATGGCCACCACCTTGGCCACCTCCTCGGACTCGGGAATGCGGCCTGCGGGCAGGCTTTTTCCGAAATTGGAAATCACCTCCTCGACGTCCTTCCCTGTCTTTTCCGCCATGGGTGCCATGACGTCGCGGGCGCGCTGGGTGTTGGTGAGGCCGGAGGAGACGACGTTCACCAGAATATTGTCCTTGGAGACGGCGTCCGCCAGGGAGCGGGTCACGATGTGGATGGACATGTTGGTGACGCTGGTGGGCAGGTTCCCGGGGTTGGGCAGGACAGCCGCGTTCCCGATGACGAAGACGATCCGCCCCCAGCGCTCCTTCTTCATGGGGGGCACGGCGAGCTGGGCCATCCGCAGGTAGCCGTAAAACTTGGGGCCGATGGCGTCGTTGATGAACTCGATGGGGAGCTGGAGGACATCCCCGCCCATGCCTCCGTCGGCGCAGTTGACCAAAAAATCCACCCCGCCGAACTTCGAGACGCAGGCCCCCACCACCTTGCTGCACCCCTCGGCGCCACCCAGGCCAGCGGCGACGGCCAGGAGCGCGCTCCTCGCCTTCTCGATCTCCGCCCGTGACGATCGCCGTTTTTCCCCTTAAGGCCTGATCCATGAAGCGCCTCCTTTCGGCAAAAGGACGTTGGACGCCGCCGCAGAAAGCACCGGGGGTCGGTTTTTCTCCAAAGCTACGCCAGAACCACCTGGCAGGGATTCGTCGCCTTGTACTTTTCCTTATGCCGGGTGATCTCCATCGCCTCGGGGAGCCGTTCGAGGCCCCACACCTCGTGGGTGACAAGGGAGCGCACGTCCACCCCCTCGGTGGCCACCCACTCTGCCCCCTGGCGCAGGGTCTCGGCGCCGTGGCCCTCGGGGAAGATCCACTGGATGCCGCGGCTCCGCATGAACCGTGGGTCGACCTGCACCTCCCCCACAAGACCCGCCACCTGCATCACCCGTCCGCCGGGGCGGACCATCCGAAACGCCTGGTGGAGGGTGGCGTGGCCGGAGAGGCCGTGGTCCGCGCTCCCGCCCGCGCACTCGAACACGAGGTCTGCCCCCCGCCCTTCCGTCAACTCCCACACGCGCGCCACCGGATCCTCCGACCGGGCGTCGATGGCAGCGTCGGCCTGGAATTTTCGGCTCAGGGCCAGCGCCTCGTCCTTGACGTCCACCGCATAGACCGCCGCGGCGCCGCGCATCCGCGCCGCCTGAAGGGCGTAGAGGCCCATCACCCCCTGGCCCGTGATCGCCACGGTCTCGCCTGGCCCGAGGCGGGCGTCTCCCACCGCCGCGACGACCGAGGAGAGCGGCTGGAGGCAGACGATCGAGACATCGTCGAGGGCGGGCGGCACCCGGACGAGCCCAGCCGCGGGCATGGCCAGCATCTCGGCAAAGGCCCCCGGGGTGTTGATCCCCACGTGGATCTTGTCGGTGCACCAAGCGTCCTTTCCGGCACGGCATCCGGTGCAGGCGCCGCAGGAAACGTGGCCTGAGGTGGAGACGATATCCCCCGGGGCGAGACCTTCCACCCCTTCCCCCGTCTCTACGACCTCGGCGCTCATCTCATGGCCGAGGAGTTGGACCGGGGCGCACCTTTCGAGCCGCTCGCGGAGGAGATCCGAGTTGATGGTTCCGATCCCGAGGGCGCGCTGCACGTCGGTGATACTCGGCTGGACGCGCCGCACCCAGCAGACCACCCAGCCCGGCTTCGCCTCGGGCGGAGGGACCTCATCCAGGCGCATGTCGCCAAAGGCGTAAAACCGCCATGCCTTCATGCTTGCGCAGATCCTCTTCCTAAGTGCAAACTCGGCTCTTGTTTCTGGCAAAGCCTATTTCTAGCATCCTTTTTCCCCGCCCGCCAAGGCGGAAAAGAGGGGCGTCGCGCGCGCCTTTTCCGGGAGCGGCAAGTGCAGGACGTCACCGTCCGGGCCGAGGCCCTTCACGATTTCCTCCAGCGCGCCTACGCGGCCCAGGAGGTTCCAAACTACGACGCGGCCAAGATCGCCGCCCAGACCGTGGACGCCGAGTTGCGCGGGGTCACTTCGCACGGCTGCGTCCGCTTTGGCCTCTTCTCCGAGCGCCTCCGGAAGGGAACGGTGAACCCCCGACCCGACATTAAGACGATCACGGACCTTCCCGCCTACTCCCTCATCGACGGCGACCTCGGGATGAGCGCGGTGGTCGGACGGCGGGCCATGGAGATCGCCATGGACAAGGCGGAGGCGTGCGGGATCGGCGCGGCGGCTCTTCGCCGCTCCTCCCACACCGGCCACGTCGGCTACTTCGCCGCCATGGCACTTGAGAAGGGCATGCTCGGGATTGTCATCAGCGGGGCGGCGCCGAACCTCGCCCCTTGGGGCGGGACGGAGCGGATGCTCGGGAACAGCCCTATCGCCTTCGCGGTCCCCTCGAACCAGGAGTACCCCGTCATCTTCGACATGGCCACGAGCAAGGTGGCGCGGGGATACGTCCTCCTCGCCGCCAAGGCGGGCGATCCCATTCCCGAAGGATGGGCACTCGGCCCGGAGGGAAACCCCACGACGGATGCCTCCCTCGCCGCCAAGGGCACCATGCTCCCCCTGGGGGACCACAAGGGCTACGGCCTCGCCCTCATGTTCACCTTCCTGACGACCGCCCTCACCGGGGGGGAGTTCGACGCCGACCGCCCGGACTGGACCGATGTGGACAACCCCTTCGCGCTGCCCATGCTAGCCATCGCTATCGACCCCGCGCAGTGCCTCGGCGGGGCCTACAAGGGCGGAGTGGACCAGATCATCCGCCGCCTGAAGGGCGCCCGCCCGGCCCCGGATTTCGACGAGATCCGTATTCCCGGCGAGGCGTCCCACCGGAATTACAATAAATCCCTCCGGGAGGGGATCCGGCTCAAAGAGGTGCTTTTCGAAGAGATGGGGCGGATCGCGGACGACCTCCTGATTGGTCGCCTGGAGCGCATCTGACCGGAGCGGGGCCGGCCGCCGCCGAGGGGCAGGGGCGATCGCGCCTTCATTTCTTGAACGCCCCCTCCCCGTGCGCTAACCTTACGTGTCGGAACCCCGCACAATCATCGCTGGCGCTCGCCCGCGGGCATTTCCGCGCACGCGAGTTTTCAACAAAATCGCACTCACTTGTGGAGGAGAAGTCATGCTCGTCATCGCCATGGTCATCGACAAGAACGATCACGTCGCGACCTGCCTCGAACCCGTCAAGACCGGGGAGGAGGTGCAGCTCATGCTGAACGGGCGGAAGGGAAAAATCATCAAGGCGAACCAGAAAATTCCCTTCGCCCACAAGATCTGCATCAAGCCCGTCAAGAAGGGCGGGGACTGCCTCAAGTACAACCTTTCCATCGGATCGGCCAGCAAAACCATCAAGCGGGGCGACTACATCCACGTTCACAATCTCGAAAGCAACCGCGGCCGAGGCGACCTCGCCGCGGAATAAGGAGGCACGACCATGGCGACAAAAGCGAAGGTCCGCCGGAACGACGCGAAGCGCCGCGCGAGACCGCCCGCCCGCCTGCGGAAGACCTGGTGGGGCTTCCCGCGCGAGAACGGAGACATCGGGGCGCGAAACTACCTCCTCCTCCTGAGCGGTACCCTCTATGCCAATCCCACCTGCGAACGCGTCGCCCGGACCCTCCGGCACAGCCTGGCGATCACCCATCCGCTCGGGCGCTGCCAGATCGCGCCCGACCTGAAGCGCACCTTCGACACCCTCGTCGGGCACGGGCTGAACGCTAACGCCGGGGCCATCCTCGTCATCGACCACCACCGGGAGGAGGGCTGCACCGCAGAGGAAATCGCCCACGAGATCGCGAAAAGCGGAAAGCGCGTCGAGGCGGTGAACATCCGGCTAAGCCGCGGCGCCATCGAGGCCACCGCCAAGGCGACCCGCATCGGGATGGAGATGCTGCGCGAGGTCACCCGGGAGCGCCGCCAGGAAGTTCCGGTGAGCAAGTTGCTTCTCGGGCTCAACTGCGGAACCTCGGACACCACCTCGGGCCTCTCCCACAACAAGGCGACGGGTTGGGTGACGGACCAAGTGGTCCGCCTCGGGGGGCGGGCGCTGCTCGCCGAGACGACCGAGATGATGGGGGGCGAGGATGTGCTGGCCGCCAAGTGTGTCCGGCCCGCCCTGGGCAGGCGCATCCATAAAATGGTCCAGGAGTTCGAAGAGAGCATCCTCGCCTGCGGTGTGGACCTCCGGGGGAGCCAGCCCACCGGGGACAACATGGCGGGCGGCCTCACCACCATCGAGGAAAAATCCCTCGGCGCCATCCAGAAGGCGGGGAGCGCTCCCATCGTGGACGTCATTCCCTGGGCGAGGCGGGCGGGTCGGGCGAGCGGCCTCCACGTCATGGACACCCCGGGTCACGGCGGCGAATCCATCACCGGGATCTGTACTGGGGGCGCGCAGGTGCTCGTCTTCTCGACAGGCGGAGGGCACACCATCAACCATCCCTTGATGAGCACCATCCGCATCACGGGAAACCCGGTCTCGGCCCACCTCCATCGGGACACCACTGACGTGGACGTCTCCGACATCCTCGAGGGCACAACAATCGAGCGGGCGGGCCTTCGCGTCTACAACGAGGTGATTGATGTTGCGAGCGGCAGAATGACCAAGGCGGAGATCCTGAATGAGAACAACGCCTTCGCTATCAACCGGAACGGGCCGAGCGTTTAATTCCGGCGCCTCCGGAGCCGGCCCGCCCTTGGCGCTCATGACCTATGAAGAAGCCCTGGCCCGGCTCGCCGTGGAGGAGCGCGGGGAGGGTTGGCTCCTCCACTGCGAACGCGAGGGGATTTTTCAGTTTCCGACCGCCGAGTGGGTGGACGCGCTCGCCTGGACGATCTCCTCTCTCGGCGCCGAACGACCAGTCGAGGTGGGGGCGGGCCGGGGGGCACTGGGCCGAGCGCTCCGGGAGCGGGGCACCCCGCTCATCCTCACCGACCCGCAAGGGGCGGGAGCCGGCCCCCACGGCGCGTGCGGAGTGGAGGCCCTCGACGCCCCGACGGCGCTCTCCCGCCACCAACCCGACTTCGTTCTCTCCTGCTGGCTCCCGCACGATTCGGGCGCGGAGGGGCGGATCCTGGCTGACCCCGGAGTCCGCTGGTATCTCGCGGTGGTACAGGCGGGGCCCGGCTACGCGGGCGGGGAGGCCCTACGGCACGCTGGGGGCTGGTCGCACGAGCACCTCAAGGCGGCGGACCGCTGGTCGGTCTCGCGCGCTGACTACCTCTCCGGCGGAGACACCGGCGAGCACATCCGCCACGGGCTCGCCCTTCTCTTCACGCGCAACCCGGGTACGGCTTGAGAAGATCCAATGAATGACGCCCCTCCCCCGCTGGAATCCGCCGATGCGCTCGCCGCCTCGGCGGCAGAGTTCGCCGGGGCGGCGGGGAGGCTGCTCCTTGGTCTTTTCGGCAAGCGCGTCGAGGTGGATTACAAGAACAAACAAAAGACCGACCCCGTGAGCGAGGCCGACCGGGCGAGCCAACGGGCACTCACCGATTCCATCACGGCCCGCTACCCCGGACACGCCGTCCTCGGGGAGGAAAAACCCAAGGACGAGACGGAGACCAAGCGAGAGGCCGTCCGAGCCCTCCCCGAATACCTCTGGGTGCTCGACCCACTGGACGGGACGAAAAATTTCCTAAACGGCCTGGCTGTATGGGGCTGCTCGGTGGGGGTTCTTCACCGAGGTCGCCCGGTCGCCGGTGCGATCTTCACCCCCGAGTCTTCCGGGAGCGGGGGGGAAGGGAGGGGGACGATCTACCGCGCCTGGGAGGGCGGGGGCGCCTGGCGGGACGGCCGCCCCATCCGGGTGGCCGGGGATGACCAGCCCACCGGAAAGCGCATCGCGACCCTCCCGGGGGCCTACTGGACACAGTTCCGCGCGACGGGCCCCCTCAAGCGCTCGCTCGGGGAGATCCGCTCGACGGGCTCGATGGCCTACGATCAGGCGCTCGTGGCCCGTGGAGGGCTTCACTACGCCATTTTAGGGACGCCCAGCATCTGGGACGTGGCGGCGGGGGTTTTACTCGTGAAAGAAGCGGGCGGGGAGGCTCTCGCCCTCCGGTCGGGCTCCCAGAGGTGGAGCCCCCTCGCGTCGTTTTACCCGCAGGGAGAGGCACCGAAGGATCTCGAGGCGGCACGCAGGTGGCGGCGCCCCCTCCTTTTCGCCAACCCCGCCCTCGCCAGCTTCATCGCGGCCCACATCCGAAAGGTGAACCGCCCCCGCCTGTGGCACGGGCTCTCGCCGCGCAATTAGTTCAATAATCTGCCCGCGGCCGGAAGTGGAATCTCCGCTTCAGCACCGGAAGTGTGGATGCGGCCAAAGGCTTTCTTCACGGCCCGGCGTCCGGCCCTTCATCCTCCAAAAAGGAGACGTCCTCGCTCAATGGATGCTCGCCGGGATCATTCACTTCCCGAAAACCGGTCAGACTGGCCTCCGCTTCCCCGGGGACGCAGAGCAGGTTGAGGGCAAGGATGTTGGGATAGATATTTTCCTCGCTGCCCGTGAATTTTTCTGGATTATACAGGGAGGGAACATGCCAATACACTTTGTAGCGGAGCGATAAGAGGAGACTTGTCAACAAGGGTGATTTCTCCACCCTGTCGTTTTCCACGTAAAGAAGAGGCCGAAATTTTTCGATGGTTTTTTTCGCCCCCCCCTCAGGACATCGATTTCCATTCCCTCCACGTCCACTTTCACGAGCTACAGCCGCGGCACGTCCAGAAACTCGTCCAGGAAAACCAGGAGTGTTTTCTGCCCCTGCCCGAAATTTTTGCGTTGAACCCATCGAAATTCCCTTCGTATCGCATTTCAGATCCGGGAGAATGACCGACTCACTCTCCGCCCCCACCACCGACTGGAAGTATTCCACGTTCGTGATGTTGTTGAGCGCGAGGTTCGCGCAGAGGACTTGGAAAACCACCCGCTGCGGCTCGAATGCGCACACTCTGCCCTTACCGTCGGCCGCCTGAGAAAATATCAAAGTGTGCGCACCGGCCACTCGACTCCACCTCCATGACGATGTCGCCCTCCGAGATCAGTTGATCGAACAGATGCGCCTCGATTCGCTGTATTCCCTGTACAGATCGATGGTCCTTCCGACATAAAAGTCGTTAGGGTTGCAAAGGACCTGCCCCCACTTTCCCTTGACCAATTTGTTGAAGCCGCCCGCGCCCAACAAATTTTCCAAGGGTTTGGCCTTTTTTTCGGGCATTCCCTTCCTTCACACGGCCACGCGTTCCTGCCCGGGGGCGGATTATCTCCCTTCCGGCGCATTCCGGTCCTCGCGTTTTGTCACACTGATCACAACGAAGATCCCGGAAGAGCTGCAAGAAACGAAGATGCTTCGCTTCGCCCGGCACGACAAGGCCGGTGACACGCCGTCTTTCCCCTCACTTCGGCAACGCGGGGAGCGGGGGAGCAGCCTTGGGGCTGAAGCGGTCGGCCGTCCCAGACTTGATCCCCAGTTCGGGAACCTCCAAGCGTTGGGCGTGGGAGGGATTCCGGAATGCCTTCCCCTCGACCACCCGGACCTCGAAGCCCGGCAGCGGCTCGGTGGAGGGCTCCCCGGGGATGGGAACCGTGAACTGGCGACTCTCGCCCGGCCAAAGCGCCTTTACCTCGCGCCGCGTCTTGCAGCAGCGCGTTTTCCTCCGGACCAACTCAGTCTCGAGCGAAAGGTTGTAGGCGAAGTCCGGGTCGGTGTTCTCGAGGGTGCCGATCACCCGGAGGACGGGCTTGCAGGCCGCGCATTTTCTCGGGTGGTAGGCCTCGACTTCGACCTCCCGCACCCGGACCCATCGGTGGGCCTGCCGGTTGCGCTCCCGGGTGGAGAGGGAGATGGAGGTGAGGATCCGTGACTTGTGGGGGGAGTTGGGATAGCGCTTCAGGTAGCGCTCGAGGGCAGAGATTCGGCCCGAGCGCTCGGCGGCCCGGAGGGCCTCCTCCTCCATGTGCTTCGCCACGGCGGCCGCCTCCTTCGTTCCCGGGTAGGTGCGGAGGAACTCCTTCCAGTCAGACTCGGCATGGGAGACGATCACCCGCTCGAACCGCCGCTCGCGGAGGGTGCGGCGGGCCTCCGGCAGGTAGGGGCTGCCGGGGTTGTCGTGGATGAAGCGGACGATCGGGAGTTCGTTCGGGGCGACCTTCGCCTCGTCCAACAGGAGGCGCTCAAGGCGCTGGGTGGCCTCGGCGATCACCTCGCTGGGAGCGCTCTTGTAGCGCGCGAGAAAGCGGCGATAGCCCCCGATGGATTCCTTCTTGCGCATATCCCGATAGATCGTCTGCTGGAATTTTGTTTCGGCGTCCGAGGCGAACGTGCCGCTGGGGAACCGCTTGAGAAAATTATTGAGGTACACAGAATCTTTTCGAGAAATCGCGTCGTAGTAGGAAAGGCGCTCGGCCCAGTGGCGAGCCTTGCGGAAGTATTTTCCGGCGGGGTGCTTTTCCAGGTAGTCGAGGTAGGCCGGCACGGTGTGGAGCTGTTCGGCACGGGTGTAGTCGGCGTCATCGAGGAGGGCGCGGACCTCGACCGCCTTCGGGTGGTTCGGACTGCGGAAGAGGAATTCCCGATAGGCGGCGGGGCCGCTCCCGCCGCACCCGGCCAGGAAGAGGGCGAGGGCCGGGGCGGCCAGCCAAGAGAGGGGGACCTTTTTTTCTCTCACACTTCATCTCCGAAATGTACCCTCGGACGTTCCGGACGCGCCCGCTGCGACCGGCGGCTTAGACCGGCGGCCAGGGAAAGCTCCGGCACTCCTCCGGGTGGGGCAGGCGGGGATCGCCCAAGAAGGCGCGCACCCTGCGGTGGAACACATCGACCTCAAGCGGATCGAGTAGGGCGTCCATCTCCCCACGCAGCGGGCCTCCCACATCGGCGAGGGCGGCCTCGAGGCGCTCGATGTCCGCCACCTGCGCATCGGGAAGCCGCTCGTCCGAATAATCCCAGATCACGGTCCGCAGCTTCGGCTCGGCGTGAAAGGTCAGCCCGTGGTCGATGGCCCAGACCTGCTGATCAGCACCCAGGAAGCAGTGCCCCCCCTTGCGGTCGGTGTTGTTCACCAAAAGGTCCAGGACGGCGACGAGGACGAGCTCGGCGCGGTTCTCCTCGCGGAGGGTGAAGCAGTTCGTCTTCCCGTTGTGGGAAACGAACATCTGCATCGAGCCCTCCCCGTGCGGGCCGTCGCGGATCACAGTGGGGGGCACCAAGCCCCATCCGAGCGCCTGGCTCACCAAAAAGGTGCAGCGCTCGCGTTTGTGAAGGGTCCCGTAGGGGAAGTCCCAAAGGGGCCGCTCCCCGCTGGCGGGCTTGTAGACGGCGTAGAAGCCGAACTCGCCCGCTCGGAGGCGCACCACGAAGGTGTAGTTCGACCCGTGGAGGACGAGGTCGCCCTCCTCCACCTCTCCGCGAAGGAGGAGATCTTCGATCTGCTCGGGCTGGAGGCGAAGCGACTCAGCGCCCTTCCCCTCTTTTTTCCCTCGACCGCGCCTGCGGCCCGAGCCGGGCTTCGAAACCAAGGTCGCCTTCCCCGCCGGCAGTGAATTTAGTGGTGAAAATGGCCGTTCCGGTTGGGGTCCACCTTGCCCGTCGCGACCAGGGCGTTGCGCGAAAGGGCGTCCACCCCCCGCCCGGAGGAGCACGCCTCCAGGCTCTCGCGCACCAACTCCTCGGACTGGAGTCGGGTCAGCGAGACTTGGAGCTTGGGAGGGGGGGGCTCCTCTTTTTCCTCCTCATCGCCGTATTCCCCTTCTTCCGGCTTCTCCTCCGCCCTCACCGCCACCTCTTCGTCCCGCTCATCGTTGAAGAAGAGGGTGATGTGGTCCTCCCCCGGCCCGAAGGCCAGCGCCAGGCGGCTTACCTTGAATTCCAAATTCTCGACCGCGTTGCCGGTCAGGATTTCCGAATCCTCCAGAGTGCTCGTTTCAGCCTCCTCGCCGACTCCGGCGGCCTTCTTCTTCGGGCGCTCGGTTCCATTCATCTTCTTGAGCGCCATTCCCACCCCGTAGAGCTGCTCCTTCTCCACCCAAAGGGTCGCGGCGGCGGCGGCGGTGTCGATGAGGATGCGGAAAATCCGCTTTCCCGGCACACCGAGCGCTTCCGTCGAAACAGATTCGACACGTCCGAAATTGTAAAGTGCGGAAAACATCCAAACTCTCCTGAATCCTCCCACCGGCTGGGCTCCCCCGGCGGAAGGCGGCCGGGAAAACCCCTATACGATAAACGGACGGACGGGGTATGTCCACGATGGACGGAATCGGCCGCCCCCCGGCGGGAAGGTTTCGCCCGGCCCCGCTTGTTCCTCTAATGAGAAGTTGCTTATCAGAAAGAACCGCGCTCCGGGCCGCCGCGCGGCAGCCCGGCCGGCCGGGAGCAGCTTCTTTCATCCTTCCGGGAAGGCGGACATCATCGTGACACGGCGCAAGGCAACCTCTCCCCCCGAGGCGAAAAACGGGATCCTCGAATATTTTCTCCTCGGCTTTTTGTTCCTCGTCGTCGTCGTGACCGCATGGACCCTGTTCGACAACGGCCTCGTGGATACCGTCGCCGGTCTCATCGGCGGTCCACCTCCCTGACTTTTATTCCGGGCAACAGTCTCATTCGCCGGTGCCGGGATCGGGCCCGGCCCGCTCTTGTGAAAGGAAGGAAATGGGGAAAACCGTCTACGACTTCTCCGGGCAGACGGCGGTCGTCACCGGCGCCTCGGCCGGGATCGGGAAG
>CAZUHN010000118.1:0-4591 GCA_964620535.1 uncultured Nitrospinaceae bacterium | reverse complement strand
CCCCCTATTCCGGGAGCCGACACCCTCCGCACCGGGCCGAGAGATCATCACTTTCGGCAGGGAGGTTTTTTCGGAAACATTTGTATTTACGGTGATTATCCCCTTTTCCACCCGCGATGTCCCTTCTGCCAAAGGAGGGGACTGGGCCGGCGGCGGGGTGCCGTTTGCCGCCGGCAGGGCGCTCCGGTTCACCGCCTTCGCCGGGGGGGAAGGGGCCGCGGCGGCAGCCTCCGGAGGAAGCTCTGCCGGCGCGGGGGATTTCTCCCCATTGGAAATCACATTCTTCAGCGAGGGCAGCCTTTGCAGGACCGACGCCGGCACCGTCTTCACGCGCTTGGCCAAGCGGTCGATATTCGTGACTTCGATCAAACGATCCGTTCTTCCCCGGGCAAACCACAACGCGGCGCCGCTCACAAGAATAAAAGCGACGACCGAAATGACGGGCACCATTGACCACTCCGCCCGCCCGCGCTGCAACTTGGCGGAGAAAGCTACAGGCTCAGGTTCTGTTTCAATCGACTTGTAGCCGGATTCGCGGTTGTACAAAGCGGCGGCGGCATCCGCGTCCACCCCGATATAGGTAGCGAAGGCTCGGACGAACCCCCGGCCGACGGGGCCGGTGGGAATGCGATCGTAAATCCCCTGCTCGATGCACTCGAGGTAGAATTTTCTAATCCGGGTTTCGCTGGCGATCACATCCAGGGAGATTTCCCTGTCCAATCGCTCACGGCTAAGATAGGCGCCTAAGCCTTCGCCCTCTGTGGGAGATTTAGATATTAAGGAAAATTTCATCTGTGATGTCCCCGTCTCCGCTTCCGGCAAACGGTAACCTCCTTGCGCTTATAATACCCCCAAAAACAGCGGCGCCCCTTCCCCAGAGAAGGAAGGGAACGGGGTTGTTTGTGTGCCAGCGCGTGTGCATGTCCTCAACGTTTTCGTGATCGCTGCTGTGGATGAAAGTGTCCGCCGCCGGATCGAGCCGCTATATCGGTGCCGCCAGAAAACGGTTGAGCGCGGAGAGTACACATTTCGCTTCTTCAAGGATCTCCCGGTGCCCGGCGACATCGGTCTGAAAATACTCGTAGACCAAAAGGTCTCTCTCTCCCGACATGGCCTCCAGCCGCAAGCCCACCTCCTCGAGGGTGATCTATCCAGCGGGGACTCCCGCGTCGATGAGGAAACGGTTCGTGAAGTCACGACAGACGGCTTCGCCGCGGCGGAGATCCTCCAGCGTCTTCAGAATGTATAGGGAATTAAATCCCAGGTCAACTCTTGAAAAATCACCAGACTGACAGCGGACCGCTCCGGGGAAAAATAATTAATTGCAATACTATCAATTGGCTGTAGGGAGGGAAGAAATTGGAGAATTCCGGGCACCACATCGCAGATGGTGGTACTTCCAGCGGATGGCGCCCAGCCGGCGGGTGCCCGGTCACTCAGTCATCACCGACGTCACGAATCGGCGGCGCACCCTCCCCCTTTCAGAAGTAGCCAGGCGAGTACACGTTGGCGAATTCCGCCCCCCCGGTGGCGCTCTGGGGCAGGCCGGGCACCCCCAGGGAGGCGTCGGCGGCAAGGAACCGGAAGGGCGGCCCCTCCTCCAGGGCCGAGAAGGGGTTGTGGGGGCCGGGCGGTCCGATCCCCAGGCCGTCCACGAAAACAAATAAAACCGGCACCTTAGAGCGATCGGCCCGCCGCGTTCGCGAAGGAGACGAGGTCGCGCATCAGCTGGTCGAACACTTTGGGCTTGAGCGATTGGGCCCCGTCCGAGAAGGCCTCCGAGGGCTTGGGGTGCACCTCGAGCATGAGTCCGTCCGCACCGGCCGCCACGGCCGCCTTGGCCATCGGAGGAACGAGCCGCCACATCCCGGTCGCGTGGCTCGGGTCCACCACCACTGGGAGATGGCTCAGCTCCTTGAGGAGGGGAACCGCGGTGAGGTCGAGGGTGTTCCGCGTCGCGTTCTCGAAGGTGCGGATTCCCCGCTCGCAGAGAATGACGTCGGGATTCCCCTGGCTGAGGATGTACTCGGCCGACATGAGAAATTCCTCGAGGCTCGTGGACATACCGCGCTTGAGGAAGGCGGGCTTTTTCATCTGGCCCACCTTCTTTAGAAGCGAAAAGTTCTGCACGTTGCGCGCGCCGACCTGGAGAATGTCGGCGTACTCGCCGATGAGGTCGGCCTCGCTTGAGTCCATCACCTCGGTCTGGACGGGAAGGCCGGTCTTCTCGCGTGCCTCGGCGAGCAGTTTTAGACCCTCCTCGGCCATCCCCTGGAAGCTGTAGGGCGAGGTGCGCGGCTTATAGGCACCACCGCGGAGGATATGCCCTCCCGCGGCCTTGACCGCCATCGCCGAGTCGATGATCTGCTCCCGGCTCTCGACCGAGCAGGGCCCCCCGATGACCACCAACCGCTCCCCGCCGAACACCACCCCGTCCACGTTGATGGTGGTGGGCTCGGGGCGGCTCTCCCGGCTCGCCAGCTTATAGGGCTTCAGGATGGGGGTGACGCTCTCCACTCCCGCCAGGGTGACGAGAGACTCGAGCATGTACTTTCCGCGCTCGTCCCCCACCGCGCCGATGACGGTCCGCTCCACCCCCCGGATGAGATGCTCCTTGTAGCCGAGTTCGTTGATCCGGGCGACGGTCCCCTGAATCTCGTCCTCTGTGGCTCCCCTTTTCATGACGATGATCATTCTCCTTATCTCCTTGTTTTCATAACGAATATAGCATCAAAAAAATCGCCACGGGTTTCCCCGTGGCGCCTCGCGTTCGATGGCCGTTTGGCGGCGGCGTCCGGGGGAGTTGCCCGCCCTGCGCCACCCTTTGATGCTTAAAACGTGCCGGCACGCGGACGGAGGGAGGGAAAGCCGAAGAAGAATCGGCCTCGCCAACATACCCCTCTCGATCTCGCCGCGCGCATGCGCCCAACCTCTCTTGAAGCGGATTATCCCAAGACAGGTGCGACCATACCCCCCCCCTCCCCGCATCGTCAACTGGAGGATCTCTCCCTCGTCGGGGCGACGATCGCCCGCGCCCGGTTTGACAAGTCGGATCGGCAGACGGGATGATCCCCGCCGAACGCTGCGGCCCGGGCAAACCCCACGAGGAAGCAACGCCATGAGCCTGCCGGAAGAGGCCAACCCTTCCTTCGAGTTGAACGATACCCAACAAATGCTCCGCCGAACGGTGCGCGAGCTGGCCGAGCGTCACATCGCCCCGCGCGCGGCGGAGATCGACGAAAAGGAGGAATACCCCGAAGACATCTTCCAGCTCCTGAAGGCGCACCAACTCCTCGGGGTCTTTTTCCCCGAAAACCTCGGGGGCGGGGGGATGGGCTTTCTCGGCGGGTGCATCGTCATGGAAGAGATCGCCCGCTTCTGCTCGAACAGCGCCCTCCTCGTCCTCCTCACCATGCTCCCCAGCCGAGCCATCGAGCTGGGCGGGTCGGAGGAGCAGAAAAAGCACTACCTCCCCTCGCTGGCGAAGGGGGAGACGCGCGCGAGCTTCGCCCTCACCGAACCCCACGCGGGCTCGGACGCCGGCGCCATCAGAACCCGCGCCGTCCGCGAGGGGGACGCGTGGATCATCAACGGCCAGAAATTCTACTCCTCGGGCGCCACTGCCGCCGACTTCATCACCCTGGCCGCGAAGACCGACCCGGAGGCGGGAGTGCGCGGCATCACGGTGTTCGTCGTTCCCACCGATTTGCCCGGCTTCCGGATCGGGCGCCACGAGCGGAAGATGGGGATGCGTGGGGTGCCCACCTGCGAACTCCTCTTCGAGAATTGCCGGATCCCGGCCGAAAACCAGATCGGCCCCCTGAACGGAGGCTTCAAGACCATAATGCAAGGCTTCAACCAGATGCGCCCGGCGGTCGGCGCGCGCGGGGTGGGCCTCGCCCAGGGCTGCCTCGACTACGCGGCGGACTACGCCAAGGAGCGCGAGGCCTTTGAAAAACCCATCGCCCGCCTCCAGGCCGTCCAGTTCATGCTCGCCGACATGTTCATCGAGGTGGAGGCGGCCCGCCTCCTCGTCTACCGGGCGGCCTCGCTGATCGATTCGGGAAGGTTCGGCAAGGAGCACGCCCGTTTCTTCTCGGCCGCCAAGTGCTTCGCCACCGACGCCGCTATGAAGGCCGCCGTGGACAGCATCCAGGTGCTCGGCGGGACGGGCTACATGATGGACCATCCCCTCGAGCGCTTCATGCGCGACGCCAAGCAGCTCCAGATCGTCGAGGGCACCAACCAGATCCAGCGCGTGGTCGTGGCGCGAAACCTGCTGGGCCTCTACCGATAGCGAAAACAATCAAAGCTGGGGATTCTGACGCTAGTTTGTATTTATTAGCGGAAGGAAGTTTTTATTATCTGTTAAGTTAATTTTCTAGTTATGTTTGCGTGGCAGGGCATCTAATCGTGTCTTCAAGGTTTGGGAAACCAAGCGCCACTTATATCTTTTTTAGAAATGACCTACTCCGAGTTTGGGGTAGGTCAAATTTTTTCAGCTGTGTATACTGCATCCATATTGTTATGTTACACGGGCGAGTGCGGCAGTCCTGCCCCCCACACGGTTCCCCTAAGGGATGGCTTAACC
>CAZUHN010000117.1:0-18639 GCA_964620535.1 uncultured Nitrospinaceae bacterium | reverse complement strand
CTGGACGACCCATGTCGAAAGCTTATCGAAAATCCTAACATCCAACCTGGGACGGTTTTTGGAGGCACGTCACTCTCCCTTTAAAAAAATTTCGCCTAATTTACCTATCTATGGCGAATTCATAAAAATGTAGCAATTTATGGTCTAAATAAGAATTCGCCATGCACAATCAGCGCATCCTTCCAATTGAATAATTTGGAAAGCCCAACTAGCGTGAGCCGAGTTGCCGGGTCGAGTCGACGTGGTCGAATGCCCGTTCTTGATAGTTAAACAAGTTATTTGCGCAGGAAGAGATTCTCGGCGGCCAATCTGCCCCGTGAACGCAGGATGATAGAAAGAAGTGAAAATAAGTCGAAGACTACCTGAATAATCGATTCGGCTATATGCATGACGTGGATCTTGCCACGCCGGGGCCCATCGGAGCGACCTTAACAAAATCATTCACTTATGTAAGATTTGATTATTGCGGAACATAGCAAGAATAAAAGATCGGAATTTGCTAAATGGAGAGCCTTGCTGCATAATTTTGGATAAAGAGGACCCTGAACGATTTGATCCGTTTCCGATATACTGCCCAGCATAAGGGTGGATTCGATGTGGCATCCATCACGCTGGAAAACCTGCTAGGTGTGTATCCTCGCTGAGAATTTACAAACCAGCGCCGGTCGTCGCCGGCGCCAGCAAGGAGGCACCCCATCCAGCAAGAGATGATCCCATGTCGAAGAGAGTGTCTGCGTTGATGCGGACGCGCTAACCTCATTTGTGATTTGGGAGACAAAATTGGCCGAATCGATTCCAGTTGAGACGCGTGGCAAGACACGTATCTCATGCCCAATCTCGGATTAGGGAGGGATTATTTCGATGTTCTGGCAACCGAAGTTTCTTTTCGCGATCGCTCTATCGTTGGCAATGGCGATCGCCAGTTCGGCGCAGGCACAGAAAGCCGATGACACGGCGGACGAGGATCTGTTTCGAAACAAACAGTTCCCCTCGGCCTTCGAATGCAAACCCTGTCATGAGTTACAGTTCCGCCAATGGTCCGCCTCGAGCCACGCCTATGCCAACCTGAGCCCCTTCTTCGTCTCGGTCGAGAATTCGGTCAAGGGCAAGACCAACGGCACCTCGGGCGACACCTGTTCGCGGTGTCACGCGCCGTTGGCGGCGGTGCTGAACGTGATGCAAATGTCCAACATGAAGCGGGCGCAATACGCCCGCGCGGGCGAGGACTTCCTGGGTCCAGTGGTCGAAGGGATTACCTGCGTCGTCTGCCATAGGTTCAACAAACGTTATGCCAAGCGAAGCGCCCGCGCGAAGATCACCCAGGGCGACATCTTCGCGCCGATCTTCGGGCCGACCAACAACGATATCCAGGCGGAGACCCAGAAGGACACCAGGTTGGCCCTGGTCACCGAGCCCGGCAAAAAGGGGCGGCCGATCCATAAGCGGGTCGAACACTATCCGTTTCTCCGGGCCTCAATCTTCTGCGGCAATTGCCATTCCTCCAGGCTGCCGACGGGATTCCACAACGAGGAAACCTTCGATGAGTATCGAACCTCGCCGTCCGCCGCCGCCGGCGTAACCTGCCAGGACTGCCATATGGGCAAGGTGCCGGGCGAGGCCAAGGGCTTCGACATAGGGCCCGCCGCGGTGATCGGCAAGACAGAGACCAAGCACCGGCGCATATCGAACCATTATTTCGCCGGCCCAGATTTCTCGGTGCTGCACCCCGGCATCTTCCCGCACAATCCGAATGCGGTGAAGCTGGCCACCTACGAGCAATGGCTGCAATTCGATCATGAAAAGGGCTGGGGCACGGACAAGTTCGAGGACAACGTCGACGCCAACTATAAGTTCCCGAAATTCTGGCAGGACCAGGATTTGCGCTACGAGGCCCGGGAGATCCTGGACGAGCAATTCAAGCTCTTGGACTGGGCCAAAAATCAGCGTCTGGCAGTCATGAAAGCGGCCTACAAGGTCGAGGACTTCGTTGTCGAAAAGGCCAATCTGCGTAACGGCCTCAAGTTCAAGATCAAGCTCAGGAATGCGGTCCTTGGCCATAACGCGCCATCCGGCTTCATCCACGAAAGGATGGTATTTTTCCAGATCACGGTGACCGATAGCCGGGGCAAGGTCGTCTTCCGCTCGGGAGACCGCGATCCGAACGGAGATTTGCGCGAGCGGCCCTCGCGATATGTGCGTGCCGGAAAGCTACCGCTGGATGCGCAGCTTTTCAATTTGCAGAGCCATTTCATGATCCGAAACTTTTTCGGCGGCGAGCGCACGCAGCAACGGTTCATTCCCTTCTCCCAAACCGCTCGGCCGTTCGTGCGACCGCCGTCCAATCCGGTCGCTATCCTCATGCGCCCCAACAACACCCGCACCTTCAAGGCTGGAATTGAACCGGGCGGGTTCCGTTGGGCTGCCTACGAGGTTGATGGGGACAGCCTGAAAGCTGGGGAAACCTACACCTTGCACATGAAGCTGATTGCCCAGCCGATGCCAGCTTTTTTCGTGAACGTCAACGCCGGCGTAGGGCTCGACTTCAACTTCAGTTTGCGTGAGCTCGCCAAGAGGATGGTCGATATTAGCATTGATCTCTGGGAACACTCGGAAACCGTGATGATCAAACGATAGGGGACGCATGATGCTTAATAAGCTGATCGTCATCGGGATCACTGCCACCGTGGGGATGGCGGTTGGGATTCCCGGCCCCGCCCAGGCCCAATACGATCTGCCCCGCCAGATTATCGAGTGGTTTTGGAATTCCTCGGAGGGATCCTTCGGCGCTTCGCCTAGCACGGAAGGAAAGGTGGCGGAGAAAAAACCCAGCCTACCGGACCCCTCCGGGAAGGCTCCTCCGCCTCGCGATAAAGGTTTGATAGATCGGGATCCCCTCCGCTACTCCGACAAGGTGAAGGGAATGAAACCGGTGCCCGACCGCCCCCAACCCCTCGTAGAGGCGGCGGAGAATAAACCCAGCCTACCGGACCCCTCCGGGAAGACTCTTCCGCCTCGCGATAAAGGTTTGATAGATCGGGATCCCCTCCGCTACTCCGACAAGGTGAAGGGAATGAAACCGGTGCCCGACCGCCCCCAACCCCTCGTAGAATGGTGGCAGGGTTTTCTCAAGGAGGGGCCCTATTGTTGCGAGGTCGAGCTTCCCTCCGGAGCGATCATTTCGCCGAACCTCCTAGTCTTCGGCACTTTGCGCACGGGCCCACAGGCCATCGATGACGGCACCAACCCATCGAGCGTCCAGTGGGTCAATAACTTCGATATTTTCGGCAATCTGACACTTACCGGAACGGAAAGAATTCTCGTCGGCCTTTCTCCCCTCACGGCCAGGAACGGCAGCAAGACGAAGCATATTTTCCAGCCCACCGATGAATTCGACGACGAGTTGAACACCCACGTAACCACCTTATTTTTCGAGGGCGAGTTGAGCGAGATGTTTCCCAAGCTGGATTGGGAGGGGAGAAAACCTCTTGATTGGGAAATTGCATTCGGCCGCCAACCGGTCTTGATCCACGACGGCCTTCTCATTCAGGACACCATGGATTCCGTTTCCATTACTCGCAGTACCGTTCCCCTGCCGGGGATGCAATTCGCGCGCCTTGGCGGTATCTTCGCTTGGAACGAAATCAGCAGGAGCAACAATATAGAAGATGATGAAGCCCGTCTGTACGGGCTGTTGTTCGCCGCGGATGTGGACCACCATACGTTCGATTTCGATATGGTCTATGTGGACAGCTCGGAGGCCCAAGGAGATCAGTTTAATATCGCCCTCGGGGCCACACAACGCATCATCCTGTTCAATACTCATTTCGACACCACGTTCCGAATCGCCGGCTCCCATGCGACGGACAACGATACTGCCCTCGCCGACGACGGCGTGGTGTTGTTCTCGAGTATCGCGTGGGCGCCCAAAACCACCGATCCTTGGGATAACATTGCCTATCTCAACTTGTTCTGGGCGATCGATACCTATACATCGGCATCCCGAGGTGCCGGCGGACCGTTGGGACTAACCGGGCTTCTGTTCGCAGGCAACGGATTGGGCGCCTTTACGCCGCTCAGCAATCAGGCCGACGAATCCTTCGGCGGCTCACTCGGCTACCAGATATTCTTCTCGCCGGCGCTGCGCCGCAACCTGATACTAGAAATTGGCGGCCGTAAGGACAACTCGCCCGGCGGCTTCGACGCTTTCGGCATCGGGGCCAAGATATCGCAAGCGATCGGCCACCACGTCTTCATCTCCCTGGACCTGTTCGGAGTTCATCAGGAAGGAGCGCGGGATGCGCGCTACGGCTTCCGTAGCGAGTTGAATATCGTCTTTTAAGACCCGTGTTTAGGCCGTTTTTTTCTCATTCCTTGCACCTTGGCATCCGATAGGGCAAACAATTTGTGAGTTGTTAAGGGAATAACCACAGATACTTAATCGAGGGGAGAGTCGTGTTGGTTTCATCCATCGAACGCTTGGTATTTCCATTGGCGATCGTGATCGCGACGTTCGCATGGATGCCATGGGCAATCGCTGATCCCTATTATCAGGGCCCAATAACCTGTGAGGATTGCCACAAGGACGAAACCAAGACCTGGGTGGAAACAAAGCACTACACGTCCTACCGCACGGCGCACAAGGCGAAGGACGCCAAGAAGATCACCATTGCCGTGGGCGGCAAGAAGAGAATGAAGCGGAACAAGAATTGCCGAGCCTGCCACTATTCGACCGAGCAGAAAAAGGCCGAGGGCAAGCCCAAGGTGAAGTACGGGCCGTCCTGCGAAAGCTGTCACGGCGCCTCGTCCGGTTGGGAACCTATCCACTCCGACTATGGCGGCAAGGACGTCAAGCGGGAGGAAGAGACGCAGGACCATAAGGCCAAGCGGATCGCTGATTCCGTTGCCGCCGGGTTGGTCTGGGCCTCGATGACTTATGATATCGCGGCCAATTGCATGAAGTGCCATGGCTTGGCCCGCTCGGAAATCAGCGGCGAAGCCTTCGCCAAGATGCTAGGGGCCGGACATCCGATCAACCAATCCTTCGAGATCGTCATGTTCTCCCAGGGCAGGATGCGCCATTGGCTCGAGGAACGTTCGCCGGCGCGATTGGCCAATCTATTCGTCGCCGGCCAAGCCGCGAAGCTGGTTTCCGCAACCGAGGCGGCGGCGAAAACCAAGGACGCTCAATACAAGGCGGCGCAAATGAAGCGCGCCGCCGATGCCAAAGCCATCCTTCAGGCTGTGCCCCAGGCGGCAGCGTTGATCAAATCGCCCAGCGATGCCAACGCCCGCAAGATGATGCAGGTGATCGGCCAGCAGGACCTCTCGGGCCTGGTCGGCGGACTGATCCCCTGTGCCAGCCCAGACAAGGGGAACCTGAAGCAGTGCTAGTTATGATCCGCAATTACTCCATCCACCGTCAGGCTGCACGCGGGATGAGGTAGTATTCATTGTAGAGTCCGTTCAGGACCAGCCTGGAAACCACTTTCCGACCGTCTCCAACTCGATGTCGCCCTCGTTACAGGGGTACAGGGATATCTCTTGTCAGCTCAGTGAACCCTAGCCCGACTGCAGAATGCGGTTTGGTTCGGTTGTAATAAACAACCCAACCTTTTAGAACCCGCCGGAGATGATTTTCCGTTAGCGGAATCATGTGATCCAGACATCTTCGCCGCTTCGACCCGATGGCCCGCTCACAGATCGAATTCGCTTGAGGGCTTCGATACGGTGTCTTGAGCACACGCAATCCCATGTTTTCGACAGTACAATCCAATTATTTTGAGAAAATCTTGCCCCGGTCATGAATCAGAAATCTGTGCGGGTGGTCGGACGGAATCGCCTCACGCAGCTGTTGCCGTGTCCACTCGGAGGTGGGGTGAGCCGTTGTGTTGCAATGCGATACTCGCTGGAAGCCATGCTCCAGAACGAAAAATACGTACATGATTTGAAATGTTACTGTGACCGCAACAAAGAAATTACACGCCAGATCCCGTCGTGTCCAAAAACCCAAGCGAAGTTTGTGCCGCTTCGCAACAATAGTATCTGCGTATTTCTCAAGCCACTCACGACGGCACGCTTCGGGAGAAATTTCCATGGCTGCAGGGTTTTGTTCATGGGAGCGGATTCCAACCTCTTCCCAGTAAAGTGTGAGGCAGAATCTTGGCATCAAAAGATCTTTTTGGAAAAGAGATTTAGGATTCAGATGAATTATTGGACTAGGACAGGGAGCCAAACTTCCCCACGGTCTCTCGCAACTCAGATCAAGGCGGTCTCTCGTCCGCGTCTACTCCCCATGGGGAATCGGTATCAATAAATCCCACCATCCTGACAAGGGAGAGCAGATGTGAGATAGATATAAGGTCAAAAAGAATAATAAATGTGATCGATTTATTTTACACCTACAGGTACCCGACTGGTGGTAGAAATAAGGAGCGGCTGCGGCCCAAGTTCGGAATTGGTTTTTCTATCGCAATTTTCGGATAAATATACATGAGGGCACAATAATGAAGTCTAACCTTGGCCCCATCAACCTGGAAATTATGTGGCAACGGTTGATCAGTATCGTAGAAGAATGCTGGGTTACCATTCAGCGAACTTCCTACTCCGTTGCGGTTGCTGAGGCCCTCGATTTTGGATGTGCCCTGCTTGATCCTCGAGGCCGCTTGCTCGCTCATCCTTCAAAGGCGATGCCGTCCTTTGCCATCACCCTGCCCAATTGTGCCAAGGCGCTACTTGAGCGATACCCGCCAGAGACTTTGCTGCGGGGAGATGTATTGACCACCAATGATCCCTGGTTGGGGGCAGGACATTTGTTCGACATCATGGTTTTGACGCCGATTTTCAATCGAGAAAACAGAATGATGGCAATTCTGGCAAGTATGGCCAATGTGGCTGACATCGGTGGAACCCGTGCGCGCCATACCACCCAGGAACTGTATGACGAAGGTCTTTTTATCCCTCCTCTCAAGCTCTACAACCAAGGCAGTTTGAATGAAGAACTTGTCGAAATCATAAAAAGCAACGTCCGGTTGCCCGAAATGGTACTTGGCGATCTCCATGCCATGGTGAGTGCCAATCAATTGGGCGAGAAACGAGTGTTGGCATTCTTGGATGAATACGGCCGAACCGATTTTGAAGAGTTGTTCCACGTCGTCCGACGTTGTTCTGAAAAAGCAATGATTCAGGCAATTTCCGATTTGCCTGACGGAGAATACGAAGCGGAGCAATGGTGCGATGGGACAGGAGAACCATTCCGGTTTGGGCTTCAGGTGAAGGTAAAAGGAGAATCCTTGGAGATTAGGTTTCTTGATGTGCCGTCCCAGCTTCCGATTGGTGGGACGAACGTTACTTATAGCATTTTGTTGGCGAATGTCATTTACATGCTCAAGTGTATTCTTTCACCTGATGTGCCGGGCAACGAGGGAAACTTTTGCCCGATAACCGTCACGGCGCCAAAGGGAAGTGTTTTCAATTGCACTCGACCTGCCGCGGTGAATAATCGGACTCGCACGACTTGGAATATCCATCCCGCTCTTTCACGGGCGATGGCCGCTATCATACCTGAGAGGGTGCGTGCGCATACCGGATTTCCCCTCGCCTTGAAGACCTACGGATACACGAGTGAAGGTGAAGCCTTTAACGATCATATGTTCAACGGCGGAGGCTTGGGAGCAACTTGCCGGGGGGATGGGGAAACGACCGTGCATTTTCCCACCGCAGCGGCTAACGTTTCCGTAGAAATTTTTGAGATGCGCACTGGTTTCTTCATCGAAGAGAAAGAATTCATCCCCGATTCAGGAGGCCCGGGGAAATTCAGGGGAGCACCCGGCCAACGGATGACTATACGGCGGAGGCCTGGGGAGACCGGTGGACAATACACCATCGGGGGATGGTCAACGGGCTTGCTTACCGACACCCCCGGCTTACATGGTGCCGATGCCGGAGGTCGTATGCGATTCTACAGTGTAGCGGTGCCCGGTGGGCCCGTTCAAGATCACTTTAAGGGTCTCTTCATAGATTTAGACGAACGAACTAGAATTACAGTTGAAATGGCTGGCGGATCCGGCTTTGGCGATCCCAAGTCCCGCGATCCAGAGGCCATACGTAAAGATATCATAGAGGAACTTTCCACGCCCGAAGGGGCTTGTGAGCAGTACGGTTGGAAAATGGATCGATAATGAACTAAGAATTCAATATAATTTATAGAAGGTGGGAGAACCCTTTAATAGCGCCGTACAGGAATAAGACGAAAGGATAGTTATGGAGTCGATCCGAGATCCTGTGAATCTGGAAATCATGTGGCAGCGGGTAATCAGCATCACCGAAGAATGCTGGATTACCATTTGGCGAACCGCCTTTTCGGTTGCTGTGGGAGAGGCGCATGATTACGGATGCTCGCTTCTTGATCCCAAAGGGCTCGTGATTGCGCACCCAATGAGAACGATGCCTGATTTCACGATAACCTTGCCGAACTGTGCGAAGGCATTTTTGCAGCGCTATCCTTTGAAAACCTGGAAGCGCGGAGACATTTTTATTACAAACGACCCCTGGCTGGGCGCAGGGCACTTATACGATATCGCCATATTGACACCGGTATTCAACCGGGAGGACAAAATGGTAGCGATCATGGCCAGCATGGCCAACGTGGCCGATATCGGCGGCACCCGAGCCCGCCACACAACGCGAGAACTGTATGATGAGGGGCTCTTTATCCCTACACTCAAATTATACAATTGCGGGCGATTGAATGAAGAACTGGTTGAAATCATCGAGAGCAACGTCCGGCTATCAACCATGGTGATGGGAGACATTCATGCCATGGTGAGCGCCAATCAAATGGCGGGGGAGCGAATACAGGAATTTTTAGATGAATACGGTCTCAATGATCTGAAAGATCTGACGCTTGAATTGCAAAACAGATCGGAAATGGCGATGCGTAAAGCGATATCCGCCTTGCCGGATGGAGAGTATGAGGCTGAACAGTGGTGTGATGGGATGGGAGACCCCTTTTGTTATCGATTAAGAGTCAAGGTTAAGCAAGACAATTTGATTATCGAGTTCCTTGACGGTCCTCATCAGTTGCCCGTAGGCGGAACCAATGTGACCCTCAGCATGTTGCTCTCCAATGCGATCTTTATGGTTAAGTGCCTCCTTTCTCCGGAAATTCCCGGAAATGACGGCAACTTTCGGCCTGTAAGCGTCGAGGCGCCGGAAGGCAGCGTGTTTAATTGTACTCGTCCTGCGGCGGTGAATAATCGAACCCGTACAACCTGGACGATTCCGCCGGCGATAGCGCAGGCGTTGTCTTCGGTGCTCCCCGACAAGGTAAGGGGGCATACGGGCTATCCCGTCGCTCTCAAGACATATGGTTACACGAGTACAGGACAGGCCTTCAACGACCATTTTTTCAATGCCGGTGGCCTCGGGGCGTCGAGTCAGGGAGATGGGGAAAGCACCGCGCTTTTTCCCACCAATGCGGCCAACGTTTCGGTGGAAATGTTCGAAATGCGAACCGGTTTCCTCGTCGTAGAGAAGGAATTCATTCCCGATTCGGGAGGGCCGGGGAAATTCCGGGGGGCCCTGGGTCAGCGGACGGTGATTCGGCGCCGAGCGGGGGAAACCGGCGGAAAGTACACCATCGGAGGATGGTCGACGGGTTTGCTTTCCGACACACCTGGTTTGTTTGGCGGTGAAACCGGCAACCGCATGCGTTTCTACAGTACGGCGTCGCATGATGCCCCCATTGTGGATCATTTTAAAGGCCTCTTCGTCGATCTGGATGAACTAACGACAATCACTGTTGAAGTGTCCGGTGGGTCTGGGTTCGGAAATCCAAAGGATCGAAGTCGGGAAGCAATCCGCAAGGATCTGGAGGAAGAATTTGTTACACCAGAAGGCGCAATAAACCAATACGGTTGAGACGGAAACGCATCATGAATGGTCCTTTGAATTTTTGTGGCCGTTGGTATAAAAAGGGTAAGTATGGACAGTATATTGATATTCATTTTCCCTGTACTTATTTATTTGGGGGCTAATGGAGACAAACGCACAACCAGTGAGATCAACCATAACGTCTAGGTAAATGGTTAGACCTTTAAGCAAAAAATGTGCTTGTCATTAAGACAAATTAATAAATATTTGCTGTTATCGTGAGGGAGGCTGTGAAACCATGAATAATGGAAAAGTTTCTTGGAGAGGAAATTTTCCTGCGGTAGTGACTCCTTTTACA
Source organism: uncultured Nitrospinaceae bacterium (assembly GCA_964620535.1). Lineage (GTDB taxonomy): Bacteria > UBA8248 > UBA8248 > UBA8248 > UBA8248 > CAZUHN01. The sequence continues at coordinate 8,411 of CAZUHN010000117.1, read as the reverse complement.
ATAAGCGGGGAAATTGATGAAGCCAAATTTTCGGAAAACATTGAACTGCTTATTTCCGAGGGCGTTCATGGGATCGTTGTTTCGGGATCCAACGGGGAATCTTGGGCGATGGATGGTGACGAAAAACTCCGGTTGCTCAAGCTGGCGAAAGATGCCGCCAGTGGAAAAGTTCCCGTGATCCTGGGTACTGGCAGCATTGTCACGCCGAAGGTGACTTTGCTTTCAGCAAAGGCGAAAAAAGGGGGGGCGGACGGTGTGATGCTTATGCCGCCCTATTACGCGAAAGTGAACCGTCGGGAAGTCGTGGCACACTTCAAGGCTATTTCAGACGGCTCCAAGATACCTATCCTTCTTTACAACTCACCGAAAGCCACATGCGTCGACATCACAGCGGACTTTTGCAGAGAACTGGCCGAGATCGAATACGTCGTGGCAATTAAACAAAGCTGCGATGATTTTGTGGAGTTGGAGGCAACAATCAACGCTGTCGGAGATCGGATGCAGGTATTCAGCGGAAAATCTGCCTCACGCGGAATGGCATCGGTTCTCTTGGGATGCGTGGGCTTGGTCAGCAGTAACGACCCACATATAATGGGACGTGAAGGAATTTCTCTTTTTGAACTTTCCGCGAAGGGAGATGTCGAAGAAGCCAAGCGCGTGCAAAAGCGAACCCTCGCGCTGGATTTGGCCTTGAGCAATATCGGAACGGGACCGGCCACAATGAAGGCGGCCATGAATATGGTGGGCCGGCCGGGTGGGTATCCCCGCCCACCGCTGCTCGAACTCAACGAAGAAGAAAAGGATAAAGTCCGAGCAATCCTAGATACCCTCGGGATTCTAAAGAAAAGTGCCGCTTAAGTAATTTTCGCGTATATTCGCGGCCGTCCCACATCGGGGCGGCCGTTTTATTATAAACAACGGGAGTCCTAACGAGTAGACAGGTACCTCTCTGGACCATAAACCTCGCTAATCGGCACCCCAAAGTACAGAATGCGGCACCTGGATTTTCCCTTCATCGGCATGCTCTTCTGATTCCTGTGAGCCGGTTTGAAAATCCGGTTACCCGTCTATGGCTCTCGCCGGATCAAAAAGGGGCATCTCCGGTTCTCGACCAAGTATGGAGTCGACAAGCAGTTGCGCCATATAAGGACCCGTTGTGTATCCGCTTCGAACGCACGCGATCATGAATGCGTTTTCTACGCCCGGTAACGGCCCGACAAGCGGCATGAAGTCAGGGGTATGTGAATCAAGACCGAGCCAGGTTCGGACTACCCGCGCCTCGGCCAGCGCTGGGATAGAATAATGTGCCAGACGAATATTCCCGACCAGATTATCAGGGATGATTTCGATCCCCCCGCGTTCTGGATCGCCGATTCCCTGCCAGCCGCCACCGATTAACACTGTCCCGGTCTCCGTCTGTTTGAGGGTCAGTAGTCCGCTCGTTATTCCGATCACCGTTCTCATGACCGGTCTCATCCGTTCGGTAACGGAGACCATATTAATTCGGCACAAAATTGGAAAATCAAGATTGAACCACTGTAGCATCTTACGAAGCCATACCCCCGCTGTAAGGACGATTCTTCGTGCCCTCACCGTCCCTTCGCCCGTGCGAACGGTGAAACCACCTTTTTCACGATCGATCGAGGCAACAGCGCTTCCTTCCCTTACATCAACGTTTTCTTTTTGGAGGGCGTTGCGGAAAGCCAAGCCGATTAAGCTGGGGTTCCCATAACCGTCCAGTTCGCAGTAGGAAGCCAATATCGGATGGCCGGACAGCCCCGGCTCAATCTCTTGGGCGCGTTTTCGGTCAATAATTTCGATTGGGGAACCCGTCGCTTTGCGCCTCTCCATCAGGAACTGGAGCAACTTGGCTTCTTCTTCCGTGAAAGCGAGTATGAGCCCGCCTTTTGGGCGAATTCCCACGTCCATTCCAAGCCATTCGGGAGCCGACCTCCAAAGATGATACCCACGCCAAGCATATGGCATCAGTGCAACCTGCTTGGTTTGCATTGTAAGCGTACCGGCGTTGACCCCTGAGGCTTCCATGCATAGGCCGCGCCGATCCAATAGAGAAACACGCATCCCGCCGCGGGCGAGATGGAGGGCAGTCATACATCCCATCACGCCTCCGCCGATTACAGCCGCATCAAGCATATCGCCGAGTCCCAAGCTGTCTCGCGAAGATCTTCTTTGGTGGAAACAATACCCGCTGATATCAACACTTCTTTGAAGCGTTCTTGTTTCTCGGTGTTGAGCGGCTCGATCGGAATGCGCGTTGTGCCGCCCGGCCTCCCCAGGAGATCAAGGGCAAACTTCACACCGGCCGGGAAGGTGCCCATCCCGAAGAATCCGGCGTTCAGTTTGGCCATTTCCGTTTGCAGTCGGCGGGCCTTCTCTAGATTGCCTTCGGTGGCGGCGCGGTAGAAATCGATCGACTTCCGCTCCAACACCGGCGTCGACGAGTCGACGGCCCAAGACTCGCCCGCGCACCCGTTCACAACAATGCCGTGGACGCCATCTTCGATAACAAAATCAACCAAATCACAAAAACCTTCCAGGTCGAGAGATCGGTCATCCTTGAAAGGGGTGGTCAAAGCCGGAATTGCTCCTTTTAATTCGATCATTTTCCGGCCTTTTCGCGAAAATTTAGGTAACCATTTTTGAGGGTACCACTAATTTGTGGCGAGACTTATAAATTACACGGGGGCGGGTTCGGGTACCGGGATATCGGCGTACTCGTACTCCCCCACAATGTATTCCAACGGCACGGGACGAATGGGGATTCGGGACGTCCATTTCCCCGCGTTCTCCCTATCCCCCACTTGCGCCGCAACCAACTCGCCCACGCTTTCGCCGCACATCCGCCCTTGGCACGGTCCCATCCCACACCGCGTCCACGCCTTGAGCTGATTGACGTCTCTCGCCCCTTTTGAAATTGCCTCTTCGATTTCTCGGCGTGTAACGTCTTCGCAACGACATACAACCGTTTCAGACGTCACCCCGTCGAGAAGACCTGATCGAAGCGTCATCAGTTGGGACACGGTAGAACCAAACTTTTCCGCCCCCGCCAAGGACTTTCTTAGCTTGTCCGTGGCTTTCAAAAAATCATTCTTGGTAATTTTTCCCAGATCCAGGGCAACGGTCAGTCCAGATATTCTCCCTTGGACAGCGGCCGCCGATGCGCCCAAGATACCCGCGCCGTCTCCAGCAATGTATACCCCATCGATGGACGACCGGAAATCGGTGTCGCGAAAAGGAACCCAACCGCCACGCGCTGCGTGAAACTTATGGCGTGCGCGAAGAAGGCCCGTTATCTCCGTACTCGGAATGAACCCGTGCCCGATGGCCAGTGAATCCGCTTGGATGGTGCGCTCAGTTTCTCCCGTTCCCGATCGCCAGTTCGAATCCACAGGTTTAACCACGATCTCAGATACGCTTTCATTTCCGCGCACTTCGGTCACGGCATGGCGGCGAAGAATAGGCACCCCGGCTTTCTGTATAGTCCGCAACCATCCCATGCCTTGAAGTAGCAAATTCGGCCGGGAGGCGAGAGCGGGAATGGCGGTGAGCCAATTGCCGGTGCCTAACAGGTCAACCATGGCCGCAACATTTCCGCCCCCCTTGATGATTCCGGCAGCCACCGCGGTAACCAGAGGTCCGCAGCCCGCCACCACCGTACATTCCCCCGGAACCAACTGCTGGGACTTCAGGAGAACTGTCGCAGCGCCGAGCCCGATGACGCCAGGACAAGTCCAGCCGGGAAACGGAATAATTTTTTCGTAAGTTCCTGTCGCCAATACGACAGCTTTCGCCAGCCAACTTTGAGGGCCGCTCGGCCCGATGGCCTCTACGCGAAAACCTGGCGCCACGGACCAAACTCGCATGCCGAAAGCTTTTCGGGCACGGCTCTCTTCGAGTTCTTTTCTGAACTTTTCACCAATTTTGTGATCTGGCCCCATTGAGGAATCGGTCTTGCCGCGAAAGGAGGGAGGAAGCGCACGATAGATCTGCCCGCCCGGAGCAGGCGATTCGTCGACGATTAAGGTGTCGACGCCAATTGAACTCGCGTTTACTGCTGCGCCGATGCCCGCAGGCCCAGCGCCGAGGACGAGGAGCTCCACCTCTCCGATCATTGCCTGCGCCCCAAGGAGACCACCATTCCTTGTCGGACGGGCCGGAGACAGGACTCCGTATTGCGACCATCCACTTGCACTACGCATTCCTGGCACACTCCCATCAGGCAAAACGCTCCGCGAGGAGTGCCGGCGCGGGGGCTGTAACGCAGACGGACGATATCGGCGGCAAGCAGGGCCGCGACCAGGCTTTCGCCCGGGCAGGCGGGAATCGGTTTTCCGTCGACGAAGATTTCCACCGCCTCCGGTCGCTCCACTGCGCCTTCGATCCGTTTCACCATGTCTTCCTCGAATTATTTCATTGGGGTATCAGATATGATTTCCCAGACCAGATGAGGTGTCACCGACCTCGAATTCACCTTGCTTTTATTCGTCCCGTGCGTTGGTCTATTAAAGACGATTCATCACAACACGGTTCTGCGAATAAAGGCCAGTAAAAATATCTTCTCCAGAAAGATGGAATTCGAGCGAACCTCAACACGCGCTGATTTTCTGGTGCTGAATTCCCGAAGGATTTCCAGGCGGGCCCTCCCGGATATTCCTGGGCCCGCCTGGAATGAGTGGCGAACCGGTTTATTTTTTGTCCACCATCCAGAAGTGAGGCAACAATGTATTTTGGGTTACATAACCCACGACGTTCTTTCGCATCGCCAACTGATCGTCTGGCTGGGCGATGAAGATGAAGGGCACGTCGTTCATGATGTGCTCCTGAATCTCATCGCTCATTTTCGCTCTTTTTTCGGCGTTTGGTTCTTTCAGCGCATTGACGAGGAGCTCGTCGACGCGGTCATTTTTGTAGTCGGCATAATTGACGTTGGACTCTGAGGAGAAGTTGATGGTGTTCTGATATTCAGGCGAGGAAACCCAGCCCAGGACTTCCGCGAAAAAGAAGGCCATCGACCGCTTCCGCTTTCCCGTGTTGTATTGCCCGCGGGGAAGCTGCTGCAACTTCAAGTTGACGCCGATCTTCTTCAGATTGTCCTGAAACAGAATTCCGATACGCTGATGCTGGGTGAATCCCGTCTCCCAGTTCAGCGACAGAGTCAACCCCTCACCCAGACCAGACTTTTTCAGATGCTCTTTTGCTTTATTCAAGTCGGTCTTGTATCTACGCTCTTTGAGCGCGCCCCTGTATCCAGTCGGGATAGGTCCGTGGCCCGGTGTGGCGGCGCCGTCATAAACGGCAGGGATGATATCGTCATAGGGAAATGCATAGCTAAGCGCCAAGCGCAGGTCCTTATTGCCAAAGGGTTTCATATTCGCGTTCATTTCGATGAAGAGTTGCTTCGAGGTAGGGGTGGACAGCACCCGAATGTTTGGATCATTCTTCAAGGATTTCATCTCGCGAATCGGGATGTCCAGAGCAACGTCGATGTTGCCCTTCTTGAGAAGCAACACGCGGGCGGAAAGGTTTGGAATTGTCCGGAAAATGAGCCTGTCGATGGCCGGGCGAGGACCCCAGTATTTCTCGAATCTCTTGAGGACCATCTCGTTGCCCACCTTCCACTTTTCGATCGTGTAGGGACCGGAGCCTCCGTCGTTTTTCGCGGCGAACGCCTTGGCCCAGGGATCCTTGGCAGTGGCTTTGCTGTTCATCAACTTGTGGTCGTAAAGAACCCTTTGGCCCCAAAGGTCGAAGAAAAACGGCATGTCCCTTTTGACGTTCACTTCAAATGTTAGATCATCAATTATCTTGATGGATTTCTCCAAGGGCGAATTCTTCGGAAGGGGATCCCCTCTTTTGAACTTTCCCGTGGGGCTTATGTGGTACATCCCTCCCAAAAACCGATGCAGGTAATCCTTGCCCATGCCGGCTCGCCGTAACCAGGAATACTTGAAGTCCGCCGCCACGATGGAGTTCCCGCTGTGGTGCACCTGGCCCGGCCGGACGTGGAAGCGTTTCCAGACGGTGCCGTCGGCTTTCTTGATCGTCTTCCAAGCTCGGATGATGCCCGGAACCTGCTCCCGCTTTACGACCAGACTCCCTTTTGAGCCGACGATGGTTCGCCAGGGCATCCACTGCCATTGGTAGATCTGGACCAGGGCGGTCTTGGCAGGGCCAGTGGATTGCTGGTTGTCGATCACGGCCACGTCGCCCGCCTGGGCGATGATCAACGTTTTCTCGGCCGAAGCAGCCTGGTCGGGCGCGACCAACTCACCAATTGCGAACAGAGCTACGAATACGAAAATCAACTGAACTATCCATTTTCGAAAAACAACTTGATCGCACATGGCAACCTCCACTTATGTGAAAAGGAAATACTACGTTGTGGGGAAAATCCTTTCCCCACTCGAACTGGCATACGTTTTCCGAAAAGGGAAATACCCATTTTTCCCCCTTCGGTGGAACTACTGGGGAAGCATGATTATATTTTAGTCAATCCTTCTCATCAAGGCGCATCTCCACGGCGTGGCGCCTCCGAGCGATGCTCCCCCCAGGCCCGCCACCGGAGGCGGATCCCGTCCTGTGCATGGCGAATTGCTAATCAAACCGACACAGACAGGTCAGCGGTGCCTGCTTCTGGAGAGAGATATCCACGGGCGAGCCGGGTTCACGGGCATAATGGCCACCCAATGGAGCCACGTATTTTGGACCTTGGGGGCTATCACAAATGCCGGATATTCAAGAGATTTCGGTCAGACAACCTCACCGGTTCTCTTAGTCCAGAGGCGGGCGGCGGCTTCGAATCTCAGGCGTTGCCTGCTCGTGGGCGTGCGCCACCCGCAGCACGCGCGCCTCACCCCAAGGGGGTCCCACGATCTGCATGGCGACGGGAAGCCCCTCGTCGTTCAGCCCAGTGGGGATGGCCAATGCGGGAAAACCTGTAAGATTGTGCGGGGAGGTCAGTGCCAAGGCAACACTGAACCAGGGAAATTCCTTTCGGTTGATCCGGGCCATGTTGGTCTCGATGAGCGCAGCCGCGCAAGCGAAGACGGGCAAGAGAAGGGCGTCGACCTTGCGGAAAAGGTCTATCGCGCTCCTTCGGATTAACTCCTGTTCCCTTCGGGCGCACATGTAATCGTCGGGGCGCACCCGGCTTCCTTTTTCGAAGTGCTCCTTCAAGGACTCATTGTAGCCATCCGGGTTCTCGGCCATGCGGGCGGCGTGGACCTCGTGGAACTCCGCGCACATGATGTTCCAGTACGCCTCTTCGATCCTCTCGGCGGGAGGAAAGCGAACCATTTCCACTTTGGCCCCGAGGCGGCGGAAAATCTCCACCGCCTCGTGGAAGGCCCTTTCCACCGCCGCGTCGAGCTCTACGCGGACCAAGTCCGGGCAGAGGCCGAGTCGCATTCCCTGGACTCCCCCCAAAATTTCGGCACAGAAGTCAGGCACGGGCACGTCCCTCGAAGTCGAGTCCAAAGGATCGTATCCGGCCATCCCTTGCAGGAAGAGCCCGCAGTCGCGCACCGTACGGCCGAAGGAGCCCACGTGATCGAGCGTTGGAGCGTGGGGAAAAACTCCGCGCACACTCACCCTTCCATACGTGGGCTTGAGCCCCACCACACCGCAAAGCGAAGCGGGCCCCCGGATGGACCCTCCTGTGTCGGACCCGGTCGTGGCGGGACAAAGATGGGCCGCCAGCGCCGCCCCCGAACCTGCGCTCGAGCCCCCGGGGACGTGGTCCAGCTTCCAGGGATTCCGGGTGGGTCCGAAGTCGCAGTTCCGGATGGTCCCTCCGGCGAAGGCGTGGGTGTTGCACTTTCCAAGGAGGATGCCCCCCGCCTCCTTCAGCCGCCGGATTGATTCTGCGTCCTCGCTCGGGATGTTCTCGCGGAACATTCTTGAGCCGTAGGTGGTCCGCACCCCCGCCGTGTCGAATATGTCCTTCGCCCCGAAGGGAATTCCGTGCAAGGGGCCCCGGTATTGACCGCGCGCAATCTCGGCCTCCGCCTCCAGGGCCGCGGCGCGGGCCTCCTCCGCGCACACGGTCGTGAAGGCGTTGATCTTCGGATTCAGTGTTTCAATGCGTGCGAGGTGCGCCTCGGTCACCTCCACCGGAGAAAGTGCGCGCGCGCAGATGGATCCGGAGAGTTCATGGAGAGAGAGGGAACAAATTTCATCCACGCTCATGTCATGCACCTCAGCTCATAATAATAAAAAGGCATGGGAAGTGTACCGCCATTTGGCGAAAACCCTTCTCCCTCATTTCGGCGCAAGGAGCGCCATCAGGCTCTCGCCCTGATGCGGTTGCGCGGGCCGGACGATTGGGAGGGTGACACCCGCGCCCCGGTATTTCTCTATCCTGTCCAGGACCTCCTGGGGCGTCCCCGAAG
>CAZUHN010000116.1:0-8380 GCA_964620535.1 uncultured Nitrospinaceae bacterium | reverse complement strand
ACTCCCTTGAAATTTCCTGGCCGGTCTCTTGTTCCGCCTTCTCGGTGAAGAGTGGAGCGGAGTCGGGCACCTCGGCTGAGGGGGGCGCTCCGGCCGCAGCGGGCGCCGGGCCGACCGGCTCGGGAGCGGGGGGGGGCTCCGGGGTGGCTTCCTCTTCCGTGCGGGCTGCCTCTTCAGAGCTCGGGTAACCGGTTATCGAATATCGCCGATCCGAAACCTTGAAACTCCGGCCCTCCTCGTCTCCTCTATCGTCTTCAGCCATGCCCTGTCCCTTAGCGGATGGGAATAAAAACCCAATTTAACAGGAGGAGGCCTGGGAGTCGTCCCCCGCCTCCGTACTTAGCCACCCTTGAAGGATCGGCCGGACCCGGTTCCACAGGAGGCGAAGCTTGCTCGCCGCCTTTGTGCCACCCACCTTCGCCCCTTTCCGCTCGACCTCCAGCACCTCCAGCTCGCGGAAGAGCCGCTCCTCCTTGGGAGAGAGTCGGGCCGGAGTCTGCACGATGATCTGGACGATGTGGTCCCCGCGGCCGGTACGCCCCAGGACCGGAAATCCTTCGCCGCGGAGGCGAATCACGTCGCCGGATTGGAGCCCGCGGGGAATCTTCAGCTTGGAGGTGCCGTACAGCGTCTGGGTCTCCTCCTCGGCGCCCAGGGCGGCTTGGGAGAAAGAAATTACGGACTGGCACAAAACATTGTGGCCATCCCGGTGAAGGTGCTCGTGCGGGAGGAGACGAACCACAACGAAGAGGTCTCCCGGCGGCCCGCCGCCGCGCCCGCCCTCGCCCTCCTCGCGGAGGCGGAGCCTTCCCCCTTCATCCATGCCGGGCGGAATTTTCACCTTGGCTCGGCGGTTTTCCAACCGTAGGCCCGTCCCTTCGCAGTCCCCGCACGACTCCACAATCACCGTACCAGCACCGTTGCATTGGGAACAAGTCGTGCTGTAGGAAATCAAGCCTTGGCGGAAGGCGAGCTTGCCGGTGCCCCGACAGGAGCCGCACGCTTGCATGCCCTCCGGCTTCGCCCCCTTACCGCCGCAGAAAGCGCACTCAAAAGGCCGCTCGAACTCGATCTCGCGCACGACCCCCCTCGCCACCTCCTCCAGGGTGAGGTCGATGGGGTAGGCGAGGTCGCGTCCTTTCCGAGCTCCCCCCCGGCCGCCGCCCCGGCTCCCTCCGAAGAACTCATCGAAGATGCCGCCGAAGGCCGAGAACACATCTTCGAAACCGGAGAATCCCCTGTAGCCTCCGCCCCGAAGACCTTCATGGCCGTACTGGTCGTAGATCTCCCTTTTCTCGGGATCGGAAAGGACCTGGTATCCCTCCGAGGCCTCCTTGAAAATATCTTCGGCCTTTTTGTCGCCTTGATTCCGGTCCGGGTGGTATTTCATCGCCATTTGGCGGTAGGCCCTTTTAATCTCGGCCTCTCCGGCCGTTCGGTCTACGCCCAGAACCTCGTAATAATCGCGCTTGCTCATCCATCCCTCCCGTACGGGAAGAAAAAAGGGGGAAACCTACCCGCCCCTTCTCACCAGTGTCAACCGGCCGCCCTTCGCCGGGGCCGGTAGCGCCTCCCGGTCAACCTACCCCGCCGGCCCGTCCTGGGAATCGAGGCGTCCGACGCGCACGCGGCTCGGCCTCAAAACCTCTTCCTCAATCATATATCCCTGGCTCACTTCCTCCACAACCATACCGTCCAGGGAAGGGTCGGTCACCTTCACCACCCCCACCGCCTCGTGGCAATTCGGATCGAAGCGGGCGTTTCGGGAAACGATGGACTGAATGCCCATAGCCGCGAGCTGCTGGAAAAACCGGCCCTGGATCATCTGAACCCCCTGGACCAGCGCTTCGAACCCTTCCTCCCGGCGCCGGGGATCTTCCTTGGCCTCGAGCGCCGCCGCCGAGGCACGCGAAAGATCATCGGCGACGCCGATGAAGCCGCTTGCGAGCTCTTTCCGAGCGAGAAGGGTCCTTCGTTCGAGATCGCGCTGCTGGCGCGTCCGGAATTCGGCCGACTCCTTGTTCACGCGCTCGATGTGCGCACGGAGCTTTTCCTCGGCGACCTCGACCTTTCTTTGAAGCTCCTCGACGAAGGTGGGGTAGCGCCCGCCGGCCTCTCCCTCGTCCCCGGTCTCCTCCGCCGGGGCCTCATCATCCGACCGGACGCGCCGGCGGTCCACCACGCGGGGCTTTTCCTCCCCCAGGGGGGCGTCTTCCCGGGGGGCCTCAGGCGCCTGCCTCCCGTCCCCGACACTCGAAACCGGTTTCTTCAGTTCCATGCGGCAAAATCCTCCGAACCTGAAATCACCTTACCGCCAGAAGGCGGCGGATGCGCTCTTCGATCGGCGGGTGGGTGCTGAACAAGGAGGAAAACCCTCCGCCCGCCAGGGGGTTCACGATGTACATGTGCGCGGAGGCCTCGCTCGCACTCCCGAGGCGCGCATGGCGCGAGGCCCGGTCCATCCGCGCGAGGGCGTTCGCCAAACCTTCCGGTCCGTCCGCGATGCGGGCCGCCGTCGCGTCCGCGAGGTACTCCCGCGATCGGCTCACGGCCATCTGGAGCAGGATCGCCGCCAGGGGCGCGACGATAGCGGCGAGGAGAAGGCCTAGGATCCCGCCTCCCTCCCCTTCATCGTTCTTCCGATATCCGAAAAAGGCGGCGAACTGCGCCATCTGGGCGATGTACATAATCGCGCCCGCCATGGTGGCGGCGACGGTGCCGATCAGAATATCACGGTTCCGGATGTGGGCGAGTTCGTGGGCAGCGACCCCCTCCAACTCTTCCCGATCCAAGGTGTCCAGAATCCCCTCGGTGAAGGCCACCGCCGCGTGGCTGGGGTCCCGCCCCGTGGCGAAGGCATTGGGCGCCTGCTCGGGGACGACATACACCTTCGGCATCGGAAGGTCTGCCCGTCGGGCCAGGTCCGCCATCATCCCGTACAGCTCGGGCGCGTGATCGGGCCGTACCTCCTTCGCGCCCGTGGCGTAGAGGATGATTTTGTCCGAGTACCAATAGCTGTACCCGTTGATTCCCAGGGCGATGAGCAAGGCAAAGACGACCCCAGCCCGGCCCCCCACCAAATTACCGATCCAGAGGATCAGGGCGGTGAGCAAGCCCATGAGCAAAAAGGTTTTGACCGAGTTCGCGTTCACCGCGTCCTCCTCTTCAACCTCACCAGCTTGGCGACCGAAGCCGGGATCAGGGCTCCTTTTTCGGCGGAGGCGCCGCTGAACCGCATGCGGATCTCCTCGAAGGCATCGCTCCTGAGCAGCTCTTCCAGTTCGCTGAGGCGGTCCACCGCGATGACCAGTTTTTCCCGCAGATCCAGAATGATCTGCACCCCGGCGATGTTGACGCCGAGGTCCCGCGTAAGGTTCAGGATCACCTCCAGCCGTTCAAGGTCATCGCGGGAGTAGAGGCGGGTGTTGCCCTGACTACGGCTCGGCGCGAGGAGTTCTTCGCGCTCGTACATGCGAAGCGTCTGCTGATGGATGTCGTACATCTCCGAGACGGCGCTGATCGTGAACCGCTCGCTGCGAATCCTCGCCCGTCTGGCCATGATTCTCTCCCGTCCTCCTAGCGGCTTACGCCGGTCATGTTTTCCCGCGGGCGCATCGCGTTGCGGTGTTCGAACTCGCGGAGGAGGTTCTTGCTCTCCTCGTCCACCCGCTCCGGGAGCCGGATGTTGACCGAGACATAGAGGTCGCCATTTCCCCCTTCCTTCAGGCGGGGGGCACCCAAGCCGGAGAGGCGGAAGGTCTGGCCGCTCTGGGTCCCGGAGGGAACGGTCATTTTCGTAGTCCCCCCGAAAGTGTGAATCTCCACCCGGGTCCCGAGGATGGCCTCCCCCAAGGTGACGGGAAGCTCGAGATAGAGATTATCCCCCTTGCGCTCAAAATACGGATGCGAGCGGACCTTCGTGATGATGTAAAGATTCCCCGGCGGCCCTTCCGCGGGGGAGGGTTCTCCCTTCCCGGCGAGGCGGATGCGCGATCCGTTCGTGACGCCGGGCGGTATCTTCACCTGAATGCGCTCGGTCCGCCGTTGGGCAGCCCCGTTCTCGTACACTGTCTTCGGCACCGAGATGGTGGTGTTCAAGCCCTTGAGGGAGTCGTCGAAGCCAATCTCCATCGAATAGTTCACGTCCTTGCCCCGGGCCGGAGCCTGAGGCGCCTGCTGGCTCCAAAACGGAGAGCTGCGGCCGCTCTGGCCGCCGCGGTGGGCGGTGCCGAACATGGAGCCAAAAATATCGCCCAGGTTGAACTCCCGGAGGATGTCCTCGATGTTCGGCGGAACCCCTCTATCGCCCCACGGTCCTCCCTGGCCGAAGGCGGAATGGCCCAAGGAGTCGAAACGCTTTCGCTTCTCCGGATCCGAGAGAACGGCGTAGGCTTCGCTGATTTTCTTGAAACGCTCCTCGGCCTTCTTATCGCCCGGATTCAAATCCGGATGATACTTGCGGGCGAGACGCTTGAAAGCACGCCCGAGTTCCTCTTTCGTTGCACTCCGCTTGACGCCGAGCAATTCGTAGTAATCTTCCTTCGTCATCCTCTTCCATTCCGGGGCGAATCCGGAAATCCTATTGCTTGTCCTTCTCCACTTCCTCGAACTCGGCGTCCACCACATCCGCGCCCTCGGGCTCGGGCTTCGATTCGCTCGACCCACCGTTCCCGCCGGGGGCGGCTTCCGCCCCGGCCTCGGCCGCCTGCTGGTACATCGCCTCGGCCAGTTTGTGGGAGGCGGTCTCCAGCTTGGCAGCCACAGCGCCAATCTGGTCCTGGTCGGCGTCCTGGTCCTCCAGAACCTTCCGCACCTCGGCGATCACATCGCGAATATTCTGCCTGTCGGCCTCGGGGACCTTTTCCTCATTCTCATTCAGGAGCTTCTCGGTGTTGTAGGCCAAGCTGTCAGCCTGGTTGCGGGCCTCGATCAAGCCGCGCCGCTTCTTGTCCTCATCGGCGTGGGACTCAGCGTCCTGAACCATGTCCTGGATATCTTCCTGAGAGATACCGCTCGAACTAGTGATGGTGATCGCCTGTTCCTTGCCGGTCCCCATGTCCTTGGCCGAAACATTCACGATGCCGTTCGCGTCGATGTCGAACGTCACCTCTATCTGGGGAACGCCGCGGGGCGCGGGCGGGATGCCCACCAGGTGGAACTTTCCGAGGGTCCGGTTGTCGGTCGCCATCTCCCGCTCTCCCTGAAGCACGTGCACCTCGACCGAGGTCTGGCTGTTGGCCGCGGTGGAGAAAATTTCGCTCTTCTTAACCGGTATGGTGGTGTTGCGATCGATCAGCTTGGTAGCGACGCTGCCCAGGGTCTCGATACCGAGCGAAAGCGGGGTGACGTCAAGAAGGAGAACGTCCTTTACGTCGCCAGCGAGAATCCCGCCCTGGACCGCCGCGCCGACCGCCACGACCTCATCCTGGTTCACTCCCTTGTGGGGGGCCCTTCCGAAGAATTTCTTCACCTGCTCCTGGACGAGGGGCATGCGCGTGGAGCCCCCGACGAGAACCACATTGTTCACGTCGCCGGGCTGCAGGCCCGCGTCATCGAGCGCCCGCCGGCAGGGGCCCAGCGTTTTCTCGACCAAATCTCCCACCAGCTGCTCGAGTTTAGAGCGGCTCAGGTTCAGGTTCAGGTGCTTGGGCCCCGAGGCGTCCGCGGTGATGAAGGGGAGGTTGACCCCTGCCTCCGGCGAGCTGGAAAGCTCGATCTTCGCTTTTTCCGCCTCCTCCTTGAGCCGCTGGAGGGCCATCGGATCGCTCGAAAGGTCGATGCCCTGGTCCTTTTTAAACTCGGTGAGTATCCATTCGATGATCCGCTGGTCGATGTTGTCCCCGCCGAGGTGGGTGTCGCCGTTCGTGGCCTTCACCTCCACCACGTTGTCCCCGACCTCGAGGATGGAGATGTCGAAGGTTCCGCCGCCGAAGTCGTAGACGGCGATCACCTCGTCCTTCTTCTTGTCGAGGCCATAGGCGAGCGCGGCGGCGGTGGGCTCGTTGATGATCCGCCGCAGGTTCAGCCCCGCGATCTTGCCCGCGTCCTTGGTGGCCTGCCGCTGGCTGTCGTTGAAATAAGCCGGAACCGTGACAACAGCGTCGCTCACCTTCTCGCCGAGGTAATCCTCGGCCGCCTGCTTAAGCTTCTGCAGGATGCTCGCCGAGATCTCGGGGGGCGAGTACACCTTGTCCTCGATTTTCACGCGGGCGTCTTTGTTGTCCGCCTCGACGACCTGGTAGGGGACCATCTTGATCTCTTCGGGGACCTCCGCCTGGCGGCGGCCCATGAAGCGCTTGATGGAGTAAACCGTATTCTCCGGGTTTGTCACCGCCTGGCGCTTCGCCACCAAACCCACCAGCTTCTCGCCATCCTTGGTGAAGGCGACGACGCTCGGGGTGGTGCGATTCCCCTCCTGGTTAACGATGACAGTGGGCTCGCCGCCCTCCATCACCGCGACGACCGAGTTCGTGGTTCCCAAATCGATGCCGATAACTTTTGCCATTTTCAAATCTCCTATTTCATATCGTTCAGATCCTGAATTCTAAAAAAATCGATCGGGCGGAGGCCAGCGTCCCCACCCGGTTTTTCACTAAACCTCCACCGCCACCGCCTCCCGGGAGGAGAAGGTAAGCGCCTCGGCCCCTTCCGAGTGATCCACCTCGATGCACTCGCCGAGGCGGATCTCGCCCGCCAGAAGCGACCCGCTGAGGGGGTTGAGAACGAAAGTCTGGATGGCCCGCTTGAGGGGGCGCGCCCCGAACTTGGGGTCGAAGCCCCGCCCGGCGAGGAAGTCCTTCGCCGCGGCGGTGAGCCGGAGCTCGATCCGCTGCCCGGCGAGGCGCCCCTCCAGCCGCGCCAACTGGATGTCCACGATGCAGCGGATCTGCTCCTTCTCGAGCACCCGGAAGGGGATGATCTCGTCGGTCCGGTTCAGAAACTCGGGCCGGAACACCCGCCGCAGCGCCGAGAGCGCCGCGTCCATCCGCTTGGCGTCGTCCGCCGCGGCGAGCTCGGAGAGTCGCGAGGTCCCCACGTTGCTCGTCATGATGATCACTGCGTTACGGAAATCGACCGTGCGCCCGTGGCTATCGGTGAGGCGGCCATCGTCGAGCAGCTGGAGCAGGACGTTGAACACCTCCGGGTGCGCCTTTTCGATCTCATCGAGCAGGATCACGGCGTATGGCCTCCGGCGAACGGCTTCGGTGAGCTGCCCCCCCTCCTCGTAGCCAACATAGCCGGGCGGCGCCCCGATGAGGCGGGCCACGGTGTGCTTTTCCATATACTCGCTCATATCCAGGCGGACCATGGCCGCCTCGTCGTCGAACAGAAAGGCCGCCAGCGCCCGCGCCAGCTCGGTCTTGCCCACCCCGGTCGGGCCGAGGAAGATGAAGGAGCCGATGGGCCGGTTGGGATCGGTGATGCCCGCCCGCGCCCGGCGGACGGCCTGGGCCACGGCCGCGACGGCCGCCTCCTGGCCCACAACGCGCTCGTGGAGACGCTCCTCCATGGCAAGGAGCTTTTCCCGCTCCCCCTCGACCAGCCTGGCGACGGGAATCCCCGTCCAGCGACTCACGATCTGGGCCACGTCGTCCTCTGTCACCTCTTCTTTGAGCATCCGACCCTCGGCTTGGCTTTCGAGGGCCTCGTTCTCCCCCTGGAGTTCCTTCTCCAGGGTGACAATGGTGCCGTAGCGCAGCTCGGCCGCCCGCCCGAGGTCCCCCTCGCGCTCGGCCCGAAGGGCCTCGCCCTTGAGATTCTCGATCCGCTCCTTCAGAGTGCGGATGCGGCCGATGTTCTCTTTCTCGCGGTTCCACTGGGCCCGCAGGCCGTCGATCTCCCCGCGCAGCTCCCCGGCCCTTTGGCGAATCTCCTCCAGCCGGGCCCGGCTTCCCGAATCCTCCTCCTTCGCCAGGGCGCGCTCTTCGATCTCGAGCCGGAGAAGCTCGCGCTCGCGGTGGTCGATCTCCTCGGGCAGGCTGTCGATCTCGAGCCGCAGGCCGCTCGCCGCCTCGTCGATGAGGTCGATCGCCTTGTCCGGGAGAAACCGGTCCGCGATGTAGCGATGGGAAAGGGCCGCCGCCGCTACGATGGCACCGTCGAGGATCCGCACCCCGTGGTGCACCTCGTAGCGCTCCTTGAGGCCACGCAGGATGGAGACGGTATCCTCCACGCTAGGCTCCCCGACCTGGACGGGCTGGAAGCGGCGCTCGAAGGCGGAGTCCTTTTCGATGTGCTTGCGGTACTCGTCCAGGGTGGTGGCCCCGATGCAGTGGAGCTCGCCCCGCGCGAGGGCAGGCTTGAGGAGGTTCGAGGCGTCGATCGCCCCCTCGGCGGCCCCCGCGCCCACCACAGTGTGCAGCTCGTCGATGAACAGGAG
>CAZUHN010000115.1:0-11060 GCA_964620535.1 uncultured Nitrospinaceae bacterium | reverse complement strand
GCGAGGCGCCGGCGGCGAGCAGGACGGCGGAGATTTTCAGGCTTTTCGGCATGGCCTCGCCTCATCCGTTGGAAGGGCCGCGGGACAGGATGCCACGGCGGGGAGGGGGAGGGACACGCCGGGCGTCCGGGGCGGGGGCCGCCCCCGTTCCGTTGACAAGCCTCCCCGCCGTTCCTAATATCGAGGGGTCAGCCGGGGGATATCTCCGAAATTTCAAGAAATTTTCGGGCGCCGGGCGCTGGTGCGCCGCTGCAGGCGCGGCCCGGGGGGGAGAGGGAAAGAGGACGCGCGGACTCCGCCGGGCGGGGGCCGGCGGCGGTTTTTGTCTCAGAAGTTTGTCGTGCGAAATCTTTTGCCGCAAGGGGCCCGGCGCAGGTCGGAGCGGCCCGAGGGGGGGCGACATGGCGTACAAGAACCATCAGATCATTGACCTCACGCAGGACATTTTCGTCGGGATGCCGGTTTTCGTCGGCCATCCGGATACCTGGCGCTGGACCCACATGACCCACGAGAAGAGCGCGGCGAGCGGGCGCTTCAAGAGTGAGATGAGCTACTACTCCGGGATCCTCCAGGTTTGCGAGCACGGTCCTACCCACGTCGACTCGGTCAGCCACCTGGACCCCGCGCCAGGCGCCCCCCACATCGATGAGATGCCTATGGACTTCTTCTACAGCCGCGCCGTCGCCATCGATTTCGAGAACGTCGCGGACAACTCCTACATCAGCGCCGAGGACGTCAAGCGCCGCCTCGACCACTACAAGCTCGAGATCCGGGAAGGCGACACCGTCCTCTACACCTATGGACACTACAAGCGCCACTACCCCAAGCCCGCCTACTCGACGGCCTACGCGGGCTGGACGCGGGACGCCGCCGAGTACGTCTACCGCGAGTGCGGCGCCCTGAACGTAGCGACCGACGCCCCGAGCATGGATATGGCCTCTTCCCCGGAGTATCCCTGCCACCTCGTCTGCCGGGAACTCGGCCGCACGAACACCGAAAATCTCTGCAACATCGAGGAAGTCGTGGGGAAAGAGTTTCTCTTCATCGGACTACCGCTGAAGATCCGAGGCGGCTCGGGTTCACCCATCCGGGCAATCGCCGTGCTGAACGCCTAGGGTGGCGGCGCGGCCGGGGAGGGCGGGAATGGCTCCGCTTTTTTCGAAAAAGGATGAACTGAAAAAGCGCTACGGGGGCCGTCTCCCCCCCGGACAGACTGCGACGGAGAAATGGCCCGTCCTGCAATTCAGCGACGTTCCCGAGGTGGATCTCGCGGCGTGGGATTTTCGCGTCTTCGGCGAGGTGAAGGAGGAGCTTCGCTTCACTCACGCAGAGTTCACCTCTATGCCGGCGGTGGACGTCACTTGTGACATCCATTGCGTCACCCACTGGAGCCGGATGGACAACGTCTTCCACGGCGTCGCCTTCAGTGAGCTCCTCAAGCGGGTGCGGCTCAAGCCTTCGGCGAAGTACGTCGTGGTTCACTGTGAGCAGAACTTCACCACGAATCTGCCGCTGGAGGCTTGCCGGGACGGTGACGTGCTCTGGGCGTGGAAGCACGGCGGGGCGGACCTCACCCCCGCGCATGGCTGGCCCCTCCGTCTCGTCGTCCCGAAGCGCTACTTTTGGAAGAGCGCGAAGTGGGCGCGGGGGGTGGAGTTCTCGGCGGCCGACAAGCCGGGTTTCTGGGAGCAGAACGGCTACCACAACGACGGCGATCCGTTCAAGGAAGAGCGCTACTGGTAGCCCCACGCATTCACGCCCGCCCGCCGGCCCCGGCGGGCGGGCGGGGAGGAGGCGGGGGAACATCCGGGGAGGAATGCGCCAGCGTGAGCATCGATCCGAAAGTCTTCCGGAGCTCCCTCGGCCGTTTCGCCACCGGGGTCACCGTGGTCACCATCCAGGGGAAGGCCGGGAGGCGGGGTATGACCGCGAACGCGTTCTCCTCTCTCTCGCTGGCCCCCCCCCTCGTGCTCGTCTGCTTCGACCTGGGTGCCGCCTCGCTCCCACTCCTGCGCGAGGCGGGAAAGTTCGCCGTGAACTTCCTCGCGGAGGCACAGAAGTCGGTCTCGGACTGGTTCGCCGGAAAGGGGCGCGACGCGGCCGATCAGTTCGCCGAGATACCACACGAGCCGGGGGAGAACGGAACGCCCCTCCTCAAGGGAACACTCGGGTTCCTCGAGTGCGACCTCCACGCCGAGCATCCGGGCGGGGATCACAGCATCGTGGTGGGCCGGGTCACCCGGGTGGTGATCGAGGACGAGGTCCGCCCGCCCCTCATGTTTTACGCGAGCGCCTATCGGAAGATGGACATGAACGGCGCCTACGAAGATTGACGCTCGGCGCCCCGCCTCCGGAAACGCCCGCGGGATCCGCCCCTCCCGTTCCTCCGTCCCGGGTCTGAGTGTGCCGAAATCCACACTCCGCTTCCGCGCCGTCCTCTTCGACCTCTTCGACACCCTCGTCGATTTAGACCCGGACCGCTTTCCCGAGGTGGAGATCAACGGGAGGCCCGAGCGGACGACCTCCCGCGCCGCCTACGACGCTCTCTGCGCCGCCGGGTATTCCCTCTCAAGCTACCCGGCGTTCCACGCGCTCTGGATGGAGAACACCCGTCAGGTATGGGGGGAGCGGGACCGCGACCCCGCACTGCGCGAGGTCTCCTCCCGCGAGCGGTTCCGGCGGCTCGCCGCACGCCTCGTCCCCATCCCTCCCGGGGAGCGCGAAGCCGCGGCCGGGGTAGCCCGGGAAGCCCACATGAAGGCCCTCATCGCTTCGACCGATTTCAACGAAGCGAACCTCGGGCTCCTCGGCCAGATCCGCAGGGCGGGCCTCCGCGCGGGCCTCCTGAGCAACTTCGACGACGGCGCCACCGTGCGCGCCCTACTGGCGCGGACCGGGCTCCTCCCCCTCCTCGACCCTGTCCTGATCTCCGAGGAGGCGGGATACCGGAAACCCTCGCCCCGCCTGTTCGGACTCGCCGCCGCGGGGATCGGATCGGCCCCCGCGGAGATCCTGTTCGTAGGGGACAATTTTGCGGCGGACGTCCTCGGCGCCCGGGGGGCGGGCATGTCCTGCGCTTGGCTGAACCCGAAGGGGGCCTCCGTCCCGGAGAGAAGCGCCCCGCCCGATTTCGACTTCCGCCGCCTCGAAGAGTGTCTCACCGCGCTGGGCCTGGCGAGATAGCGGAAGGCGCCGTGAGATCTCGCCGCGCGGGAGGTGGTCCGGTGTCCGCTGGATGGGGAGAAGGGATCCCATGATCGAATCGCCCGCACCAGGAGAGCGTACGTATCCGATCGGGGAGGAAATCGCGAGCGCCGTCAGCCATGGCGTCGGCCTGCTCGCGGCGATGGCTGGCGCCCCCTGTTGTCATACTGGCCGCGTTCCAGCGTGGCGGCGCATCGGGAATTCTCGGCGCGAGCGTCTTCGCGGCGACGATGGTGCTGCTCTATCTCACGTCCGCGCTCCCCCACGCGTTGCCGAGGAATCGGCCCAGGCGGTTATTCGAGACTCTCGACAAGATGGCGATCTATCTCCTGATCGCTGGCACATACACGCCGTTCACGCTCGGTGTGCTCCGCGGTGCTTGGGGCTGGATCCTGTTCGGATTCGTGTGGGGCATGGCCGTCGCTGGCGTCGTACTCAAGACCGTCGGCAGGACGTGGGCCCCGAAAATCTCGATGGGCCTGTATTTCGTCATGGGCTGGTTCACCCTCATCGCTATAAAGTCTATGTGGCTCCGCGTGCCGCCATGGGGCCTGTTCTGGATATTCGCGGGCGGCATCGCGTACACGGCGGGCGTAGGGTTTTTCGCCGCCAAGCGGATCCCGTACAATCACCTCATCTGGCACCTGTTCGTCGTGGCGGGCGGCACCGCGTGTCACTTCATCGCGGTGCTGTGGTACGCGGCCTGACGGGGCTCATCAGCGTCAGGTTGCGGAGGGTATCGGGGAGGGTTTGTTCGGGCTGGGGAGGGTTAGTACAACTAACGAGGACAGGTCATTACAATTTTTTCTTAAGTTTATATCTTCTAAATTCTTCGATTACCGTCTGAGTAATTCTAGAATGATTTGGTTGCTTGGCATGGCATTCGACACAAAGAGTTAAAACGCCTGCACCCATACCCGGGGGGCGATGGTCCGTCCGAGAGGTCCCGGGCGTCAAAGGACCGGCAGAATATTGCGGGTGGCGGCGCGCCTGGGAGGACGCGGCGCGGCGGGATGCGGCAGAAGCGCGCGGGCGTGGCCGGGTGGCGGATTTCCAATCCACAAAAGCGCGAGGTCTTGATCCGATTCACGCCCGACGGCGGCGGCTCCCTCGGTCCGCTTTCTCCTTTGTTTCTCAGGACGAGGAAAGGCGAGTGTATTCTGATTCACACCGGGCCGCTTATATTTTTCCATACTCCCATGTTGAAAATTCGACTAGGAACTCTCCCACTTTCTCCGACATGGCTTGTAGGAGTTTTTCTCCCTTCTCTTTCGTGGCGATGGTGGGGTCGCCCAGGGTTCCCGTTGGCGAGAAATCCGGATTGCGCTCGGCGATCATGACGCGTCCCGCCCCGCCGGGCGACTCCAGGTCGTCGCGCCGGAAAAATTTCGTCGCCCGGCCCTCGACTTTGGCCACCTCTTTTTCCATCTTATTCGCATCGATCAATTCGGGCCGGGTGGCCATGACCAAAGCGGTTTCCGCCTCTCCGGCGTGTTTGAGGATTCCTTCGTCGATGATGTCCAGGACCTCTTCCTTGGCGAAATTGTAGGGGGTGAGGAAACCGATGAGCGCCCCGGTCAAATCGCGGAGGTGGCGGACCGCCACCTGGAGAATCTGCGTGTTCGCTCCATGCCAGTTCACGATGAGGACACGCTTCGCCCCCGCCCGGATGGCCCCCTGCATGAGCTCTGTCACCAAATTCAGGTACGTGTTGGGGCTCAGGGTGAGCGTTCCGGGAAACTGGTCCTCCGGCAAGGGCAGATCCATATGAAGTGAGGAGAAGCCCCACCGAATGATGGGCATCACAATGACCCGCGCCCCCCGCTCGTTGGCGGACCTTGCCCCTCTTTCGGCTATTACCTCCAGCGGAAGATTGTCCGTGTCGAACGGGCAATGGTGCCCGTGCTGCTCGATGGCCCCCGTGGGGAGGATCACCACGTGATTCGGCTGTTCCAGCGCTTCCTTGAGCTGCGGCCATGTAAAATCCTGATACAACACCTTTTCCATCGGGACCTGCCTCCTTCCTTCCGAGGGGCGATTCCGCCGAAGAACCGGACGAAATCAATATGAATCGCGATTTCCGGTGCGCGCGGACAGGCCCGGCTAACCCGTTGAGGTGAGCTCCATGCCCAAGATTTTCCGCGCCTCCGCCGGATCCCGGACGACCCGCCGCCCCAGTCGTTCGATGATCTCGACGGCGAGCGTCACCGTGTCCGAGTTTTTCTGGATGATCTCGTCCTTGTGGGGATAGAACCAGTAACAATCCTCCACTCCGACGCGCACGAGCTGCGTCCCTAGGAGCAGCCCAAGAACGAGGATGGGAATCCAGTTCCGCCCGCCCGGATACACCCCGACGACGGAACCCGGCATAGTGTCGGAGACCATGTGATAGTTCGTGATCAGTTGCAGCAACGACCAGGGGTTTTTGTGGATCGCGTGGGCATGGTGCTTCCCGAGGTGAAGGTTGAAAACAAATGGTTTCCAGCCGCCGATCCCGCGGTCGAAAACCTTCTGTTTCAAACCCCAACTCACGAACGTATCGTAGAGTTGATATATCGGCTTAACGCTCATCTCCTCGAGCCATTTGACCCCTTCGCTGACGGACCTTTCGGTGTGGTAAGCGCCGGTGCCACTTCGAAAACCGGCGGGGAGTACGACCGAACCCTGGCAGTATTTGTTCCCCTTGCCGAGTTTCAGGAGTTCCTCCGTCTCGTTGATATAGTCCGCCTCCTCCGTCGCTGCCCAGGTATGGTTGAGGGTCACGATGTCACCCACCGCGTCGAACACCGGGTCCATGACCTCCTTGAGCAGATGCGGGTTGACCTGGGCGACGCCGGTCTTCGGATTGCGCGGGTGAATGTGGACCGCGACCGCCCCCGCGCGGAACGAGTCGATCGACTCCTTCACCTGGTCCTCGATGGTGTACGGGATGGCGGGATACCGCTCCCCGCCCACCTGCCAGCCGGGGCAGGCGCTCTCGATGATCACCGGCTTGTCCAGGGTGGGAATTATGGGTTCCCGATGGACCGGGAAATGCTCCATCACCCGTTCCGGCAACAATTCCGGAACCACATCCTTCCAACTCAACTCTTTTGCCATCACGTTCCTCTCTCTCGATGGGGAAATGCAATTCAATCTCCTTGTTCCCGTATTTCAAGCTCCCGCCGTCCTCGTTCCCGGATCGATCCCGCCCGTCCAAGGGAGCGGTTGACACTTCCGTATGTCCCGTTTCTGCCAGGATTCACCGAAGCGCCGAAAGGATATCTCGAACGGCGTCCGGAAATTTGTGCACGCACACCCAAGCCGCAATGGGAACTCTCCTCAACAGCCGGATACCCAATTTGTAGCACATCTCCGGGGCCATGCCACGGGGCGCGCCGGCCGCTGCGCGGTTACGTCTCCGGCTCCCTTTCTGTGAGGTTCTCCAAGGCGGCGGCGAACCGCGCCCGTTCGTTTTCGGGAATCCGCAATCCCAGGCCGGCGTCCCATCCGCCGGGTTCTCCTCCACCCTTCCGGATCCGGATGGCTGAGGCCTTGATTCCCTCGAAGGCGGCGTCCCCGACCCAGACGGAGAGGTCGTATTCCACGCCGGAGTCCGGTTTCCTGGCCACGATGTTCCGGAAACCGTCAGCGCTGACATCCTCCGGGACGAGGAGGGTGTCCGAGAGCGCCGGCATCACTACGATCATCTCGATCAGGGAAATCGAGTAGCGGGAGTTCCTCCGGTTTTCAGCGGCGGATTCCATCCTAAGAAAATCCTCCGGCGGCGTGCTCCGCGCGGGATGGGCCCGGCCCCCGGGAGGGCGCGCCAGCCCTCCCATAGTCGCGCCGCTTCCTATTGTCGTCCCACAACCGTCGCCGGGGGGTACCCCATGCGGGGGCGTACCCCGCGCCGGGGGGGGGCATGCCCTTGCCGTGAGGTGCGTACCCCTTGCCGGGATAGGCACTCTTCCCTAAGATTTTCGCCCCGGGAGGGGTACCGTCCTGGGGGCGCACTTGCCCTGGGGAGTCCATTCCGGATCTTTCTGCGAAAGTGAGGGAGAACGCATGGCTGAGACGGTGCGGGGGGAGGTCGTCGCCATCGGCACCGAGATGCTGTTGGGGGACCTGATCGATACGAACAGCGCCTTCATCGCCCGGGAGCTCAAGGCCATCGGGGTGAACCTGCACCTCAAGATGGTGGTAGGGGACAACCTGGAGCGGTTATGCGCTGCCATCGGGGCGGCCCACGCGCGGAGCCATGTGGTGATCACCACCGGGGGGCTGGGGCCGACCGTGGACGATCTGACCCGGGAGGCGGTGGCCCGGGTGATGGGGGTGGAGCTGGAGTTCCGCCAGGATTTGTACGACTACATCGAGTCGTATTTCCTGCGCCGCGGCTTCAAGATGACCAAAAATAACCGGAAGCAGGCCTTCGTCCCGGCGGGGGCGGAGGTCATCGAAAACCCCCGGGGGACGGCGCCCTGCTTCATTGCCGGGGACGCGAAGGGGGTGATCATCGCCGCGCCGGGGGTGCCCCACGAGATGCGCTTCATCATCGCCGAGCGGGCGGTGCCGTATCTACGGGAAAAGTTCCGGCTGGGCGAGGTTATTCGGACGCGGGTACTCCGGACCTGCGGGCTGGGGGAGAGCCGAGTGGACGAGATGATCGGGGACCTGTTCGCGGCCTCGGCCAACCCGAGCATCGGGGTGCTCGCCCATCCGGGACAGGTGGACGTGCGGATCACGGCCAAGGCGGCGGACGCCGGGAGGGCGGAGGAGATGATCGGCACCCTGGAGGCCAAGGTGCGCGAGCGGCTGGGGGATTCCATCTTCGGGACGGGGGAGGTCCGGCTCGAGGAGGTTGTGGCCGGGATGCTGACGGAGCGGGGGCTGACGATCGCCGTCGTCGAGTCGAACACGGGGGGGGCGGTGATCCAGCGCCTTTGCGCCTCGCCCGAGCGGGTGCGGTTCCTGCGGCGGGGGATCGTGGCCCTCGAGGTATCGGAGCTGGCCCGCTTGTTCGGCGTTCTGGACCGAAGCGGAGGGGGCGGGGCGGAGTCCGCCGAGGCCTTCGCCCGGATCGTCCGGCGGGAGGCGGGGGCGGACCTGGGGCTCGCCATCGTGGGGCCGAATCCGCCGCCAGGGATCGAGCCCGAGGAGGGGAAGTCGCCCGCCGTCCCGGGGAACACCTATATCGCCCTGGACACGGGGAGCGGCGTTCTTCGCTACGAGGGGAATTTCGGGGGGAATGAGCAGTTCATCCAGGCGCGGGCCCCGGTCTACGCCCTCGAGCTCATCCGGAGCGCGGTGCGCTCGCAGCCACCCTGAAAAGGGTTTCGGGCCTCCTCAGGTTTTCATTGCCGGAAAACCGCGCGCGGTTCCTCCCCCCTAACAAATATCCCGTTTTATTGAGGTCCCTAGAACGGGAGTGAGGGGTGGCTCTTTGTCCGGCATCCCCTCCCCAGCCCGCCTCCAGGGGGCCCCCACCGCCTCATGGAAATGATCATTTTGTTGAGATATGTGCATCATATATGTATATATTCTCGGGGCGATGATGCGCCGATTCCCCCCTGTTTCCGGGCCGCCCATCTCTCCTCCCGGCGGGTGGGCATATCTTCTTGAGAAATTCTATAAAGATCGATATGATAGGGTTTTACCTAATGCAAGTTAATGTAATACGCCAAGAATTTTATTTACCCAGTAAGAGAATGGATCGCCCGTCATACCGAAAGGTTTTCAATGAGTTACGCAGCGTCGCCGAGTCCCTCACCGGGGCGGCCTCACCGGCCCTCGCCCGGAAAGTGGGCTCCCCTTCTAGTCATTCTCCTCTTCGCCTCACTGCCCTTCATCCTTTCCGGCTGCCAGCTTTTCTGGGTCCAGCTTACGGTCCTGAAAAGGGCGATCCTGGAAGGTAATGAGGAACTGGACAAAGGCCGGACCGTATCTGTTCGAAGGCGCCCTCCCCTCAAACCGCTGGATTTGCCCAGCGGCCGGGTTGCGCCCCCCGATGCACTCCCGGACGATCCCTCCGTTTCGGTTCATGTATTCCAGGTGGCATCAAAAGACACCGCCACCGAAATCCTTGCGGCGAACCGGATGAATGGTGACGAGATACGGAGGATTCTGGACGTGAGCCGGGACGTATATTCCCTTTCACGCATTGGGGTCGGACGGTGGTACGAACTGGCAGTGGGGAAGGGCAGATTGCGCCGATTAGTTCTTCAGGTCGATGATGACAACCAGCTTCGAGTATACCGGACCCGATTGAATCAGCTCCGGGCCCGAATGGAGCGTATCCCCTATGAGATAAAGGTTTTTCGCCTGGAAGGAGTCGTTCAAGATTCCCTTTTCCGTGCTGTCTCAGAGGGCGGAGGATCTCCTGCCATGGCCATGGAATTGGCGGAAATCTTTGCTTGGGTAATCGATTTTCACAAAGATCAAAAGAAGGGCGATAGACTTCAGGTTCTCATCGAGCGTCGTTTCCTTGAGGGAAAGCCATCGATTTTCGGCCGAATTCTCGCTGCCGAGTTTGTGACTGGCGGAAAAAAGAAGACCGCTATTTTCTTTGACCAAGGCAAGGCGGGGTATTATACGCCAAAGGGAAAAAGCTTGCGTCGCGCATTTCTCCGTTCGCCGTTGCGATTTACAAGGATAAGTTCTCATTTTTCCCGTAAGCGATTCCACCCAATACTCAAGCGGTACCGTCCGCACTATGGAGTGGATTACGCTGCACCGTCAGGGACGCCTGTACATACCGTATCGGATGGAGTAATTACGTCGGCGGGTTGGAAGGGCTCTGCCGGAAAGATGATTCAGATTCGCCATAAGGGGGGGTACGAAACGTTTTATCTCCACCTGTCGCGGATACAGCGGGGAGTCAAAAAGGGACGAAGGGTACGTCAAGGCGAAATAATCGGTTTTGTCGGTTCTTCAGGCCTTTCGACCGGCCCTCATTTGGATTTCCGTATGAAACGCCATAACAAACCGCTCGACCCTCTTAAAGCTACTCTCCCTTCGGGATTCCCTGTGTCTTCAAAGGACGCAGCCGATTATCGTAGGTTGGTTGAATTGCGGAACGAGCAGTGGAAAACGGCTCCGTATCTTGTTGGTGGAAACAAAATAGTTGCTTCCAAAAGCCAGGATTCGAAATTCTAGGCCAAAATTGAATGTTAATCCCTTTTGACAACAAACTTCCCCAGGTCCATCCGACGGCTTGGATCGCGGAGACAGCTATCCTTACCGGTGATGTAGAAATTGGTGAGGAAAGCAGCATTTGGTATGGATGTGTTCTACGTGGTGATGTAATGCCTATTCGTGTGGGGAAAAGAACCAATGTTCAGGACGGCTCCATTCTTCACGTGGAAGGAGGGCTATATCCCTGTATCCTTGGAGATGGAGTTTCCATCGGCCACAGAGCGATCATTCACGGTTGTGAAGTGGGAAATCGGGCACTTATTGCCATGGGGGCGATCGTGTTGAACAATGTCAAGGTTGGAGAAGGCGCCGTAATTGGCGCGGGGGCTCTCGTTCCGGAGGGAAAAGTCATTGATCCTTACTCTTTGTGGTTGGGAATTCCCGCCAAGCGAATAAGGGAACTGGACAAAGAAGAGCGGGTCCGCTTTCAGCAAACATATAAAGCATATTGTGAGCTTAAGGAACGATACCGTGCGCAATAATCCATTCACTTATCTTTTGCTCAAGGTCCATCCCTCTGGAAGGTAAAAGCGGACCGTTTGCGGCCGTAATTGACTTTGGTACAAATGCGTCACGGCTGGCGATTGCAACGTATGACGAATCGGAGCGGTTGGTTTCCCGCGGTCGTTGGCGGGAATTAATTCGATTGGGTGATGGCTTGAGAGAGGCCGGAGCGCTTA
>CAZUHN010000114.1:0-8010 GCA_964620535.1 uncultured Nitrospinaceae bacterium | reverse complement strand
AAAACCAAAAAAATGGAGGTGACAGACGAACTGAAGTGAAAACTACCTTAATGTAGAGATACTTTTTGACAACAACTTAGGTGGTCAACCTGGTGGTCCGCCCACCTTAATTTCCATGCTTCCACTATATCGGTTTCGTTTATGCGTGTAAGTACGAGGGAGCATACCAAAAATCGTTTTTCTTGCCAACCATGCCAATATCACTCGCTCGCCGAACGTATTTGGGAAAGGGCCGCATTTACTGAAATCTTTAAGAAACCCCACTCGCGCTCTTTTTCTTCTGCATCACGCCCCGAGAAAATGGGCGGCATCAAACTCCTCGGACGTGGGGATATTTCCGGCTGAATCACATCGAGAAAGCCATTTCCTTCTCGAGGGAATCCGGCCTATTTCGGGAATCTCTCCCTCTTGTCCTCTTCCATCCAGGCGTCTTCGACGTAAATCGTCCGCGCGGCGTCCCGGTTCGGACAATTCCCATATGTGAAGACGAGTTCGGCGTCATCGGTCTCGCTGGGGTTGTAGATTCCGTGGATCTCCCCCGCCGCAGCGTAGACGAACGTGCCAGACTGTACAGTGTGCTCTTCCTTCTCCTCTCCCATCCAGGCGATGATGGGGCCCCGGATGATGAAAAAAGTTGCGTCGCAGACATGGTAGTGGCGCTGGTTCCGGCCTTTGGGCGGGATGATGGTGCGACCCATCGTGATGGTCTGGGTGCCCACGGCGTGGCTGTCGACCCCCCAGGCGATGATGAGGGGAGGCTCGTACTTCTTGTCGACGCCGATGGAGGTCGAATCCACAAGGGCCCAGCGTTTTTTGGCTGATGATTGTACTGTAGACATACACTCTCCTCAGAGAAAAATGAAACCGGCCTGACTGAACAAGAATCGCGCTACAACAGCATGTATTACAATTTATCCCGGGGAATGGCTTTCTGCAACATTATTGGGGGCCAAAAAGGTTTCCCGAATTGAGGGGCAAAGGTCCCGGTCCCCCGGGAGCGCGAACCGCAGAGGAGGCGTCGACGAGAAAAAGAGAGGCGTCATCTTCCCCGCCTCAGTTTTCCCTTTTATTGAATTCTGATAGTATTCGACCGTAAATCCATACGCCGAAAGACAGATTTCATTCTCCATTGAAGGAGATTTTGTGTGCCTGAGAAAACCAGCGGTACGGTTTCGGCTCCGGGAACGGCTTGGATAGCCACCGTCTCTCCAGAGGAAGCCGAAGGGCTCGTCCGCGAAGTATACGAAGAGGACATTTCCAATAACGGCGCCGTATCGGTTGTCACCAAGATGATGAGCAAGAAGCCGGAGGTCCTCAAGACGTGGTGGCGATTCAAGCACGCGCTCACCTTCGGCGGTTCTTCTCTCGGCCGTGCGCGCGAAGAGTACATCGCCACGCTTGTCGCCATGAAATATAAATGCAGCTTTTGTTCGGTGGTCCACGGCGAGCTTTTGCGAAAAGCGCTGAACACGACACACGAGCGCATTATCGAAATCGTCCGGAACTATAAGAACGCCGGCTTAGATGAAAAAGACGTTCGCCTGATTGATTTCGCCCTGCAGGTAGCGACCGCGGCACACGAAATCACTCCCGAATCACTAGATGATATGCGTAGCGCCGGCTTCTCCGATGAGGAGATCATCGAGATATGCACCGTCACCTCGTACCGGGCCTTCATGAGCCTGATGGTGAACTCTTTGGGCCTTCAACTGGACGAAAAATTCCTTACGCTCGAAGAGAAATTCAAGAAAGTCCTTGCCATCGGCAGAAAAATTTAAATCACCGGAATCGTCCTTTGTCCGGCAAAGAATTGCGGGACAAATGCGGGGGTGCGGCAGGCTGCTGCATCTCCCCCTTTTTATCCATAAAATTAATCGGATGCGGGGACGGCCGGAAATGGCCGGCGCTTCCCCCTAGCCGCCCCGCATCAAGCCGGCCCCAAGGAAAGGAAAAACTCTTTTGAACATGAAAGGCAAGAAATCAGAAATTCCTTCTTCCTGGGACGAAGAATTCGATATCGTCGTTGTGGGCTTCGGCTACGCTGGGGGCATATCGGCGATCGAGGCGCACGACGAAGGCGGCAAAGTGTTGCTCATCGAGAAAATGCCCGACCCCGGAGGTATTTCGATCTGCTCCGGGGGGAGCGTTCGGTTCGCCCGCGACACCGAGAATGCATTCCAATACCTCAAAGCAACGAATGCGGGAACCACCCCGGACGATGTGCTTCGCACTTTCGCCGAGGGCATGAGGGATCTTCCCGAATACATCGGGGACCTCGCCAAAAAGACCAAGGCAAAACTTACGATAAAAAAGGCCCCCGCCAATTATCCCCTCCCCGGCTACGACGCGTTCGAAGCCATCACCATCAGGGAATTCCCGGACTTCGACGCGACCGTCGATTACCCTCATGTCAGCGGCCTCATGCGCGCCGACGGCACGCGCCTCTTCAAGGTAATCGAGAACAACGTTGCCCAACGGGGGATCGACACACGGTTATCGACCGAAGCGGACCGCTTGATCACCAATCCCGGGGGCGAAGTCTGCGGCCTCACGATTCGCTCCGGCTCCAGCGAAAAATTCGTGAAAGCCCGCCGGGGTTTGATCCTCGCCTGCGGCGGATTCGAGGCGGACGAGGAAATGAAGCGGCAGTACTGGCAGGAAAAACCCGTTCTATCCGCGGCGTTCAAAGGAAACACGGGCGACGGCATCCGAATGGCGGCGGACGTCGGCGCGGGCTTGTGGCACATGTGGCATTACCACGGGTCCTACGGCTTCAAGCATCCCGATCCCAGCTATCCCTACGCCGTCCGCCTCAAGCGCTTGCCGGATTGGCTTCCTCCCGACGGAGCCCGGAAAGACGTCAAGATGGGCTGGATAATCCTCGACAAAACGGGGAAGCGCTATATGAACGAATACGCGCCCTACGTCCAGGATACGGGGCACCGGCCCATGCAATTCTACGATCCAATCACACAGTCCTATCCGCGTATTCCTTCCCGCCTCATATTCGATGAGGAGGCCCGAAAACTCTATGCCATCGGCTCGGTCACCTACAATGACCGGAACGCCTCCTTCAATTGGAGCCAGGACAACTTGAAGGAAGTCGATCTGGGAATCCTGGGGCGGGCGGACTCGGTGGCGGAGCTCGCGGCCCACAACTGCTTGGACGAGGGTGTCCTTCAGGCCTCCCTCGACCAATGGAACGCCTTTTGCCGGAAGGGAGAGGACGAGGACTTCCGCCGCCCTCCTTCGAGCATGGTGGAGGTCAAGACGCCTCCCTTCTATTTCGGAGAGATCTGGCCGGTGGTGTCCAACACCCAAGGCGGGCCGATCCACAGCGCAAACCAGGAAATACTGAATTCTTTCGGAGAACCGATCCCCCGGCTCTACGCGGCCGGAGAGCTGGGCAGCGTCTTTGGGCACCTCTACATGTCGGGGGGGAACCTGGCCGAGTGCTTTGTCGGAGGAAGGATCGCCGGGCGAAACGCCGCCTCCCTTCCGGCGTGGGATTGAACGATACACTGTGATACCCTCGGCAGACTTCCTACTATTTTTGCGGGAACATTGATCTTCCTTCTTTCTTCTTTTTCACCCACCCAAGGATTTAGCGATGGATCTGTCCGGCAAACATCCCGACAACCTTGGTTATTATACAAACGCCGCTGCAACCGCCTATCCCGATAACATCGCCATGGTCGACCTTTCGTGCGAGTCGCCGCGGGAGGTCCGCTATGTGGAACTCGAGGAGCGTCTCGACCGTTTTGCTTCCCTCATCAGCGGCTTGGGGCTGAAGCCGGGTGACCGGATGGCAATGGCGGTGGGAAACAGGTTCGAGTTCGTTGAAATCATGTGCGGCGCGATGCGCGCCGGGGTGGTTCCGGTTCCCCTCAACATCAAACTAGGAAAGGATACCCTGGCCTACATCGTCCAGGATGCGGGCTGCAGGGCGGCGGTGGTGGAGCCGGGGTGCAACGCCTTCATCACGGAAGTGGCGGGTGAGGCGAAGCTTCCAGTCCGCCTCGCATTCGACCCGGCCCCGTCTGGCTGGACCGATTACGAAAACGCCCTCCAAGGGGCGGATTCAGCCTTCGACCCGCCCACAATCCCAGACGACCATCCCTCGTTCCTGCCCTACACCTCGGGCTCGACGGGTCGGCCCAAAGGAGTTGTGCTCACGCACTCGGGGCAACTCTGGTGGATCCGCTGCCTCCAGCACTACTGGCCGAGCGCATCCGAACACAGCTACCTAACCGCCGTTCCCCTCTATCACAAGAACGCCATGGCGGGCGCCATCAAGCCTTTTCTGTACGTCGGGGGCTGCGTCGTGATTCTTCCCAACTTCGAGCCGCGACGGTTCCTGAAAACCCTCTCCGAGTATCGCTGCACCGGATCAGGAGGAGTGCCCGCTGTGTTCACCCTTCTGCTGCAAGAAAAAAATCTGCTCGACAGCCTGGATTTTTCGGCGCTGCAGAGCCTGAAGATCGGCTCGGCCCCGGTGCAGGCCGAACTTCTCACCACGGTCGCAAAGACGTTCGGCGTTCCCGTGACTGAGAGCTACGGCCTGACCGAGGGAGGGCCCGTTATGATCGGTCCACCCATCGACGGCCGGAAGGCGCCCCCGGGAAGCTGCGGAATAATTTGGCCGGAGGGGGAAGTCAAGCTCGTGGATCCTGAGGGAAATAAGAGCGAAACTTATGGAGAACTTTGGGTGAAAAATCCCGGTGTCACGCCCGGGTACTACAACCTTCCGGAGGTGAACAAGGAGCGCCTGGTGGACGGCTGGCTGCGGACGGGAGACCTCTTCAGCAGGGACGAAGAGGGATTCTTCTTCTGCCGCGGGCGCACGGACGATATGTTCAACTCAGGCGGAGAAAACATCTATCCCAAGGAAGTTGAAAATCTCCTACTCAGCCACGCCGATGTGGCGGAAGCCTCGGTGGTCCCCGCCGCCCACGATGTGAAAGGCCATGTTCCCGTGGCGATGGTGGTCCTGGCAAAACGCACCGCCACGACGGAGGAGGATCTGAAAGCGTTCGCCATCCAGAATGGCCCGCCCTACGCCCATCCGCGTCGCATCGTTTTTGTAGACGAAATGCCCCTCAACGGTCCGGGCAAGATAGATAGAATGATCGTCCAGAAGCGGATGGAGGAAATCCTTTCCGGAAAAACCGTTTGAAGACGGCCACGGGATCAGTCATGGATACGTCCAGAAAGTATCCCGAAAATCTAGGATATTACTCCAACGCCGCCGCCGCCGCCTATCCAGATAACCTCGCTTTCATTGACCTCTCGGGCGATGCGCCACGGGAGGTCCGCTACCAGGAACTCGAGGCTCGTCTCAACCGGTTCGCATCCCTGGTCAGCGGCCTGGGGCTTAAGCCGAGCGACCGGATCGCGATGGCGGTGGGGAACCGCTTCGAGTTTATTGAAATCATGTTCGGCGCGATTCGCGCAGGCGTCGTGCCGGTTCTCCTCAACATCAAGCTTGGAAAAGACACTCTGGCGTATATCGTCCGGGACGCGGGCTGCAAGGCGGCCGTCGTTGAACCGGGCTGCAACCCACATGTCTTGAAGGTAGTGGACGAGGCGAGGCTTCCGCTGCGCATCGCAATTGAACCCGTCCCGCCGGGCTGGACCGATTACGAAGAAGCCCTCCAATCAGCGGAAACGGAATTCGATCCACCCTCCTTCCCGGCCGATCACTTAGCGTTTCTCTCTTACACCTCGGGTTCGACAGGAAGACCCAAGGGCGTCGCCCTCACTCACGCGGGACAGCTTTGGTGGATCCGCTGCCTCCAGCGCCACTGGCCAAGTTCGGCCGATGATCGAAACCTAGTCGCCACACCGCTCTACCACAAGCACGCCATGGCTGCCGCCTTCAAGCCCCTCCTGCACATCGGCGGATCGGTCGTGATCCTGCCCAATTTCGAGCCGCGCCGGTTCCTTCAAGCCCTCTCCGAGTACCGGTGCACCCACACAGGAGGTGTGCCCGCGGTGTTCACCCTCCTGCTCCAGCACAAGGACCTTATCGAAAGCCTGGACTTCTCCGCCCTCAAAAGCCTGAAGATCGGATCGGCCCCGGTCCCGGAGGAACTCTTCCACACCGTCGAAGAGGCTTTCGGCGTCCTGACCTCTGAAAATTACGGCCTGACCGAAGGAGGACCCATCATGCTCGGAAAACCGCTGGACGGGAGGAAGGTGCCGATTGGGAGCTGCGGAGTGCCCTGGCCGGAGGGAGAGGTCAAACTCGTCGACGCCGATGGGGAAAAAAGCGATATCTACGGCGAACTGTGGGTGAAAAACCCGGGCGTCACCCCCGGATACCACAACCTGCCGGAGGTGGACAGGGAACGGCTGGCAGGCGGTTGGCTGCGCACGGGCGATATCTTCAGTGTGGACGAGAAAGGATTCTTCTATTTTCGCGGGCGAACGGACGACATGTTCGTCACCGGGGGAATCAACATCTATCCGAAGGAGGTTGAAAATCTCCTACTCCGCCACCCAGGTGTTTCGGAGGCGTCGGTGGTCCCCGTCCCGCACGAGGTGAAAGGCGTCGTGCCGGCGGCCATGATCGTACCCGCCCCGAACGCCGCCATTACGGAGGAGGAGCTGAGGGCATACTGCCTGGAGAACGGGCCACCCTACGCCCATCCGCGAAGGGTCGCCATCGTGGAAGAGATGCCCCTGAACGGACCCGGGAAAATCGACCGGCTGGCCGTTCAGGCGCAAATGGAAAAGTTTGTTTCAAAAGAACCGGAATAGCATCGCCTTCCGGAAGGGTTGCCGCCCCGCCGTTTCGGAAACGGCATCCAAAACGGGGAGATTCAAGCCGGGAATTGACCGGGTTGCGGAAAAACGCGAACCGGAAGGGTTCTGTTTATCTCGATCAAGAAAGCGTCCGTTTGAGAAGCGCCTTCAAGGTACCGCCGAAATAGCCCCGCGCGAAATCCTCTCCATGAATCCCGGCGAGGCGTTCCGCGAAACCAGGAACCCCCCAAATTCCCTTGCATTCCTCGAACACGCGGACCCCGTCCGGACGGGGAACTGTCATGCCGCAGAAGTCGCTCCCGAAGACCACCTGGTCGGGGGCGATTTCGGCGAGAAAATCGATTTCCTCAAGATGGCGCTCGAAAGTGCCCAGAAAGCCGGGGTGGGGTTTGAGACCCAACAGGCCGCCCGTTTCAAAGAATTTGCGCACCAACTCCCTGGGGATTCCCCGTTGGCCAAGTTCGGGCCGCAGGGGGGCGTCCAGATGCCCGTGGGTGCAGTGGACCGTGTTTCCCGTCGCGAGGGCCAGGTCGATGAGATCTTCCTGAGTTTTGTGGTTCATATGGGCGCTGTCGATCAAAAAACCCTTCGCCCAAGCCCTCAGGGCCAGGTCGCGGCCCAGGGGGGTAAGCCCGCGGCCGGGATCTCCCTTTCCTCCTCCGCCGAGGGCGTTGTCCTCGTTGTAGAGCGGGCCGAGGCTCCGGAAGCCCTCCTCCCAGATCCAGTCGAGGAGATCCAAATCCTTTCCCGTTTCGATGAAGTAGATGCCCTCGGCGTGGAGAACCTGCCTGCCGACACCCTCGATATCGGCGGCCGAGCGAACGAGGGTGAGCCCTTCACCTCCTTTTATCACGGCCATATGCTCTTTCAGCAAATCGATTTGGTCGGCCTGCGGCGCAACCACCAAGCGCCAGGTGGCGGTAAAAAACCCGCCCAACTTTATCGCCGTGGGAAGGTCTAGCTGATGCAGAAAGTGGGGCGCGTCAGGAGGGTC
Source organism: uncultured Nitrospinaceae bacterium (assembly GCA_964620535.1). Taxonomy (GTDB): domain Bacteria; phylum UBA8248; class UBA8248; order UBA8248; family UBA8248; genus CAZUHN01. Next base: position 248 of record CAZUHN010000114.1, on the reverse strand, counting down.
CACCATCACGTGCCGGAGATCAGTGTGAAAATCCCAAATGTCGGAAAATTCGATTACGATTGTCCTTCTCTCCCGTGAAAAATCTTCCTCAACCACGAATCGCTATGAATCGTAGATCTCGGCGTTCACGATCGTATCGGGCCGCTTGCCCTCGACGGCCATCCGGACGTTCCGGCACATGGTCTCCGCGGTGGCCCTCAGAGTCCGGTTCGTGATGCCCCCGATGTGGGGGGAAATCATGGCGTTGG